>JBEIVL010000003.1:0-77969 GCA_040373885.1 Aphanothece sp.
AACGCTGGGTAGCCATGTGCGGAGTGGATAACCGCTGAAAGCATCTAAGTGGGAAGCCCACCTCAAGATGAGTGTTCCCATGGCATAAGCCAGTAAGGTCACGGGAAGAACACCCGTTAATAGGCTCTACGTGGAAGCGTGGTAACACGTGAAGCGGAGGAGTACTAATAGACCGAGGGCTTGACCATACCCCTCTATCAAGAGGCGGATCTGAAGTCTTTCAATCCAGAGCGTGTCAAGAGATTGACACGACCTATGCAGTTCTCAGGGTTCACCTGAGAAGATTGTTTTCCTGGTGTCCATGACGCTGTGGCCCCACACCGATCCATCTCGAACTCGGTTGTGAAACGCAGCAGTGGCGACAATAGTTGGGTGGTAGCACCCTGCGAAAATAGCTCGATGCCAGGTAAAATCTTCTATCCATCAATCAGCATTTGAATCAGTTCAAAGCTGAGATTCATTTTGCCACCAATTTGGTGGCTTTTTTTGTGTTTTGTCTTTGGCATGACTTTGGCAGCGTGGGGTTGGCGGCGCCGCCTGAAGCCGTTTTGGCAGGCGTACCGCCTTTGGCTGCGGCATGATTGCATTGACTTGAGCGCAGCATTCGCTTATCACACGCTGCAGTCGTTTCTGCCGGCCCTGTTGATTGCCATGGCTTTGGCATCAAGAGTGCTCGGTAAGGATCAGGAGTTACTTGATCGCCTGGTTGAACTCGTGGGCCAGGTGCTTCCAGAGGCCATGATCCCTGTTTTTGCTACCACCTTGGATCGCTTTTCTCGCCAGGGGCCTGGAGCGGGAGCCCTGGGTGTCCTTTTGTTGGCATTGAATGCTAGTAATATTTATCTGACGCTACAACGTGGTGCCGATCGTCTCTGGTGGAATCGGCCGTTTGGTTTTGATCATTTAGCTTGGGGGCAACTTGTTCGCCGTTTTTTACTTTTACGTTTCAAGGCCATAGCCCTTGTGCTTTTGATTGGTCCTCTACTTGTGCTCGATCAATTTGTGAGTTCAGTGCGCTTTTTGGGCTCTACATGGCTGCGCAATTTTATATTTGAGTCGTCGCCTATGCGCTGGGCCTGGTTCACCTCGGTTTCCTATGGGGTCGATCTTTTATTTTCGTTAGTCATTAATTTTCTTGCCTCTCTCCTCTTTCTTTGGCTTTTGCCATCTCGCCGGGTCGGACTTAAAATGTTGCTGCCTGGGTCGGTCTTGGTGACGATTTCGGTTACTTTTTTGAATTTGATGCTTGGCCGTATTTTATTCACGCTTGGCTTGCGTTTTCAGGCCTACGGATTGGTGGGCGGGGTGTTGGTGCTAACTCTTTGGATGTGGCTTCTTGGTGTAGTCATTTATTATGGTCAGTGTCTTAGTGTCGTTTTGGCCACCGGTCATCGCGGTGGGCGATCCGTACTCCCTCCTGGCTGAAACCATTCTTCTAGGCGGGAGGATGGTGATGGAAATTGATTTTCGCTTTCCACCTCTTGATGCAGCGCCCCCTATTCCCTTGGACCTGGATCGCTCTGGCAGCCATCCTTTTGCTTCTCCCCAGTCCTGTTCGTCGGTTGTTGCTTGAACTCGCCGGTGGCTTCACGTTGCTCGTGGTGTTTCTGCCTGTGCTCGCCGCTGGACTTGGTCTACTGGCTTGGCAAATCTATCGACGACGTTTTCGCACCTGCGCCAACTGTGGCATGGTCAGTCTTGGGGCCTCGCAATGTCCCGCCTGTGGATCAGCATTCGATGGGCATGCCGATGGAATCGGATTGGGAGGTGTTGGGGATGATTTCGATGCGGGTAGCGTCACAATCGATGTAAGCGCTGTTGATGTTGATCCCGCTTCCAGTCCTGGCTCATCCAAACTTCAATCTTGATGGCCTGATGACAATTAACTTGTGCCAGGATTTTCGTTGCATCGGCTAGTTATTTGTTGGGCAGTGGGGATGGGTTGTCTGAAATCTCCATCAGTCTGCGTTCCCTTAGGTAAAGAAATAGCGGCCCCCCACAGGCGAAGGCGATCGTCACACAGATCACCAGGACCCAGGGGAGCCCCTTCATGCCAAGCCTGCGGCTCTCGGCCACCATCCATATCGTGAACGCCGATGCCGCTATCGCCAGATCACGACTCAGCGACTGGGCGGCGGGATTGGCATTGGCCAGGCGAACAAACAGGCCGAGATCAAAGGCGTTTCCGTGGGCCTGCATGAAGGCCAGATTCGCCTGCCAGGTCAACACCGCGCCAGCGATCGCCAGAATCAGGTAGAGCCAGGCCAATGGACTGGCATTGCGGGCGGCTGATGAGGCCGGGGATGAATTCATGGTTGGTAAGGCTCGGCTGGTTTTTCGGGGTGTTCGGGGTCCCAGATCAGCACCTCCTGCTCCACTTTCTCCAGGAGTTGGACACAGTGTTGGGCATAGGCCTGGGCGCGCCGATGCAAGGTGGCCATGGCCTCCACATCGAGATCACTGGCCTGTAACTGGGCCAGACATAGCTCAAGAGCCGTCTGGGCCTCCCGGAAATTGAGGTCGTGGATTCCTTCCAGGGCGGCGTCTGGGCCCAGGCAGATGCCTTCGCCTTGGGTCTCCGGGGACTCTGGTTTCTGCTCGGCTGAACGTTTTTTGGTGGTGGCCATGGCGCGGCGGATCACTCTCTGGAAGGCAGCGGCTGAAGACTGAGGGTCTGGGCCAACACCCTTCCATCAACAAACCGCAGATCAACGGTATCTCCTGTCTGCAGTTGGGCCATACGCCTCACCAGCCGACCGTGGGGATCTCGCACAAGGCAATACCCTCGTGTCAAGGGACGCAGGGGGGAGAGCGCGGCTAGAAGTCGCTGCTGCTGCTCCAACACCTCCCTTTGGCGTGAGAGCAGCCGGCGGGGATGGACTTGCGTCAGTCGATCCATTTGGTGCTGGAGCGTTTGTTTCAGGGCAGCGATCCTGAGCTCTGCCCTTTGGATCAGATGCTTGCGCACTTGCCACAAGCCCACGCGAATGGCGGAGCGATCGGGAAGCAGGGCCACGAGGGCTGCCGTGGGAGTAGCCGCCCGATAGTCGGCAATCAGATCAGCAATCGTGGTGTCATCCTCGTGGCCTAGCCCGCAGACCACCGGTACGGGAGATCGGGCTAACTCCAGGGCCAACGCCTCACCGTCGAAGACCGCCAGATCCTCGCGGCTGCCGCCGCCTCGGGCGAGAACGATCGCATCAAGTCCAAGGGCTTCCTTGTTTTCAGCCAACCCCCGCAGCGCCTGCAGGATGCGGGCTTCCACCGCCCCCTGCACAGGGATGGGCACGACCAGCAGAGCAGTGGCTGGCCACCGTTCCCTGGCGGTGCGCAGCATGTCGGCCAGGGCTGAACTCGGCACACTGGTCAACAGAGCGATGCGCCTGGGCCATGTCGGAAGCGATCGCTTGCGTTCGGCATCGAACCATCCATCCGGTGCCAGCCGGGCGCGCACCCGTTCAAATTGACGCATCACCGCGCTCAGGCCAGGGCGCACATCCAGGATCTGCACAGTCAGATTGGCGCGGGCAGCCCAGAAATTGAGCTTGCCCACCACGATCACCCCGTCTCCCTCCTCGGGGATGAAATCCATGCGAGCCAGCTGGGAGGCCCAGATCACCCCTGAAATGGAGGCCTCGCCATCGGTGAGAGTCAGCCAGAGATGGCCTTTCTTGACCTGGGGGCGGCTGGCGGTGGCCTCCAGCAGAAATCGGGGCGCAAAACCTCGATCCAGCAGGGTGCCGATGGCCTGATTGAGTTCGGCAACGCTGTATCGCGGTAATCCCCCAGACTCGGAGGCTATGGCTGTCACTCGGTTGATGGCGGATGCGGCCGGTTCAGACAAGGCCTGTCCCAACCTCATGGGTCGACAGATTAGGCGTTCAGGGTGAGGGGCAAGGCTGTAGCCAGGGCTCAGCGAGAGCCTGCCCAGTCCTGTGCAGGACGATCACAGGCTTCATTGGGAGATCGGCGGGGATCCCTGGCGTGGTCGAGCCTTGGGTGTCGCCTGTGCCTGGGTCGGATCCTCAGGCCAGGAATGGCGTGGATAGCGGCCGCGCAGCTCCCGCCGAGTTTGGGCATAACTCCCGCGCCAGAACCCTGCCAGGTCGCGGGTGATGGCGGCCGCTCGACCCGCAGGCGAGAGCAGGTGGACGGTCAGGGGCAAGGCTCCACCCAGCAAACGTGGGGTGCTGTCGCACCCAAACATCTCCTGGAGTCGCACCGCCAGCACGGCTTCATCGGCCCCGTAGAGCAGAGGCACGCGCCGCCCCGAGGGCACCGTCAGAGTCGGGGGCAAAAGAGTGTCCAATTGGCTTCGGTGCGGCCATTCCAAATCGCCCCAGAGCGCCTCCTCAAGATCAATCTGCTGAAGCTCCTGGAGGCTGCGCCGCCCTTGGATGTGGGGCCCAAGCCAGTCCGACAGGATTTCGAGGAGCACCTCGTCGCGGCAATCAGGCCAGGGATCACCCAGATGCCGGTGGGCCAAAATCAGGCGTTGCTGGAGTTGTCGGCTGCGGGGAGTCCAGGGCAGGCAGTCCAGACCCAGGCCGCGCACCCCCTCCAGGAGGGTGTTCGCGATGGCGGACGGATCCGCGTCGGGCCAGGGTGTCACTTCAAGTTCGAGGGAATCCAGGCGGTGGACCCTCTCGCACCGCACCCGTGCGCTGCTGCTATCCCAGCGGGTGCGCAGCGTGAGGCTCGCGGTTTCAGCCGCCAGGGTCTCGATCTGATCCGCCGGAATCGCCACGGCCAGAAGAATGCGGGCCTCCTGGATTTGGCCCCCCACTTGATGGCCCCCCACCCGGGCAATGGCCAGGGCTTCGGCGTAGGCCAGGGGGTCACCACTGGCCAGGCGGGCACCCCCGCCATGGCGCATCAGGACCGATCCATCGCCTTTGGAGCGCACCAAGGCGATGCGTTCGGGATAGGCCCAACAGAGCAACTGCCCGGCGATCCAATCCTCGCTCGGGCCTGAATCAGGCGTACCCGTTCTGCCGGGAACGACCTTGTCCTGGCCCACCTGTCGCTTGAGTTGTTCCATGACCTGGCGCCAGGGGCCCGATCGCCCCCCCCTTCGCAGCCAGTCGAGCCGATGCATCAGATCGGCTCCCACCTCTCGAGAATCGAGGGGATCGCGTTCACTGAGCAGGGCCGCAACGGCGCAACCCTGATCAAGCCAGCCCCTCTCGGCGGCCAACAGCAGCATGTGACTAAGGCGCGGGGGTAAGCCGATGGCCGCCATCGCCTTGCCATGGCCGCTGATGCACCCCTGGCTGTTGAGGGCCCCCATCTGTCCCAGCAGCCGGCGGGCCTTCGCTAGCGGTTGGGGCGGTGGTGGCTGCAGCCAGGGCAGATCATGTCCATCACGGCTGCCCCAGGCGGCTAGCTGTAGGGCCAGGGGCAAAGGGTCGCTCTCCAGTAGTTCCGGTGGGTCGAAGACGGGCCGGCGGGCCTGTTCGGCGGCGGACCAGAGCCTCAGGCAGCGGCCCGGGCCCAGCCGTCCGGCCCTGCCACAGCGCTGGGTGGCGCTGGCCTGGCTGCAGGGATGGGTGACCAGGTGATCCATTCCCCTGGTGGGGTCATAGCGATTGACGCGACTCAGGCCGCTGTCGATCACAAGACGGACGCCCTGCAGGGTCAGGGAGCTTTCGGCGATGGAAGTGGCCAGCACAATCTTGCCGGCCCTGGATTGGGCCGGGGCGATGGCTTGAAGCTGGGCCTCCAGGGACAGGTTCCCGTGCAAGGGCACGCACTCCAGATCATCCCCCCACGGGGTCTCCGCGATGGCCCGCTGACAGGCGCCAATCTCCCTTTGACCCGGCAGAAACACCAACACGGTTTCGGCGTCCGTGCGTTGCCGCAGCCAGTGCTCTTCCAACCCCCGCAGAAGCTGATGCGGCAGGGACTCCCTTTCCCTCGGAACTTGATGGATCACATCCACGTGATGGCTGCGCCCTGGGACCGTGATCACCGCCGCCCCCTCCAGGCCTGCCGCCAGCGGCTCCAGGTCCAAGGTGGCGGACATGATCAGCAGCAGAAGGTCAGGTCGCAATTCCTGGCGGGCTTGGCGCAGCATCGCCAGGGCCAGATCGGCTTCAGCCCCACGTTCATGAAATTCGTCGAAGACCACGGCGGCGATCCCCGCCAATTCCGGGTCTCCCTGCAAGCGCCTGAGAAACAGGCCTGTCGTCATCACTTCCAGCCGGGTGGCTCTGGACGTGCGACGTTCGAAGCGGACGCTGTAGCCGACCTGTTCGCCAGGGATTTCGTTGAGGGAGGCCGCCAATCGCTGGGCCGCAGAGCGGGCCGCGAGCCGGCGGGGCTCGATCAACAGGATTCCGCTTGGCTCTGGCATGGACTCCAGCAGGGCCAAGGGAACCCGGGTGGTCTTACCGGCCCCCGGAGTGGCCTGGAGCAGAAGGGTGCCCCGGGCCATGAGGGTCTCGGTGATCAGCGCCAGGAAGGCGTCGATCGGCAGGGGAGCGGCCAGGGGATTCAGCGCACGTGGCGAATGCCGTCGACGGGGTGATACACCTCGCCTGTGGTCTCCTCGTAAACGATGGCGGGCAACCCTGTCTCGAACATGGTCTGCAGGGCTTCTTTGAGATAAGGGTTCCAGCCGCCTGTCGTCACCTTGCCGTGGCGAACCGTCCAATCCCAGGTTCCTTGTAGGTCGCGGGGAATGCGCCCCTCCCGATCCCGCCTGGCCACCAGGTCCTGGGACTCGACAATGCCCACCAGGATCGGATCCTTGCCGTAGGCCGGCGTGATGCTGAGTTCCAGCCGAATCGGATCGTCCTTGACGAGTTTGAGCCGAAACCTGGGCGGCAGCTTGAGCCCGTTCAGTACGGCGGCCACTATGCGTGTCCTCTGGTCCACCATCAGCGTCTCCCGGATTGTGCAGTCCGATCGCTGAGCCTATTCACCGATGGTCTGGTTTCAGCTGGGATCGATGGGAGCCGCTGCTTCGCCGTTGTCTCCACTGAAGCGAACCGTCAGCAGGTCCTCCCGGGTGATTCGCCCCTCGGCATCGAGAAGTTCGGGGTGGATCGTCACCTTGCCGGTCCGATCGGATGCCATCCGATCAGTGGCCATGGCGCCCGTGGCGCTGCAGGTGGAGCCGCTGTCACCAGGGCGGGGAACCGCCTGAAAACCCCTGCCCATGACCTGAAAGGCCTGCCAAAGCAAAAACAGAAAACAACCCGCGTAGAGCAGGGGAAAGAGTCGCTCGAGCAGGTCGAAGGAGTGGGAAGGAACGCTCATGGGCCGGTCAATGCCCCTGGCCGATGGAACACATCCATCATCATCGTCGTTGGGTGGCAGAACCGTTAGTGGCGAGCATCCAGGCCCAGAGGGTGGTGCAGGCGGCCCCGAAAGCGAGGAAGGCCAACAGGAGCCGGCTCGTGTCCATTGTTAGTTGGAAAACTTCATAAATCCTAGGGCGATCGGGCCTTGGTGGTGGCCCTCCAGTCGCCAGGATGGTCGTTGGCTCTGATGCCTTCCTGTGCTTCGTCGTTTTTCCCTCGGGCGTCCGCGTCGCTTTGGCCCTGTGCTTCTGGCCCTCCTGGGCCCCGCCGCCTTGACCATTCCCTTGGGCAGCATGCCTGCGGCCCGGGCCCGGCCCAGCGCAGCTCCGTTGGTTCGCCAGTCCTTCGTGGCTGAGGCCGTGCGCCGTTCCGGTCCCGCGGTGGTGACCATCGAGACCGAGCGCACGCTGGCGGCGTCCTCGGATGGATCTGCTGCCGGGCCCATGGATGATCCGATGCTGCGCCGTTTCTTCGGCATGCCCCCGGCCGTACAGCCGGGCCAGCGCAAGGTCAGGGGTCAGGGCAGCGGGGTGATTTTTCAGACCCAGGGATTACTACTGACCAACGCCCATGTGGTGGAAGGCAGTTCGCGGGTGACAGTGGGGCTTCAGGATGGCCAGCGCGTGGAAGGTCAGGTGGTCGGTTTGGATCGAATCACGGATCTGGCCGTGGTGCGGTTGCAACGTCCAGGTCCTTGGCCGGTGGCCCCCCTCGGCAATTCGGATGCCCTGCAGGTGGGTGACTGGGCGATTGCGGTGGGCAATCCCTATGGCCTCGATCACACTGTCACCCTGGGCATCATCAGCAGCCTGAATCGAAGTGCCAGCAAACTAGGTTTGTCTGATAAGCGCCTGGACCTGATTCAGACCGACGCCGCCATCAATCCGGGCAACTCAGGCGGGCCATTGCTCAATGCTGACGGGGAAGTCGTGGGCATCAACACCCTGGTGCGTACAGGGCCAGGGGCGGGACTGGGCTTCGCGATTCCGATCAATCGGGCCCGATCCATCGCTGCCGAGATTGTGGCTACCGGAAAGGTGGTTCATCCCATGATTGGAGTCTCCCTGAACGGTCTGCCGGTTGGACCGGGGGGACGACCCCAACCAGGTGCCCTGGTCGTGAATGTTCTGGACTCGGGGCCTGCGGCCCGCTCTGGAGTGAGGAGAGGTGATGTGGTCATCAGCGTTCAGGGCAGGCCTGTGAGTAGTCCCTCTGAAGTGATAGCGGCTGTCGAAGCGAGTGGAATCGGTCGTCCCCTCACCCTCGGTCTGGTTCGTGATGGACGCCCCCTGCAGTTGCAGGTGCTGCCGGCGGAGTGGGAACAGGTTCGTTAGGCACAGGCCCGATCTCAAAGCACGTCGTAACTGGGCTGTTCCACTTCAGCCCGGATCGCCTCCAGCTTCTCGGGGCGCCGGGCCAGTTCCTGGGCCACCCGGGAGGGGGAGTCCAGTTGCTGGCGCATCATCCATTGGGTGGCAGCTTTCTGGCTGTGCCAGGCCTGCAGCAGCTGTTTGGCCAGACCTTGGAGGGTCTGAATGTCCACGGTCGAGTCGATGGCGCGGCTCATGCGTTCCAGTTCGAATTTCTGACCGAGGCTGAGGCTGAGGGGTTCGGACATGGCAAAAAAAGGGCTTGAAAACTGCGCCAAGGCTACGAACTGTTTCAAGTGCCCTGGTATCCGTTGCGACACGCTTCCCTTCCGGCAGAGGAAAAGCCAGTGTTCGCTGATGATTCGGGTCGGCCCTCAGTTCCTCAGGCGGGCTGTTGGGCTGGAAATCTTGTTTTGCAGAGGGCGTCAGAGACCTGATTTCAGGGCAGAAGCCTTGGCTTGGAATGGATGACGGGGTCGTCGCTCCAGGCTGCCGCAACATCGCTCGATTGAGGTTCGGTCAGCGCTTGCACACATCAGGGCGCTGCGAAGCTGGTGGGGCCGGGGCTTGCGGTCGGAACGCCATGTGGTATTGGCGTTTGAGTCGGTTTTCTGGGAACGGTGATCAGACGGTGATCAATAGTCGGCGACCTGCGGCCGGGTGTCTCTCAGGTTTTGCGGCCGGCAGCCTTGGTTTTCTGTTTGAGACGATTGGCGGCCTGTTTGAGGCGACGGGCTTCCTCGGCCTCGGATTGCTCGGCTTGTTGACGTTCTTCTTCCTTTTTCTGTAGGTAGTAGGCGTAATCCCCGCGATAGACGACGAGTTCGCCATCGCGGAGTTCGACAATGCGGTTGGCCACCCTGGAAATGAAGTAGCGGTCGTGGGAAACCACCAGAGCGGCGCCTTCGTAGGCGCGCACCGCATCTTCCAGCATCTCCTTGGCAGGAATATCGAGGTGATTGGTGGGCTCGTCAAGGATCAGCAGGTTGCAGGGTGTGACGAGCATCAGGGCCAGGGCCAGGCGTGCTTTCTCCCCGCCGCTGAGTTGACCAACGTTTTTGAACACACTGTCATTGCTGAGCCCAAACCGGCCCAGCAAGCTGCGCACCTGGGTCTGGGTCCAATCCGGAACGGCACTGAAGAGAGTGTCAATCACCGTCCTGTTGAGATCGAGGGCCTCGGCCTGGTTCTGCTCGAAGTAGGCGGGAATCACATTGTGTTCACCGATTCCCGCCTCGCCCTCTTCAGGCTGTTCCAGGCCCAGCACAAACCGGAGCAGGGTCGATTTGCCAGCGCCGTTGGGGCCCACAAGCGCGATCCGATCGCCCCTTTCCACCTCCAGGTTGGCGCCCAAAAACAGCAGCCGATCGTCGTAGCTATGGCTGAGATCCTTTAAGGACGCCACCAGTCGGCCGGAGCGAGGTGCTGGTGGGAATTGGAAGCGCGGTCCTTCCACCCCCTCAAGGGGCGCTTCGATGCGTTCCACTTTGTCCAATAACTTCTCGCGGCTCTTGGCCTGGGTGCTGCGGGTGGCACTGGCGCGGAAGCGGTCGATGAAGGCCTGTTGGGTCCCAAGTTCCTTCTGCTGACGTTCATAGGCGGCCTGGGTGGCTTCCCGCTCCAGTTCCTTTTGTTCGAGGTGCTGGCTGTAGTTGCCCAGATAGGTGCGCGAGACCCCCCGTTCGGTGGCCACGATCTGATTGCACACCCGATCCAGGAACGTGCGGTCATGGCTGATCACCACAAGGGGGACGGTCTGCTCAAGCAGATAGGTCTCCAGCCACTGAATCGTTTCGACATCCAGGTGATTGGTCGGTTCATCCAGGAGCAACAGATCGGGATCCTGAAGCAGGATTTTCCCCAGGGCAATGCGCATCTGCCATCCACCGGAGAAGTCGCCCACCGGCCGTTCAGCTTGTTCCGCACTGAAGCCGATTGTGGGTAACAGTTTGTCGATGCGGGCTTCCAGTTCATAGCCATGCAGCGCCTCGAAGCGGTTCTGCAGACGCCCGAGGTCTTCAATGAGTCGATTCAGGAGATCGGCGTCGTCAGCAGCCTGGTCCGTTGCCATCTCGCTCTCCACGAGCCGCATGCGGTTGAGCACCTCGGCGGCCTCTCCGAAGGCCTGAAAAAGTTCCTGTCGGACACTGCGCCTGAGATCGACATCAAACTCCTGTTGCAGATAGGCGATGCGGGGATCTCCCTGGCGCACCACCTGGCCACTGCTGGGCTCCTCCAGGCCGGCGATGATTCGCATCTGGGTGGACTTACCAGCCCCATTCACCCCCACCAACCCGATGCGGTCTCCGGCCTTCACCTCCCAGCTGACATCCTTAAGCACCTCTCCAGTGGGGTAAATCTTGCCGATACGTTCGAGGCGCAGCACGGAGCCAGGGTTCCCTTGGTCCCTTCATCATCCCCCGGCGCCAGGGGCCAATGGGATTGGCCCGTCGCTCAGGTCCGTCGGTCAGACTGATTGTCCTCTGCATCTCGCAGACACCAGCAGGGTTCCCGATGATCAAACGCCTTGAGCAGGTGGCTGCCCTCGTGGTGGCGGCCGGCCTGGCCCTCGTGAGCTATTGGCTGTTTTTCAGTTGGGCCCAAGGCGGCGGTGCACAGCACCGTCGATTACCGCCTGCCCGGTCCATGGGGAGTTCGGTCATCAATGCGGCTGTGGCGGATGGGCTGACCGGCCGGCAGCCGGAGGATCGACTCAAAGGCCGCCGCGAGCCTTGAGCAACCATTGTTTGGTATCCAGGTCGTCGAGACTGGCGATATGGGCTCGCACCTCGTCGACCGTCACCGGCAGACCCAGGGCGGCGCCGATTTCGACAATGCGAGCCAGAGTGCCGCTGGGATCCTGAAGGGCTTGACGGAACAGGGCCTGGGTCAGGTCTTCGTCAGCACTGATCCGGTTGTATAGGGGCCCGGCATTGCCTGAGGACGACACGGGCGAGGAGTCGCCCGCTGGCGGTGGTGCAGAGACTGAACTGGCCATCTCGGAAAAGCGGATAGACGAATGCCATCTTCTCCCTGGGACTGCCGCCCTGGGTGGTGGTCAGGCAGCTGTGACCTGATCGTCCATGTCGGTTCCGGTGGCTGAGGCATCTTCCATGCTGCGGGCGTCAAGGCAGAGGACCTTGCGCAACTGGGCGTAATTGGCCGCCAGGGAAGGTTGGCCTTCCTGTTGGGCTCCGTATTCCGCCCGTTGCAGGACATGGTGCAGATGGGTCAGCAGGTAGGTGCTGATCACCGCCGACACCAACACATCGCTGCGCTCAGGACTGCGGCGTTTGCCGGTGCGGTTCCTGACCTGCGGAGTGGCCGCTGGATTCTTGGGACGAACAGGGGTGGATCGGGCCATGGCGCGGACCGGTGCGGTGCGTTAAGCATAGTGCTGGATACTATCCCAGAAGATCTCTGTACACTCGTTCCTAACCGTGCGGATCTCCGCAGCTGTGGCTACCCGTCAGACCTCCTCCAGCGGGCGATCCAAGTCACCGCGAATCCAGGTGGTGCTGCCCGAGGAGGTTTGTGACCGCCTCGCCGCCCTGGCAGAGGCTGAATCACGGACCGTCAGCAACATGGCCAAGGTGCTGATTCAGCAGGGCTTGGATCGCTTGGAACGCCAGCAAGCCCGCGAGGCGGCCCCAGGCGATGCCCGTTTCCGCGAGGTGCTCGAACGTCAGCAGCGCCAGGGCCCCGGTCGCCTCAAGGGGGTGCCTCGTCGTCTTCGCCTGCCCCGCGCGGCGGATTAGGCCTGTTCGGGCCTGGACGATGTTTCTGGTTCAACCCTGGTGTTGGGCCCAGAGTCCCAGGACCGCGGCTTTACGTGCGCCGGTCACCGAGGGCAGGGATCCAGCATGGCCTTGCTGGTGCCACCAGGCCAACAGGGCAAAGGCCAGGGCTTCCCTCTGGGAGTCGCCAATGCCAACATCGGCCAGGGGGCGGACAGCCAGGCCGCGGCAGCGGCGCCGCAGCTGTTCCATCAGCATGGGGTTGCGGGCGCCGCCGCCGGCGACGAGCAATTCAAGCGGGCGTGGGCTTCGCTCGAGATCCTGGGCCACCACGGCCGCCGTCAAGGCCGTGAGGGTGGCAATCATGTCGGCAGGATCCTGGCAGGCTTGTCCATGCAACTGGCGGAGCCGTTGCTCAAGGTCGGGGGCGCCAAACATTTCCCGACCGGTGGATTTGGGTGGTTGCTGCTGGAAATAAGGCTCCTGCAGCCATTGACGGATCATCTCTTCGTGGATTCGGCCCCGCTGGGCCCAGGCCCCATCTTGATCAAAACTGAGTTCCCCCTGGCTGAAGCGTTGAACCGCCAGGTCGATCAAGGTGTTGGCTGGGCCACAATCCCAACCCAGTACAGGGTTCTGCCGTTCGGGACCGACCCCGGGCGGCAGGAGGGTCAGGTTCGCAATGCCTCCGAGGTTGAGCAAGGCCCGCCAGCCGCTGATGCCCCCCACCAAGGCGGCATCGGCGGCGGGGACCAACGGGGCGCCCTCGCCGCCCAGGGCCAGATCGGCACTACGGAAATCAAAGACCACGGGCCGCCCCAGCAGTTCGGCTAGGAGGGGGCCTTGCAACAATTGCCAGCTCAACCCGCGTCGCTGGCTCGTGGGTGGCCGATGCCAGATGGTCTGGCCGTGGCATCCGACCAGTTGGCTTTCGCCACCGGGATCACAGGACTGTGCCGCCAAGGCCTGGATTTCGGTGACGGCTTCGGATAGATCCAGCAGGCTGGCCGCCGAAAGAACCTGACCCTGGCCAACGGCCGTCAAGCTGCGCCTTAGATCCGCTGGATAGGGCGTCGCGGACGAGGCCAGGATCCGCCAAACGGGTCGGTCCGGGCGACCCGAGAATTCCGCCAACACCGCATCAACCCCATCGGCACTGGTGCCGCTCATGAGCCCAAGAACTCTCATGGTGCCCATGTCGTCAGGTCCGCATCAGCGGTCATCAGGCTTCGATAGGGCCACGGCCACCATGGCTTCATGCGTTGGAGTGCCGATCACGGCTTGGGGTGGTGGCCATGGCCTGCGCCCGGTTTCAACGGTTCGGCTGGGGCGTCATGCGCAGATAAGGACGAATCTCGGTAACCCCTTTGGGGAACTTGGTCCGGGCCTCATCGGTCGGGATGGAGGGCACGACAACACAATCATCGCCGTCTTTCCAGTTGACGGGGGTCGCCACCTGATGGTTATCGGTGAGCTGCAGCGAGTCGATGACCCGGAGAATCTCATCGAAATTACGGCCAGTGCTTGCGGGATAGGTGATCTGGAGCCGTAATTTCTTGTTGGGATCGATGATGAAGACCGATCGAACCGTCAGGTTATTAAGTGAATTGGGGTGGATCATGCCATAGAGATCACTGACCCTCTTGTCGAGATCGGCAAGAATTGGATAGTCAACGCTTGTTTTCTGGGTTTCGTTGATATCGCAGATCCAACCATTGTGGCTCTCGGCGGAGTCAACGCTCAGGGCGATCGTCTTCACATTCCTTTTTTCCCATTCGGGACGCAGGCGGGCCACTTCACCCAGTTCTGTCGTGCAGACCGGTGTGTAATCAGCCGGGTGCGAAAATAAAACCACCCAGTGGTCAGCGGCGAAATCGTAAAAATTGATTGGGCCCAGCTGGGAATCCTGGGTGAAATCGGGAACGGTATCGCCGAGCTGGAGGGCCATGGCCTCAGGGGAGAAGACATGAGAATGTTGGCATGTCGCCCCCGCCCCTGGATGGGACGCCCCAGGCCACTCCAGCAGGCGTTGGCCTAGGTGCTGCAAGCCCAGGCTGGAGGTGGCTGATACGAACAGCATGTCCGGGACAAGGGCCTGGGCTCTTTCCAGTTCGCTGCTGGGGCAGCGGTCGATCTGGTTGCCGATCACCAGCCGAGGTTGGTCGGCGCCCAGGCGATCCATGATCGTCTGGACCGCCTTGAGCTGCTCAGGCCAGCTCGGATCCCCCAGGTCCACCACCAGCAGCAGACCATCGGCCTCTAGGGCCTCTTCCACGGTCGAGCGGAAGGCCTCCAGCAAGGCCGGTGGCAGATCCTCGATGAATCCCACCGTGTCGGTGATCAGGATGTCCCGCGCTCCTTCGCTGGCGCCTCCGAGATGCAGGCGTCGGGTGGTGGGATCCAGCGTGGCGAATAGCTGGTCGGCGGTCAGGACCCCTTGGCCGGCAGGGGCGCCGGTGAGCGCGTTGAGGAGGGAGCTTTTGCCGGCGTTGGTGTAGCCCACCAGGGCCAGTCGGGTCATGGCAGACCGTTGCCTCCGCAGGCGGGTGCGATGGTCCCCCAGCCGTTGCACGTCCTGTTGCAGTCGTTCCAGCCGGCGGGCGATGGCGCGGCGATCCTTTTCCAGCTGTGTTTCTCCAGGTCCCCGGGTGCCGATGCCGCCTCCCTGGCGCGAAAGGCTCAGGCCCCTGCCGGTGAGGCGGGGCAGGCGGTAACGCAGCTGGGCCAGTTCGACCTGCAGGCGGCCAGCGGCACTGGCCGCCCGTTGGGCAAAGATGTCAAGAATCAGCTCGCTGCGGTCGCTGACAGGAAGGTCGAGAATCCGCTCCAGATGGCGCGCCTGCAGGGGACTCAAGTCCCTGTCCGTCACCACCAGATTGGCGCCGACCCTGCGGGCTTCCAGGGCGGCCTCCCGCAATTTTCCGTCGCCCCAGAGATTGGGCCCGTTCTGGCGGCTGGGCCGTTGGCGGACGTTGCCAAGCACGAGTCCGCCGGCACTGTTCACGAGGCCCTCCAGCTCTGCGAGGCGTCGCTCCGAGTCCCGGCCGCCGTCCCCCAGGCTCAGGATGAAAACCCTGTCGCGGGCCCCTTCATCAAGGGTTTCCCGGCTGCCGGCTCTCTCGGCGTTGCCCTGTTCTGGAGCAACTTCTTCAGGATCCAGCTCGCAGAGCGTCGCCAGGTCGTCTTCTCGCAGACAGGACCAGGCGCTGGCCCCCAGGGAGGCCGGAACGCTGAGGCTGGCCGGCCAGCGACCACCCGCCCCGGGGCTGGGGCCAAAGCGCAACCAGCAGGTGGGATTCAGATCCAATCCCATCAGAGCCTCGCGTTCCCCGGGGTGGAGCAGGGGATGGCGGGCGGTGCCGGCGCAGGTGAGCAGACGATGGGGCCCCTCGCGGCGGCGACTCGAAGGGGTCAGGGGGGCCTCGCTGGTGGGAGCGTCAAGCTCCCCAATCCACAAAAAACGGCAGACCCCACGGCCATCCACGACGAGGGTGAGGGGGGTCTCCAGCCTCAGGCAGAGGGCCGCCAGTCGATGCAGGGTGACTTCGTCGGCGATGGCATCAAAGGGATGGCGTCGATGACAGATCTGCTCCAGACGCCGCCGCTCACTCGGGCGTAATCCAGCCGTACGGCCCGCCAGGACACCTTGCTTCAAGCCTCTGACCTCGACCCGCCAGCGCCCGCCAGCCAGCCAGCCGCCACCCGGATCTGAAGGGGGAGCCCGGGCAAGCGGGCCAGATAGGCCAGTCGCCGCAGTTGATAGGCTCCCGGTCCCGCCAGGGTGAAGCCGGCCCCGGTGAGGCTCGCTTCTCCCAGCCCTAGGGAAAGCATTTCGCCCAGGTCCTTCCATACGAAGGCGTCCAAGGCTTCACCGGCGAGGGAATGGCCAAGATTGGTGGCGACGAGGGAGGCCTCCTGGAAGGCGACCTGGGCGCTGCTCGGGGGGATCGGGCCACCAGCTTCGATGGCGGAGTCGGGGACGTCTTGGACCGCGGCAAGATCGCCCACCACAAAGACATCCGCATGGTTCAGAAGGCGCAGGTCGGGACCGCAGAGCAGTCGACCGCGGCTGTCATGGTCGACGACAGGGCGGAGGGCCGGCGGCTGGCAGCGCAGCCCTGCCGCCCAGACCACTGCCTCGACCTCAAGGGATTCCGGCCGCCCCAGACCTTCGACGCTTGGAGCCAGGTCCAGCCGACCTGGATGGACGGCCTGCACCCGGGTATCACAGCGGATCCGCACCTTGCGACGTTGCAGGGCCAGCAACCCCTGCTCCCGGTTGAAGGCGCGGGAGCCTCTCAGAAGCGATGGCCCCTGCTCGATCAGTTCAATGGCGACCCGATCGCCCAGCAGATCGGCCACTTTGCAGGCCAGCTCCACGCCGGTGGGGCCGCCTCCCACAATCGCCAACCGGGATCCAGGGGGGGGGGTGATCTTGAGCTTTCGCACAAGGGACTGGAGACGCTCGACATCGGCAAGGGTGCGGAACCCCAGGGCGTGTTCCGAGACTCCGGGAACACCGAAGCTGTCGTTCCCGGCCCCAGTGGCCAGGACGAGGCGGCTGTAGGTGAGGGTGCGGCCCTGACCGGTGTGCACCTGGCGGGTGGTCGTATCAATGTGATCCACCCTGTCCCTGAGCCAGCCGATCCCCTTGCCGGCCAGCAGGGATTGATAAAGGGGCGCCACTTGCCAGCGGCGCAGCTCTCCACTCAACAACTCGTAGAGAAGGGGGACAAAAACGAAGTGATCGTTCGGCTCGATCAGTAGGAGGGGGGGATGGTCCGGCCGCTCGGCCAGGGCCAGGGCCGTGTACAGGCCGCCGAACCCCCCACCGACGATCACAATCGGATCGGAGCCTGATCCCGTTTGGGATCGGCGGTTTGTCTCGTCTTGGACCAACGGCTCAGGCATTCCTGACAACCTACCGTGGGAGGACTGCGACGGCATGATGGAGGGATGGCGGTCCCCGCATCGACGATCCCCGCGATCTCCGATCCCCCCTCAGACCGTGGGGGTCCCATGGCTCTACCTAGCGATTGCTCTGGCAAGAGTCTCGATCTCGATCAGTCGCGTCGCCGGTTGGAGTCCCTGGATTCGCTGGCGCGCTTGCGTTGGGGTTGGGACAGCTTTGGTCCCCACTTCGCACTGACCACCAGCTTTGGCATCCAGTCGGCCGTCCTGCTGCATCAGGTCAGCCAGCTGGGCGCCATTCTTGGGGGGGTAAAAATTCCTGTGATCTGGGTGGATACGGGGTATCTGCCGCCTGAGACCTACCGCTACGCCGAGCAGTTGCAGCAATTGCTCCCCCTTGATCTACGGGTCGTGCAATCGGAAATCTCTCCAGCGCGGATGGAAGCGCTGCACGGCCGCCTCTGGGAATCCAGCGAGGCTGATGAGCGCCAGCTTTACAACCAGATCCGCAAGGTTCAGCCGCTGGATCAGGCCTTCCATGATCTTGAAGTGCATTGTTGGGCCAGCGGCGTGCGCGGAGGTCAGACCGATCACCGTCGTGGCATGTCCCCCCTCGATCCGGTGCGGGGACTGTGGTCGCTGCGGCCGCTTCTCTCCTGGACGAAGAAGGACATCTATTACTACATGCGCGACCATGAGTTACCTCAGCATCCCCTTTTTGATCAGGGATATTCCACGGTCGGTGACTGGCATTCCAGTGCCCCCGAAGATGGCACTGTGACGGGTCGCGCCACCCGTTTTGGGGGCCTGCACCAGGAATGCGGCATCCATCTGCCGGGGATGTTGGGCGAGGGGATCTGAGATGGAGGGGGGCCAGGCTCGCTGGCTCCTGATTGGCAACAGCCGCTGGCACTGGGCGATTCCTGACCCCCGATGCCCAGGGGCCCTGATCACCTGGGAGGCCCCTCCTCCGCCGGGATCCCTCCCCCCAGACGCCCTCCCCCATGCCTGGGCGGCGGTGGGACCCGTGCCAGCCACCGCCGGCCTCCGTGCCAGCGCCCGCTTGTCCCTCGCCGAGGTCCCCTTGGACGGCCTTCCCCCTTGGCTTGGCATCGATCGGGCTCTGGCTGGTTGGTGGGCCTGGCGACGATGGCCCGGGCCCCTGTTGGTGGCTGACGCGGGCACAGTGCTCAGCCTGAACCGGATCGCCCCATCGGGTCGCTTTGTGGGCGGAAGGCTCTTGGCCGGTTTGGCGCTGCAATGGCGGGCGATGGCGGCGGGCACCACGGCGCTGCCGGACACCCTGGTGACGCCGGGCCTGGGGTTTGAGGCCCTGAGCTGCGGAGGTCAGCAAGCCTGGCCCACCGAGACCCGGGAGGCAATGCTGGTGGGTGTGAGCCAGGGCCTGGCGGCAGCCATCGTGGCCGCGTCTGCAGAAGGGGGCCAGGAGGGGCTCCGAGTGGTGCTGACGGGGGGGGGATGGACCCGTCTTGAAGCCGTTGATCGGCCCATCCCTGGCCCGATTAGACATCCCTCTGGAGCATGAACCCCACCTTTGTATGGCGGCCCTGGCGGCCCTGAGGCCCGCCCCTGCTCAGGAGCGTGGAGAGGCTCCCCTCCAGGACGCCCTCAGGCTTCCCTAGGCTAAAAGTCCTGTTCAGGCCTCGGCCATGCCCCTATCCGTCGGTGATCCCGCCCCTGCTTTCACCCTTCCGAATGAGACCGGCGAAGCGGTATCGCTCGCCGATTTCAAGGGACAAAAAGTGGTGATTTATTTTTATCCCAAGGACGACACTCCTGGCTGCACTAAGGAGGCCTGCAATTTTCGAGATCGTTGGGACCGCTTCCTGGCCCATGACATCAAGGTTCTAGGCATCAGCAAGGATCCGGCGGTAAGCCATGGCAAATTCATCAAAAAATATGAGCTGCCCTTCACGCTTCTCAGCGATGCCGAGCCCTGCCCGGTAGCCAGCGCCTATGAGAGCTATGGCTTGAAAAAGTTCATGGGCAAGGAGTACATGGGCATGATGCGCCACACGTTTGTTGTGGATGAAAAAGGTAATCTGGAACACATTTATCGCAAAGTCACTGCTGAAACAATGGCGGATCAGATCCTGGCTGACCTCGGCTTGTCTTAGGTTGTGTCTCGTCAAGAGCCCAGTCCGTAAGTAAGGGTTGGGCTCTTGGTTGGAAGGGAGCTGGTTGGTTTGTCCCTTGGCGAGCGGTTCCAATCAGGGGAGCCGCAGGGTGTGCAGAAGCTCAACTTGACGATCAGTTCGGTGAATTCGCCCGCTTTTCGGTAGATTGACCTCGAAGTCCCTTTTGATCCACCGTGTCCAAGCGTTTGCTTGCTGGTCTCCTCCTGGGAACGGCCGTCACTGCCGCATCTCTTCCTGTCTCCGTTCAGGCTGCGGCCTATCCGGTCCGCTGGAACACAGGAGCGGCCACGTGGTCGACCCCTCAATCCGCCTTCGCCACCTTCGTTAAGGACGGCAAAATCACCGACCGGGGCCTGGCTGGTGGCATCGCCCGTTCCGGTTGGTCTGCTTCTGAGGTCCGTGAAGGGTTCAAGAAGAACTATGACGTTGATGTGGTAGCGGTCTCCAAGTTCCTCTACTCGGACGCCGGCGTGAAGTTCCTCAAGAACGCCACCGCCAGCTATTTCCCCTACTGGAGCATGAACACCTATGCGGTTCAGGCGCTCCGTTCGGCAATCATCTCCGACGCTGCTGACGGCAAGCTGTCGGCCTTCGGCATCCTCTCCGCTCTGCCGACAGACTTCCGTCTGGCTGACTTCTGCAACACCTACACCGGTGCTCAGAACATCTGCGCTGAAGGCCGTTGCAAGCCCGGCACCGCCCAGTGCACTTCTCTGCTCTCCTGGTACGTCTTCCTGCCCGCCTGCATCCAGGCCAACCAAGTCGCCGAGCCAGTGGCCATGCGTCCAATGTCCGCACCAGCTCCCGCTCCCATGGCCCCGATCCGCGGCCTTTGGTGAGATTGGGTCCCTTGACCTGAATCGGTCAATCGATGCTTCGGTGAAGACCTGCTCATCGCTGCCCCGGGAATCCCCGGGGCTTTTTTATGCCAGCCTTGGGCTGGTCCGGTTTGGTGATGGAGCCCATTGGGCGATCACCAGCGTGTGACGAAGTCGTTGCGGCACGGTGCTGCCGGCGGCGGCTCGAAACAGGCTTTCGAGGGCATCAACCGCTGCCGGCTCGAGGTGTGTTTCCAGAAGGGTGCGGTATGGGGCACCCAGGGAAAACCAACGTTGCAGCAGGGAAGCTTCCAGTCGCCAGCTGAGTGGTTCCTCCCAAGATCGGACGTCCACCGACCAGCCCAGCTGAGCCAGATCCGCACTCCAGCACTGATGCTCCTGGGCCTGTTGCGCAAGCCAGCGCTGTTCGAGGGGCAGGACATCCTCCATTCGATCGGCCAGGGGAGGTGCAGGGGGCCCCTTGACGGACTGCCGCAGGCCGCCAAGGGGACCCAGCAGCGGTTGACTCAACAGCAGGCGCAATTCCGCCCCGGGTGCCGCCAGGGCCTGGATCTGCTCCAGCCAGGCCCGCCGTCGTCCCTGCGGCTCACCAGGCAGTGGCTGGCGAGCCACGAACCACTCAAAGACGATCCCCTCTCCGGCCAGCTCCTGCAGGCAGGTGGGAGGGTTGGGGGCCGATGCAATCAAGCGGGGGCGCCGCAGGTCATCCAGCAGTTGCACCTGGGCTTCCATTCGCTCACGGTCGGCGTTGGCCGCGAGGCTGATCACCACCTCCCCTTCGCTGGCCAGGTGCAGGGGGTCGAGGGCCCAGAGAAGTGAACGACTCTCAAGCACCAGCACCCGATCCAGCCCACGGATCTGGGCCCCTTGCCAAAGCTGTTGGCGCAGCCGATCCAACCGCTCCCCCTCCGCGGCGGACTGGCGCCGCAGCCAGCGCTCCAGCTGGGGATCCCGGGGACTGCTGCTGAGGGGATCGCTGCCTTCGCCGGCCATTTCATCAACCGCTGCTAGTTGGGCCGCACGACGTTCCTGCAGACGATGGCGTCGTTCTCCCTCCCAACCGAGGTTGCCGGGTTGCCAGAAGAGTTCGCCCTGGAGCTCCGTCGGTAGGTACTGCTGGGCCACCCAGTGGTCCGCATAGGCGTGGGGATAGCGATAGCCGACCCCGTCGCCGAAGGCTTGGCCGTCCCGATGGCCATCGCGCAGGTGCGCGGGGACCCCTTGCTTGTCGGCGCGCCGCACCGCCTCAAGGGCCGCGAAGATCCCCATGGTGCTGTTGCTTTTTTCGGTGCCAGCCAGGTAAAGAGCCGCCTGGGCCAGGGCGTAGAGGCCTTCGGGCAGTCCAACCCGGTCGAAGCAACTGGCGCAGGCCGCCACCACCACCATGGCCTGGGGATCCGCCAGGCCCACATCTTCAGCAGCGGCGATCAACATGCGCCGCAACAGAAAGCGGGGATCCTCACCGGCCTCTACCATCCGAGCCAGCCAGAACAGGGCGGCATCGGCATCCGAGCCCCGCAGCGACTTGATGAAGGCGCTGATGGTGTCGAAATGGGCATCCCCCTGCTTGTCGTAGAGCACCGCCCGTTGCTGGATTGATTCCTCGGCGATCGTCAGATCGATGACAATCAAGCCGTTGGGAGTGGGGGGGGTGGTTTCCACCGCCAGTTCCAGGGCATTGAGCAGGCTGCGGGCATCACCGCCTGCGACCCGCACGAGATGGTCGCGAGCCTCTGGACTGAGCTGCACCTGCCGCCCGCCGTAGCCTCTTTCGGGATCGGCCAGGGCCTGATCGAGCAGCCGTTGGAGTGCATCCGGCTCGAGCGGTTGCAGGCGGAACAGCCGTGCACGACTGACCAGGGCCTTGTTGACTTCGAAGTAAGGGTTTTCGGTTGTGGCACCGATCAGGGTGAGGGTGCCGTTTTCGACCCAGGGCAACAGGGCGTCTTGCTGGGCCGTGTTGAAGCGGTGCACCTCATCAATGAAGAGAAGGCTGCGCAACCCATGCTGTTCGAGCCGCTGTCTGGCCTGATCCACCTCGGTGCGGAGATCCTTGACCCCGGCCAGCACGGCATTGAGGCTCGTGTAGTGGGCACGGGTGGAGCCAGCAATGATGCGGGCCAGGGTGGTTTTGCCCGTTCCAGGCGGGCCATGCAGAATCAGGTTGCCGACGCGGTCGGCCAGGATGGCTCTTCGCAGAAGGCGACCCGGCCCCAGGATCCTCTCCTGGCCCACGAACTCATCAAGGCTTCGCGGTCTCAGGCGATCGGCCAGGGGGGCGATGCGGCGGCGCAGTTGTTCACCTTGATGGCCAAAGAGATCGGTCACGGCAAGCTCATGGCCGCAACCCCAAACCCATCGGCGCTGGGGTTGCGTTCAGACCAGGCAAGAGGAATCTCCCTGCCAGATCAATGGCGGCCGACCTTATGGAAACGGGAGCTGAAGCCAAGCAAGTCAATGCCGCTGAAGATGAAGCTGATGCCCACAAGTAGGCCAAGCACGGAGAGGAGGCCAGCGGGACTCATGGTCAGGATCATCAGGCCCAACACCAGCGTGATCAGACCGTTGGCCAGGCCCCAGCCCCAGCCTTGGCTGAGACGGTGGGTCAGGGAAACGATCGACATCACGATTCCTTCCACCAAGAACACGACACCGATGGCCATCGCCAAAGCCTTGATCTGCAGGGCGGCGGGGATCAGACCGGACTTGAACTGCCACAGCATCCAGATCCCGGCCACCATCAGCAGGGCCGAGACGACCAGACGCCAGAAGCAATGCCACCGGCTCAGCCGGGCGGATCGGCTGAGGTTGTTGAACCAGCCCATAATCCCCGCCACCAAGAAACCGACGGCCACCATCACCGTCACCCAGGCGGAGGCGATCATCGGAAAACTCAGGGCCAGCACCCCAAGCACGATCATCATGATTCCCTCGGCCTGGGTGAATCCCTTCAGACGGCCGGCCTCGAGGGCCAGGCGATCAAGGGCCGTGGTGGTGCCCAGAGGATTGTTGTGCGGGGGGAGGGAGGCTCCGGAAGTCATGGGGAAGGTAGGGACCACTACCAATAAGGCTAGAAGCCTTGCGGGCAAATGGTTCTTTTGGCTGCGTGTTCAGCAGGCTTGTTTACAGGTGTGGGCCTGATGCCCCGATCAGGTGATGACGGTCGGCCTGTCCATCCCCGTGCGCTCACGGATTTCGGCCAGCTGGTCGATGGCGCTGATCAGGTCGGACAGGGCCATTTGGGGATCCTGGTTGAGGTCACCCCCGGGGGCGACATAACTTTCGAGATAGACCCGTAATGTCGCCCCCTGGGTCCCTGTCCCCGAAAGTCTGAGCACCACCCTGCTGCCGTCCTCAAGCAACAGCCGCAGGCCTTGGCCGCTGCTCACGGAGCCATCCACCGGATCGACATAACTGAAGTCATCGGCGGTGGCGATGGTTCGACCGGCCAGGCGTTGGCCCTGCAAGTTGGGCAGCTGGTCCCGCACCCTGCCGTAGAGGGCATCGGCCGCCTGGCTGGGGATGGCCTCATAGTCGTGGCGCGAATAATAATGGCGGCCAAAGCGATTCCAGTGGCCCGCCATCACTTCGGAGACGCTGCAGCCGCGGACGGCCAGAATCTGGAGCCAGAAGAGCACAGCCCAGAGGCCATCTTTTTCGCGGATGTGATTACTGCCCGTGCCGAAACTTTCTTCGCCGCAGAGCGTGATCCGGCCCGCGTCAAGCAGATTGCCGAAGAACTTCCAGCCCGTGGGCGTTTCAAAGCAGGCGATCCCCAGATCTCTGGCCACCACGTCGGCCGCCGCACTGGTGGGCATCGAGCGAGCCACCCCCGCCAGTCCCCCGGCGTAACCCGGTGCCAGGGTGGCGTTGGCCGTCAGCACGGCCAGACTGTCGCTGGGATTCACGAAGCAGGCACGCCCCAGGATCATGTTGCGGTCCCCGTCCCCATCGCAGGCGGCACCGAAGTCGTAGGCGTCGCCTTTCAGCAACAGGTCAGCCAGTTCATGGGCGTAGGTGAGGTTCGGATCGGGGTGGCCTCCCCCAAAATCCTCCAGGGGTTTGCCATTGCGGACGGTGCCGGCGGGGGCCCCCAGCAGCCCTTCAACGATGCGGATCGCATAAGGGCCTGTGACCGCATGCATGGCATCGAAGGCCAAACGGAAGTCGCTGCGCAGCAGCGCCGCGATGCGGTCGAAGTCGAAGAGTTGCTGCATCAGGGCGACATAGTCCTCGACCCCGTCAATCACTTCAACCCGCATCGGGCCCAGGTCAAAGGTGCCGATGACATCCAGTCCCGGGGCATCTCCGGCACTGATGCGATAGCCGTCAAGGACCTGGGTGGTGGTGAAGATGGCGTCGGTGAGGGATTCGGGCGCCGGGCCACCGTTGGCCCCATTCACCTTGACGCCGAAATCGCCTTCCGGGCCGCCGGGGTTGTGGCTGGCGGAAAGGATGATGCCGCCGATCGCGCCCCTCTGGCGAATCAGATGGGAGGCAGCCGGAGTGGAAAGGATGCCTCCCTGGGTGGTCACCAGGCGCTCCACTCCGTGGGCCGCGGCCATGCGGGCGATGGTGGCAATCGCCTCTCTGTTGCCGAAGCGTCCATCCCCCCCCAGCACCAGGGTGCCCCCGGCCACACCCGGTAACACCCTCAATACCGCTTCCACGAAACTTTCGAGGTAGTGGGGGGTTTGAAATTGGCGGCTACTTTTGCGTAGTCCTGAGGTGCCCGGTTTCTGGTCGCTGAAGGGTTGGCTGAGATCGACCCGGAGCACAGGGTTGTCGCTGGGGCTGTCGCTCATGGGGACCCGATCGGGGCGAAGATTGGCAGGAGCAAATTAACCCTGCACTTCCATCGCGGCTTGGCTGGGCGAACCTTGGAGTGGTTGCAGGCGTCACCCCCCGCCAGTTGGGCAGCGGTCCGTTGTCCCATAAGGCGTGTGGGCATCGAAGTTATGGTCTGACGATCAACGGATTCAATGACCATGCCTGGCTTGACTCGACGGATTTTTCCTTTGCGTCGGTTTGGCTTTTCAGTTCTGGCCTTTTTGGCTTTCTTGCTCACCAGCTTCGCGCCTTTCGCATTTTCACCGGCCCAGGCGGCGATTCCCTATCCCCAGGCGGTGAGTGAAACCCGCAAGGCGGCCCAGGCGGTCTTGGACCATGCCGGAGCGGAAACCTGCCTGCGCGGCAAGCTGACCAAGGTGTTGCTGCGGTTGTCTGCCAGCTGTGAAGCGGCAGCCGAACACAACACGCTCTGCCGTCTGGCCGATAAGGCGATTGTGGTGACGCCGATGAGCCTCACCTTCATGGAGGAAACGGCCCATCAACTGCTGGATCTGACCGCCCCTGAGCAAAGCGCCAGTGTTACCAAGCCCTAGCTTTGGCTGAATGTTCTGAATGAATCTTGCTTGGCTGGTATGGGCCCAGCCAATTGCCCAGCAGCCGAATTGGCCAATTGCTCATTGTTGTCTTTTCAGCAATCATCTGCGAGCGGCAAAAGCAGCCTCGCGCCGCTAGCAGGAGTTGGAGGGCAAACGAGTACTGGCCGGATCTCTCACCAAGGCAAGGTCTGATCAAGGCGCGACAGGCTCAATCAGGCGCAGTCCACCAACTCCCTGGTTTGGTTTGTCTGTCTTGGTGTCGTTCTTGGTTTTGGGGAGTTGGCGACAGAAAACGGTAACGTCATTGGCCGCGGCATCAATCGGATCGCGCCGCTCAAAGCTGTTGGTCGTGCCGACCACTGCTTTCTGGCGAATCCGCCAAAGCACATCCTTACAGCTGGCAGGCAGCCTGGGGTGATCCAGCAGGGGATCCGCCAACTGCCGGGCCCGATCGCAACTGCTGGCCGTGTTTTCACGCCCGCAGGCGTAGGTGGTCAGTTGCAGGGTCCGGAAGGTCTCCGGCGCTGGAAAGGCTTCAGGGGCGGGGGCAGAGCGCGATGCCCCCGCCGTGATGAGAGCGCCCACCAGGCTGGCGCAAAGAAGGCCGGCGCTCAGCCGGGAGCCTGACATCAAACGTGGGGTCAGGCGACGGGAAGGGACGCGCACCATGGCCGATCCAGAACACGTCCATCATGGAACCCCTGGCCTGATTCCCAGGGGCAGACCCTGCCGGAGTTGGCGCTGGCGGTCCAACCAGATTCGGGTTGCCACGGGGCGGAACCAGTTGGGCTGGGCGGCGAGCAGTTGCCTCAGCCAGGCTTGGCTGCGCAGCAGTTCGCCGCTGTTGGCTTCGGCGGCCTGCAGGGTCTGGATGCGGCGCAGTTCCGGTAGGCGGCGGCGGGCGACTTCTGGTAACGCCGCATCCAAACCCTGCCTGTCCCCCCTCTGCAAGGCTGGTACCAATACGTCCGCAGCGACGACCGCATCCCGCAGGGCCATGTTCAGGCCTTGAGCCCTCACGGGGCTGAGGGGGTGGGCCGCATCCCCCAAGATGAGGAAACCGTCTTGGTGCCATTGCTGGGCCAGGCCCACTTGGATCGGCACCCGCAATGGGCCCTGCAGGGCCGAAATGGGCAGCTGGTGCAGCCAACCGGCCAGGGGCTCCGGACTGGTTTGGGCCAGGCGCTCCAACCAGGCACCGGGGCTGAGATCCGGATCTTCGCCCGGTCGGCTCAGCCAGCCGAGGCGAAGATTCCCGTCGGCGGCGGTTTCAAACAGGGCAAATCCATGGCCAGCAGCCAACACAGTCAGGAAGGTGCCCTCCAACCAGTCTCGAATCTCGGCGACCGCCGCCTCCGCCAGAAGAAACCAAAGCACCTCGTGCTGGGGAGGATCGACCCGCAGGGGCAAGACCGCTTCCTGCCGCAAGCGCGACGCCCGGCCGTCGCAGGCCACAACGAGGTCAGCAGCCAGCGTGTCGCCTTCAGCCAGGGTGACCCCGGCGATGCGGCGGTCAGGGTCATGGCACAGACCCGTGACCTTGACACCCTGGCGTCGTTCGAACAGGGGGTTTGCGCTGGCCTGCCCCACCAGGGTCTCGAGCAGTTCCTCCTGGGCCACCAGGGTGCAGGCGGGTCCCGGACCGATCGGTTCAGTCACGGTCAGGATATTTTGGCCTTCGACCAGCACCCGCCAGCCCCCGAGGGCCCGATGAGGCACGGTGGTAAGGAGGCTGGAGAGGCCCAAGTGCTCGAGGGCCTCGAAGCCGCTGGGCATCAGGGCCTCTCCCCGCAACCCTGAAGAAAGGCTGGGCTCCGCTTCAACCAGGGTCACCTTGATGCCTGCGCGAGCCAAAAGCAGGCTGAGAGCCGAACCCGAGGGACCGGCACCCACCACAACGACGGAGGCGGGGCGGACAGGAGCGCTCAGGATTCAGAACCGGAGGCTGGCCCATTGAGGGGCTGAGTTCGAGCATTGTTGACACCCAAGAGGGCATCTTTTTTCTGATGCAGGTAATCCATGAGTTCCTGCTGCAGGATCAGCAATTCGCTTGTGCAGCCTCGAAAAGCGGCGCGGTGACGAATTTCATCATGCCGTGTGCGTAGATCGCGCAGCATCAGATCGATGGCGTCAAGATGGGGCGAGTCAGTTCTGTTGTCGCCACCGCCTGGGGACACCGGGACCATCGAACTACGGTCAAGCTTTGCCCTTCATGCTATTGGGCGGGGCATCCAACCTGTCCAGATGCGGGTCTGTTTTTGATTCGACCCACTGAGCCCGCTCTAGGGCTTGGGTGTCCGTGCGATGACCGCTTCCGCAGGACCGGCGCGCCCGCTCTCGCCCCCGTCGCAGCCGGGCCGTTTCACCGAGTTCGGCCCCTCGCCAGAGGCGATCCATCTCGGCTTCAAAGTGCCGAGCCAGCAGTGGCGAATCAATCATCAGCAGGGTTTCGTCGTTCTGGTGAGCCGCTGATGGACTCCAGTTGAAGCTGCCGGTGATCACCCGTTCGCCATCTAGCACGGCGAACTTGTGATGCAGTTTGTCCCCACGGGCCAGCTTGGGCGTGCCGACCCCCGCCAGAGGTTGGCTCCAGATCCGGTTGCCCGCCTCCAGTCGGCAGCGTCGATCGGGCAGGCTCATGCCCATCAGGTCCAGAACTTCACTGAAAGAGCGATTGGCGAAGCCGGGATCAGCCAGCACTCGGATGGGTACGGCCCGCGTGTGCAGTTGGGCCAGCTCATCGGCGAGGTTCTGGGCCGAAAAGACAAACAGGCTCAGATCCAGGCGGGATCGCACGCCATGCAACTGGGTCGCCAGCCATTGCAGACCGTTGTGGGGATCGCTGCGGTGGTGGGGGGCGAAGAGCACCTGCACCTTGGTGCTCCCCACCTGCACTTCCTGGGGAAGGGATGGTTTCTTGTCCAGGCCGAATTGGCTGTCGGGCGCCCCACCGGGTCCGTCGCCCCACAGCTCGGCGAACTGGGCTGTGAAGAGAGCCGCCAGCTCTGGGCTTTCAAAGCGCAGCAAGTGGTTGACATTGCCCCGGGTTCTGGGGTCGTCGGCATCGCCGTGGATGCATGAGGTCGTGAAATTGGCCGAACCCGTGACCACAACGCGACGATCGGCCACCAAAAACTTGTGGTGCATCAGGCCACTGCCGCTGCTGCCATCGGCGGTGTCATCGATCATCGGCACCCCTGCCTGACGCAACATCAGCACGGCGTCAGGACCTCCCAATGCCTGCAGCCGGCTCTGCCGCAGGCGTTGGTGCGGATTGAGATCGACAGGATGCTGTTCGCTCCAGGGGGTGCTGTAGTTGTTGTCAAGCACCACCTTCACCGCGATTCCTTGGCGATGTCGATTCACCAGTGCTTCGGCGATGGTGGGCAGGGAGAGTTCCTGAACGGCAACGAGGATCTCGCTGTTGGCCTCCCGAATGGCTCGCAACACCATCGCTTCGAGATCATCACCCTGGCGCCAGCGGCCACTTAAAGGACTGCGATATTGATGCTGATTTTGATAGTTGAAGCCAACCTCAATACCCGGGGGTAGGGGAAGTGACTCGCTGATATTGGCTTCGCGAATCGCAGGTGCGGGTCCGCAGCCAGTACAAAGAAGGCCGATTAATGCGGCCCCGATCACTCTGGACGATTTGGAGTGATTACAAAAATAAGAGAGAAGCACTGGCCAACCAAAGTGGGCTACTCAGAGTTCCCAGGGCCTGTCAATTCAATTTTTGATGATCAAAGTTACTCCTGGAGGCTTTCAGGATGGCCGCCCTGGCTTGACCACAGATGTACTGAAATAGCTCAGCTTCGCAGCAATGGAAGCCGAGCTGTTTGATGGATAATCAAAATTAAATTAGAACCACTCCTGAATGCTTTTGTTGGCTGGATTACTGTTGTCTTCTGGCGTGGTGCGCTTAAACTCAAGCGTGATGTTGCGTTTTTGTTGTCCATCGGCGGCGAACGCTTCAATGGGATAAATCTGTTTGCCGTCGCGAAAAGGCACCTGAATCCGGAAGGTTCCATCAGCCGACAGGGGCACTTCCTCGCCGCCGATCGTGAGACGTGCTTGTGGGTCTGTGGCTCCGTAGACGATCAGTTCGGCATCGGCGACCAGCCAGAAGGAGCGAACTCGCGCAGGCACACCACCGAGGCCGGATTCCTGGCGACCCGAAGCCCAGAGTCCCAGGCCTGAGGAATGGAGGGGAGACACAACGGTTGACGACTCGGAGTCGCGGTCAAATTCATGGAAGGCTTCTGAACCTCGACCGAGCCGGCGCCAGTTGGTCGTGGCGCTCTGATACAGACGTTCGTGCAGACCGGCGTCGGCAGCGTCGCCGGGTTCCGGGGAGTGGACGGGTGCTTGGGGGACCGTAGTGGGGGGTGAATCGAGGGAGAAGGGAACGAACTGATCGAGAATCTGTTCGCTCGGCAACAGGGAGGGAACGCGGGCCACGGAGGAGAAAGCCAGGGAAATCCAACCGCCGCCTACTTTTTTGCGATAACCAAGCTCAACTCGGTAGTCGCGATCGGAGAGGGGCACTGGTAGGTACCACTCGGTGGCATGGCTGTCGACGACAACCTCCTGGAGGGTGTGGGGGTGAGATGAACCCCCTTGGAGGCCAGTGACATCGGCAACGCGCAGGGCGAGTTGGGAGGCCCCGGCTTCCAAGGCGAGTTGTCGGTCGCCGTCGGCGATTTCCCAGAACACGTAGGCCCACTGGGGATCCCGGGGCAGGAAGACGACGCGAGTTTCGGGCTCGGGGCGCTCGGCGGGTTTGAGGTTGGCCTCCAATTCCATGGTTGCGATCAGGGGAGCGAGGTCAGGGAGATTCGGGGTGGCCGCGATGGCTTCAAGCAGCTCTTCTCTGGATTGGAGGCTATGGAGGTCGACTCCCACCTCTTTGGCGATCTGACGCAATTGAATCAGCGTCAACAGGTCCAAAGAGGTGTTTTGGTTCACAGCATCCAGGCTTGGTGGGCGCCAGTCTGGACCGATCTCTTGAATTTTGCTTAGGACGGGTACTAGGCGTCAGCATCCTCTGACCCAGATAGGGGCCGTCGGGAAGTCAGAGGGCCAAAAAAAACCGCCACAGAAGGATCTGTGGCGTTGGGCTGTGGATAAAATGTCTTGAAACCCTCGCCTCAGCGACCGATACTGCGGTAAGGAACCTTGGCCAAGTAGTCCATGGCGGTGTTGCCTGCGGGTACGCCAGCACTTCGGGTGGCTGGTAAGGTCCGAACCCAGGCGAGGTAATCCTCTGGATAACCGCCACGTCGTTGCTGGGCGCGAGGCGGATAGGCCTTGGCCGTGCCGGTGTAGACGATTTGGGGGAACCCAAGAATGCCGCGGTGGTAAGCGTCGTACCGGGGTGAAGTGATGTTGAAAGGGGTTTCGCCGATCTGGCGTGAGCCGACAACCCGATTGCGATGGTAAGGGACCGTGTCGTAGCCAAAATTATCGAGATATTCTTGTGAGTTGAGAATGTCGTCGACCATGCCTTTGACGCCCCGTGTCATCAACACGGCAGACCAGGCGATTTCTTCTGACTTGCCATGGACCGTGCGGCCGAGCAATTTTTCGACGAGGTGTCGAGCAACTTTGTAGTTGCTGTTGAGGTTATAAAAACTGCGGTTGAATGTGTCGGACAGGCAAAGGGAGCGGATGAAATCACGCACGGTGATCTGTCCGTCACGTAGTTGGCTTTCCAGGGTGCGATCTCGATCCACTTTGAAGGCGTGGAAAAAGATTTGGCGATAGGCCGACTCGATCACAAAATTCTGATCTTCCCGACTCATGGCCTTGTCCATGGACGCGGCCTTGGGATCCTCGTCAGAGCCCACCCGAAAGGCAGTCACCCTGGAGTTTTTGGTGCTGGGAGCGTAGTTGAGGAGGGGAAGAGCCACGCGGGGTCTGGCAACCGTGGCAAGGATCGTAGAAGTGCCCCCCCCCGATGGCATCGATGAAACACGGCAGGACTCACAGTCCGTAACGTTGGCCTGGACCTACCAGCCCATGGGGGAGAGAGCCCGCTGGGCTTCTGAACGGTCCGTCTCGCTCTGGTTGCCAGCACGGCCCAGGGCGCTGGCGTCGGTCAGGGTCGTCTCTGGGGCTTGGACCTGGCCCACTCGATCGTCCACCAGACGGGTTTCGATGCAGAAAGAGGCGGTGTTGGACAGCCCTTCGACCGTGCTGCTGCGCAGCCGCACGTTGGGTCCCAGGAAGCTGAAGCGCTCGACACTGCTCATGGTTTCGTAATCGGTGGTCAGCAGCAGTTCGTCGTGGGCGTCCATGGCAAAACGGCCGGCGACAGGAGCCGTTTCCGCATACCCACGATCCCGCAGCAGCAGGCCTTCGCGACCCAGGCCATCGGTTGGAATCAAGCCGAACACACTTTCGCCTTCGTGGGCCTCCCCGGCTTTGTCCCAGGCCATGGAGCCGCTCCAGCGCACGCGACAACCGCCAGCAAGCCCCCCAGGATCCTGGCCGTGCAGGGTCGCGATGGCAATCAGCCGGGGATCTTCCGGCTCAAGCGCCACCACCTCGATGAACGAACTTCCCGCTTCGGCTCGGCGATGGAGCAGATGATGGCTGCTGCGGCGGGATCGCCAGCGTCCACAGCTCTGGCGGAAGAAGGCCAGGGCATCAGTCGGCGCATCGATCACGGGGAGGGTGCAGGGATCAGAGAACGATGATCGCAGTTCGGGTCCGTCTCATCGAGGTCGGGGCGTGAGGGCAGCTTCTGCTCGAGCAAGGTCAGTAGATCGGCCAACTCAAGGCCGAGGGGAGTTCCATCCTTCGCCTTGGCGAGTTGGTTGAACTGAACGCCCAGGCTGGCAAGCTCGCGCACAAAGGCTTTAGCGAAATCCGCATCTTCCGCCATCTGGGGCTGTTCCTTGACCCAGCTTTCGATGCTGATCAACGCGGGAACGGCCCCTTGCCGACGACCCGCAATTCTTTGGAGGGTCCTCAGCCCATGGGCCAGCAGCCGCAGCTGATGGCCCTGAATGGGGGAGAGGCCCAGACTTTCGATCCAATTCAGTTCGTCCAGGCTCAGCACGATGGACGGGAAACGGGTGGAGTCACTGGTTGGGAGGGAGCCAGGGGGATCAGCCTGAAGCCGCAGGCGTGGCCAGCCTCCAGTCGCCACTGAACCCTTTCGACCAGGCAATCGGGGAAGGTCTGCTGAATCAGCTGAAGCTCCTGATCGCAAATCACCGGGAAGGCCTCAGCGATGCGCATGACGGAGCAATGGTGCTCGTTGATCATCCAGGCCTGGCTAGGTCCGTCAGCAGGAAGGGTGCCGACCGCTTCTCGGTGGCATTCGGTGACGTAACCCTCGCTGCAGCGCAGTTCGGCGAGGCGTTGCAGCCGTTGCTGCAGGGATCCCTCGCCGATCTGTTGGCGGTAGTTGGCGGCCTTGACCACGGCCTGGTGCTGAAGCAGCACATCCTGGGTCTCGGCGGGCAGGGTGGTGGCCATGGATTGGAGCAAGCCCAGGGCGAAGGCCTCGTTGCCATCCGGGAAGCAGCTATGTCCAGCCACGGTGAGTCGCCAGCGATTGCTGGGGCGTCCCGGCCCGGACTGAGAGCTGCTGGCCTCCACCAATCGCTCTTCCTCAAGACCTCGCAAGTGTCGCCGCATCACCTGCACCGAAACGGACAGTTGCTCGGCAAGTTCGGCCGCGGTGCATTCCCCTTGGCGCAACAACACCGCCAGGGCGGCCTCCCGCGTGGGTGACGTCTCGGCAGTGGGGATGGTTCGGTTGCGGGGTTGGGGCTCCATGGCTGGCACCTTGCCTGACCACCATGCCACGTATTTCGACGCCGCGTTGGACGCCCCCTTGGCCCGCGATCCCCTCCCCAAGGGAGCACAATGGCACTGGTGGAAGTCTGACCCATGTCCCGGTCCTGTGCCCTAGGCTGACCTGATACGAAACTCAAGCGTTTCGTAAGCCAGGGCGACTGATCACGTCATCCCCTCCTCACCTCCTGTCCTCGCCGCTCCCTGCCGTGCCCGCTTCCGACGCTCCTGTTCCCACGGCCCCCAGCAGCGCCACAGGCTCGGGCGGAACCGATAGCAGTCTCGAGGTCATCCGTCGCTTTGCTGAAACTTACGCCCAGCGCACAGGGACCTATTTCTGCAGCGATCCCGGTGTGACCGCCGTTGTGCTCGAGGGTTTGGCTCGCAACAAGGACGAGTTGGGCGGAGCTCTGTGCCCCTGTCGCCATTACGAAGACAAGAAGGCTGAAGTGGCCCAAGCGTTTTGGAACTGTCCTTGCGTCCCCATGCGTGAGCGCAAGGAGTGCCATTGCATGCTGTTTCTGACCGAAGACAATCCTTTCCGCGGTGATCAGCAGACCATCAGCCTGGCTGAGGTCAAGGCGCTGACCAGCGGTTGACACCTCCCAATCCCATGACGAGCCCAGGAGAATTGGTGAGTCAGCCGTACCGCTACGGCTTTGTCACCGATATTGAGACCGAGAAGATCCCCAAGGGTCTTGATGAAGATGTGGTGCGTCTGATCTCTGCAAAAAAGCAGGAGCCTGCTTTTTTGCTCAACTTTCGACTCAAGGCCTATGTCCAGTGGTTGAAGATGGAGGAGCCAGACTGGGCGGCATTGGGTCATGCTCCGATTGATTATCAAGAGATGATTTATTATGCTGCTCCCAAGCAGCAAGACAAGAAAGCAAGCCTTGATGAGGTTGATCCCAAGCTTTTAGAGACCTTCGATAAGCTTGGCATTTCGCTTAGTGAGCAAAAACGCCTGAGCAATGTTGCCGTTGATGCGGTTTTCGATAGTGTTTCTATTGCGACAACCTACCGCGAAAGCTGGCCGAGCATGGAGTCATTTTTTGTTCCATCAGTGAGGCTGTCAAGGATCACCCTGAATTGATTGAGCGTTATTTGGGAACGGTGGTTCCAAGTAATGACAATTTTTTTGCGGCACTCAACTCGGCTGTTTTCAGTGATGGCTCTTTCGTGTTTATTCCCAAGGGTGTCTCCTGTCCAATGGAGCTTTCCACCTATTTTCGGATTAACTCCGGGGACACGGGTCAGTTTGAGCGGACCCTAATCATCGCTGAAGAAGGGGCCAGTGTCAGTTATCTTGAAGGCTGCACTGCGCCAATGTTTGACACGAATCAACTACACGCTGCCGTGGTTGAGTTAGTCGCCCTTGATGATGCTGATATCAAGTATTCAACGGTTCAAAACTGGTATGCTGGCGATGAAAAAGGCATCGGAGGAATTTATAATTTTGTTACCAAGCGTGGCCAGTGTCGTGGCCCCCGCAGCCACATCAGTTGGACCCAGGTTGAAACCGGATCAGCCATAACCTGGAAGTATCCAAGTTGTGTTTTGCAAGGGGAAGGATCAAGTGGTGAATTCTATTCCGTTGCCCTTACTAACAATCTCCAGCAGGCCGATACCGGAACCAAGATGATCCATGTTGGCCCTGGAACCCGTTCCACCATCATCAGCAAGGGCATCAGCGCTGGTCACTCCAGTAATAGTTATCGCGGCCTAGTGCAGATTGGCCCCAAGGCCGTAGGTGCCCGAAATTACAGCCAGTGCGATTCGATGTTGATCGGTGATACGGCCGCCGCCAACACTTTTCCCTATTTGCGCTCTCAGCAACCTGAAGCCAGCATTGAGCACGAAGCCAGTACCTGTCGGATTTCAGAAGATCAGCTCTTCTATCTCCAAAGTCGTGGCATTGGTCTGGAGGAGTCGGTGTCGATGATGGTCAGTGGGTTCTGCCGCGATGTTTTTAACCAGTTGCCGATGGAGTTTGCAGCGGAGGCCGATAAACTTCTCGCCCTCAAGCTTGAGGGCTCTGTCGGATAAGGAGCACGCCTTGGCCTCGGTAAGTTGGCCGTCGTCAGGGGTTGTTTCGATCCAGTTCCTGTTCTATTTTTCCTGCCGTGATTCGACCCGACTCCCCCATCCTTCTTGAGATCACAGATCTCCATGCCACGGTGGGGGATCAACCCATTCTCAAGGGGGTTAATCTGACCCTGCGGGCCGGTGAGATTCATGCCGTGATGGGCCGTAATGGCAGCGGCAAAAGCACCCTCTCCAAAATCTTGGCGGGCCACCCCGCCTATACCGTCACCGCGGGAACGATTCATTATCGAGGTGAGGATCTACTGGCTTTAGCACCTGAGGAAAGGGCCCGTGCCGGCGTCTTCCTGGGGTTCCAGTATCCCGTCGAGATTCCCGGGGTGAGCAACCTCGAGTTTCTCAGGGTGGCCACCAATGCTCGCCGTGGTGCCCGGGGTGAAGAGGAGCTCGACACCTTCGCCTTCGAAGATCTGGTGCGAGAGCGTTTGAAGGTGGTTCAGATGGATCCGGCCTTCCTTGAACGCAGCGTTAACGAAGGATTTTCCGGCGGCGAGAAGAAGCGCAATGAAATTTTGCAGATGGCGCTCTTGGAACCGTTGGTGGCCATCCTCGACGAAACCGATTCCGGCCTCGATATTGACGCCCTGCGCATTGTTTCTGCTGGAGTCAACCAGCTGGCCACCCCCGATAACTGCATTTTGCTGATTACCCATTACCAGCGTCTCCTTGATGAAATCACTCCTGATTTCGTGCATGTGATGGCGGCGGGTCGGATCCTGCGTACAGGGGGCAAGGACCTCGCCCTGGAATTGGAACGCCGCGGTTACGACTGGGTTGATGAGGGTCTTGAGCCCGCCCCTCAGGCCGACCCCGCAGCCCCGGCCTTGGAGGTGGTCTGAGATGGTCTCCCTCGCGGTGTCGTCTGCAACGGCTCCCGGATCGGCCTCGGCGGCCTGGCTGGAGTCCGTTTTGAGCGCCTTTGATCAGCCCCAGTTCCTCTCCAGCGGCGGCGTTTCCTCTGGGGATCTGGCCCTGGCTCGGATCCGGGCATCGGCCCGCGACCACCTCAGGGGCATGGGCATGCCTCGGTCCCATCACGAGGCTTGGCGCTTCACCAGCCTGGCTCCCCTGATCGCCGTGCCCCCACGGGTCCTGCCCCCGGTTCGACACGAGGGAGGTTCGGAGCCCGAGTCATCACCCGCCACTGAGGCCCTGAGGCTGTACTGGGATGGCGATCGTGATCCTCTCGCCGGGGTGGTCCTGCCTGAGGGGCTCTCTCGGATCGAACCAGCGGCCCAGGAGGCCTTTCTGGGCACAGCGCTGGCTGAGGCTGGGACCGAGGATTCCTGGCTGGCGCGATTCAGCGCGGCCTTGGTCGGCCAGGTGTTGGCCCTGCGGGTGCGAGGACGGGTTTCCGTTCCTCTTGAGCTGGTGAGTGATTGCGGGGATCGCAGCGGCGTGCGGCCTTTGCGATTGCTGTTGGTGCTGGAAGAGAACGCCAGCCTGGAGTTGCTGCAGGTGCATCGCGCCGCCGGCCCCAGCCTCAGCACAGCGGTGGTGGAGACGCGGCTCGGAGCTGGAGCCCGTTTGCGCCATGGCGTGCTGGGCCTGGGCAGTGACACCAGTTGTCTCTTCGCCCACCTGGCCGTGAGCCAGGCTCCCGGCAGTGAATTGGAACTGACGACGGCGGTTGGTGGTTGGGGATTGGTGCGACTTGAGCCGGCCCTGACCCAGTCACAGGGCGCGGCGGTGACACGTCTGCGGGGGTTGCAAGTGGCACGCGACCATCAGATCGCCGACCTGCACAGCCTTGTGCGTTTTCAAGGCCCAGAAGGACAGCTTGACCAATTGCAGAAAGCGGTGGTCGACGATGCCGCACGCAGCGTGTTCCATGGGGCGGTTCAGGTGCCCCGCGAGGCCCAGCGCACCAAGGCGTCCCAGTTGAGCCGCAACTTGCTGCTTTCCGATCGCGCCAGGGTGGATGCCATTCCCCAGCTGGAAATCGTCGCCGATGACGTGCGCTGCACCCACGGCGCCACCGTGACCCGTTTGCAGCAAGAAGAGCTGTTTTATCTGCGCAGTCGAGGCCTTGGTGCCGACCAGGCCGCCCGATTGTTGCTGGAGGGGTTCTGCGATGAAATCCTGGACGCTCTGCCGGAGCCAGCCTCGTTCTGGCAGCCCGCCCGCTCCCTGTTGGGCCAGGCCCTGCCCCAATGACCATGGTCCTTCCCCCTGCGCCCCTGACGCCCCTTCCGTCTGATGCTTCGGTTGATGCGGTCGCTTCGGCCTCCCACTCCGCCTCGGGCCCTCCGGCGCCTCCCGTGGACGATCTGTCGCTGCTGACACGGCCCGATTTCCCTGTCTTGGATCAAATCGCCTGTCTGGGTGAACCATTGATCTACCTGGACTATGCCGCCACCAGCCAGAAGCCTCGCCAGGTGTTGGAGGCCCTCAGCCATTACTACGGCCACGACAACGCCAACGTGCACCGCGGCGCCCACCAGCTGAGCGTGCGTGCCACCGAAGCGTTTGAGGGAGCCCGCGAGAAGGTCGCCCGATTCATCGGTGCCGCAAGCCCCCGCGAGATCGTCTACACCCGCAATGCCAGTGAGGCGATCAACCTGGTGGCCCGCAGCTGGGGTGATGCCAACTTGCGCCAGGGCGATGAGATTTTGCTCACCGTGATGGAGCACCACAGCAATCTCGTGCCCTGGCAGCTCCTGGCCCAGCGCACGGGCTGTGTGCTTCGCCATGCCCGAGTCACTGAGAGCGGCGAACTGGATGTGGAGGATTGGATCAGTCAGCTCAACGAGCGCACCCGGCTGGTGAGCGTTGTGCATGTCAGCAACACCCTCGGCGCCTTGAATCCGGTGGCCCGCCTGGCCGAATTGGCCCATAGCGTTGGAGCCCTGATCCTGGTCGACGCCTGCCAGAGCCTGCCCCACCAGACCCTCTCGGTGGGCCCGCTGGGTTGCGATTTCCTGGTGGGTTCCTCCCACAAGCTTTGCGGTCCAACGGGGATGGGGTTCCTCTGGGCCCGGGAGGCCCTGCTGGAGTCGATGCCCCCCTTTCTGGGCGGTGGCGAGATGATCCAAGACGTGTACCTGGATGGCTGCACTTGGGCCGATTTGCCCCACAAGTTCGAGGCCGGCACGCCCGCCATCGGTGAGGCGATCGGCATGGGGGCTGCCCTGGACTATCTCTCGGCCCTAGGAATGGATCGGATCCATGCCTGGGAGCAGCACCTGACGCGACGACTGTTTGCGCGGCTTCAGGCGATCGAAGGCTTGCGCATCCTGGGTCCCAGCCCAGAACAACAGCCTGATCGCGGCGCCCTGGCCGCCTTTGCGGTGGAGGGATTGCATGCCAACGACCTGGCTTCGCTGCTGGATTCGGCCGGGATCTGTATCCGCAGCGGTCACCACTGCACCCAACCGCTGCATCGCCATTTTGGCCTCAGCGGCTCGGCGCGGGCCAGCTTGGCCTTCACCACCACCGAAGCGGAAATCGACCGGTTCGCCTCGGAACTGGTCGGGGCCATCGCTTTCCTGCGGGAGCATGCCTGATCCCGCCTTCTGGGGTTTCGCCAGTCCGGCCCAAGGAGGTGTGGATTGCGACTTTGGTGGCTAGGTTCTACGGGCAATAGCGGTCAATGGAACCATGGGCCACAAGCAGCCGATCATCGACGGGGCTGCGGCGCTGATGGCCCTGCTAGCGGCGCCGGTCCTGGCCCAGCCCCCCGCATCAACGGCATCCCCCGCGACTGGTGGCATTGATGCGCCCCCAGCCTCCCCTGCTGGCAAGGCGGCCCCGGCTGCGCCCTTCGCCACTCCAAATCCAGATGGGGCGGCTGGCTCAGGATCTGGGGCTCGCCCGGCTCGAACGGTTCCGGCTGGATCGCGTTCCAAGAATTTGGTTGAGCCGCTGATTTTATGGCAACCCGAGGGCGCTGCGACCCCCGGAGTCTCTCCTGGATTGCATCCCGCCCGATCTGCGATCGGAGGGCCGGGTCGCCCGCCGGCCGCTGGCAATAGGCCCCCTGCTGGCCTCAGGCCCGCGAATGGCCTGCCGCTGAATGGCCCCATGGATCCCTTCGCGCCGATGGGATCCAGAGGTGGAATCAATCCCCTGTTGCCTGGGATGGGGCCCAATGGTCCCGGCGGATCCGGGAGGCTGGACCCGAGGCGACTGGCCGGCCGGCCCAGTCCCGGGGGAGGGTCCCAGGGTGCAGGGCCCCGCGGGATGCTGATGGGGCCAGGGCAGGGACCCAATGGCATGCCCATGGATCCTGGTGCTGGCTCCCCTGCGGGTCCCCAGGGCCGGATGCCTGAGGGGGCGGCGGTGCCCCCACCCGGCGCCATGCCTCCCGGGATGATTCCACCCGGGGCGGTGCCGCCAGGAATGATTCCCCCTGGGGCCGTTCCCCCTGGGGCTGGGCGGCCTGGGCCCGGTGCGATGTCCCCTGCTGGGATGTTGCCTCCAGGGGCCATGCCTCCAGGCTTGGTTCGCCCTGGGGGCTCAATGCCTGATGCGGCGCCGAGGCCGCCATCGGCTGGGGATCGATCCGCTTCAACCTGGTCGCCCTGGCCGTCCCTTTTTGCCACTTTCGGGTTGGGAGGTGCCGGCCTGCTGCTCGCTTTGCTGGCCCGGCGTCGAAGCCGCAGCGATGAAAAAGCCCCGGCGGCTGCTTCCAATGACCTTCCTGGACAAGCGCAGCGGCCGCTGCGTCGTGTGCAATCGGGAGATCAGTCCGATTGAGTGGGGATCAGTGCGATTGCGGGGCTCGGCCAGTGGGCTGAGTTCCGCTTTGAGATGGCTGGCCCATCCAGTCTGGGGCAATCGCCTTCCTTTTCCCTGCTCAAATCGGGCAGTGCTGAACAAGTTTTAGGGGCACAGCGTTGAACGTCGCGGAGCTTGATTGGTCATCACGGGATGCGCTGGACTCAGCCCACTAGGGCCAGGGCCTGATCGGCGGCCACCTCACCCGCCAGGATTGCTCCCTCGGCGTAGCCCGGCCAGTGGGTCGCCATCTCGGTGCCAGCCCAGAGCACCTGACCATGGTTTTGGCGCCAGGCCTTACCAAAGCCTGTCCAGGCCCCGGGGCTGAGGAAGGTGGTGAAGGCGCCTGTGCTCCAGCTGTCCTGATTCCAATCCTGTTCGATGAGATCAAGGGGGTTGGCTGCTTCGGGGCCCCAGCAGGCCTCCAGGTCGGCCAGGACGGCGGTCCGCCGCTGGGTGGAGGCCAGCTGACCCAGCCGGATCGCTCTCGGCCCCGCCACGAAGCCCGCCAGGACGGCGGGGGAGCCGGAAGGAGGTGAGCTGTCGGCGATCAAATCAAGCCAGGGGAGATCGCCCAGGGCCAGGCCGTTCTGGCCCCGTTCACGCCAGAACGGTCTCCTGTAAACGGCTAGCCACTTGACCATGCTGCCCATCGGCGAGCGCTGCAGCAGGGCTCTCTGCTCTGGGGGAAGATCCGGTTCGAAGCGAATGCCGCTGCGCAGGGGGGGCGGAATGGCCACAATCACCACTGCGGCCTGATGGCTGCGGCCATCGGCCCCATGCACCTTGACCTCGTTGGCGTCCTGGCTGATGGCGACCACAGGCTGGTTCAGGTGCAGCACAGACTTCCCCAGGGCCTCGGCCAGGCGCTGGGGCACTTGGCCGGCGCCGCCGTGGATCAACCAACTTTCGGGATTTTCCGTTTGGGGTGCCATGGCCTGGGTCCAGGCGAGGTGCAGGATCGAGCTCTCCGCCGGATCAAATCCTCCAGAGCCCCCCACCAGGGCCAACCAGCGCAAGGGCAGCTGGGCGATGGGGTGGTCAGTGCGAACCTCCATCCAGCTGGCGATCGTCTGGCGGTCGAGCCTTTCGGCGGCATCCATGCTCCAGGGGGCCAGCGGTGGGACCTGCGCCACCAACGCATCGAACTCCTCCTTGATGAGGCGGGCGGCTTCGATGGCGATCCGGTCAAACGGAAGGGCATCCGGCTCAAAAAACAGGAAGCTTTGGCGCAGGTCGTTGGCGATGGGGGCGCTGCAGGCCTTTCCTTGCCAGTGAAAGAGTCCTAGTCCGTCGTAGTGACTGGGGAAGGACGCCAGGCCCAGCTCATGCACAAGGGCGGCTAAGCGATGGTGGCTGGCGCCACCCCACTGGCCCCCCAGATCGACCGTGGCACCTGAAGAGGTGATGGTCGTCCGCAGCCGACCCCCGACCCGGTCCTGGGCTTCCAGTACCCGCACCCGCAGGCCTTGCCCACACAGGCGACGGGCCGCTACCAGGCCCGAGAGGCCGGCTCCGACCACCACGACGTCGACGGGTTCAAGCGTGGGGAGGGCCATGGGCCTTGGGGCAGAGGAGCCAAGGCCATCTTGGGGCGGATACTCTTCTGGCCAGCGTTTCCATCTGGGCCCTGCCCCTGACCATGAACATTGACGGCAAGGCCTGGCGGACGATCTGGCTGGAGCAGGGGGGGAGATCGGTCGGGGTCATCGACCAGACTCTGCTACCCCATCGCTTTGAAACCAGATCTCTGGCCACCATGGAGCAGGCGGCCGAAGCCATCAGCACCATGGTGGTGCGTGGCGCTCCGCTGATCGGCGTGGCGGGGGCCTACGGCCTGATGTTGGCCCTGCAGGAGAATCCCTCCGATGGTGCCCTGGCTGCCGCCTTTGAGCGGCTCAATGGCACCCGGCCCACGGCGGTGAATCTGCGTTGGGCCCTGGAGCGGGTTCGCGATCGGGTGGCGGCGTTGCCGGAGCAGGATCGGGCGGAGGCGGCCCGGCAGGAGGCCGGAGCCATCGCCGAGGAGGACGTGGCCATGTGCGAGGCCATCGGCGACCACGGCCTGCGCCTGTTCCAGGAGCTGGCGGCGGCACGGCCGGCTCAGCGACAGAACCGGCCCTTGAATGTGCTGACCCACTGCAATGCCGGCTGGCTGGCGACGGTGGACTGGGGCACGGCCCTGGCACCGATCTACAAGGCCCACCGCTCTGGGATGGCGATCCATGTGTGGGTGGATGAAACCCGACCCCGCAACCAGGGAGCCAGCCTCACCGCCTTCGAATTGGGACGGGAGGGGGTGCCCCACACCGTCATCGTCGACAACGCCGGCGGCCACCTGATGCAACACGGCGAGGTGGATGCTGTGATCGTCGGCACCGATCGCACCACCCGCAGCGGCGATGTCTGCAACAAGATCGGCACCTACCTCAAGGCTTTGGCGGCCCATGACAACGGCGTGCCGTTCTATGTGGCGCTGCCCAGTTCCACCATCGACTGGAGCCTGGCTGACGGCGTGGCCGAGATTCCGATCGAGGCCCGTTCCGAACGGGAGGTGACCCACATCCAGGGTCGCCGCGATGGCGAGGCCAATGATCCCGCTGCGGGCGGTCTTGCCAGCGTGCAGCTGAGTCCCGATGGCAGCGCTGGCTTCAACCCGGCCTTTGATGTCACCCCGGCTCGCCTGGTCACGGCCCTGATCACCGAGCGTGGCGTGGCGGCGGCGAGTGAGGCGGGGCTGAGGGGGTTGTTTGGGAGATGAACCCTTGGGGACGGGGGTTTAGGCACGAAGCTCGAATCTTCATGCCTAAGTATCCTCAATGCTGAATGGATTAGATGGCCTTGCCTCTGATCAGGCGCAGTAGAATCGCAATCACGGCAATAACCAATAGGATGTGAATCAGTCCACCCAGGGTGTAGGACGTGACCAAGCCAAGTATCCAGAGAATGATCAGGATAAGGGCAATGGATTCAAGCATAATCGTTGCCAAATAGTGGTGAAACTAAGGCGTCCTTGGCGTTGGCTTTCAAAACCCAAGCCGAGGATGTGACTGGGATTCAGTTGAGTTTGTCGGCCAAATCTCCGGCGACATTTTCAATCTTTTTGGCGACTGATTTTGCTCCTTCCTTCATGTTCTCTTGAGCTTTTAAGGCTGAACCTTCAACCTGCTTTGCTTTGCCTTGGATTTGTTGCTTGGGGCTGCCAGTCATTTCGCCATAGGCTGATTGAAGTTTGCCTTCGGCCTCTTTGGCGCTGGCGTTGATTTTCTTGCTGGTGCTGGCCAAGTGAACAGGAATGGAGGCTGGATGGTTCGTCAAAGCCATGGCAGGCAATGGGAAGGTGATCCAGACAGCAACGCCTATCAATCCAGCCAAAAAGCTGAGCGTTGACATTTTCGCGAAGCCAAAAAGTTGCCTGATATGAGCTTTCATCAATGGCCTCAATGAGTGGGTTCCTGTTGATCTTATTCATTTCACTCGGACCCGCCGATCTTGGCAGGCTCATTTGGAGTTTCTTGCTGTTGTCGAGAGCTCCATTGCCCTTGTAAGGCAGTCGTTTCCAGTGAATTCAAGATTTATCAACGCATTTTTTTAGTCAAAAAATTTGCGTAGCTTTGTTCGAGATAGACTCCAAAAAGTAGTATTTTCACCCATGGGAATAACATCGGCCTTGTCAGGCATGGGGGCCATCCTTGCTAAGGATGGAGTGGCTTTTCGTGTCTGGGCACCCCACGCCAACGCAGTATCTGTGATCGGAACATTTAATAACTGGGACGAGTCCATTAATCCGATGATTTCTGAAGAGCGAGGATATTGGTATGTAAGCATTAAAAATGTCAAGGTTGGTGACCAGTATAAATATCATTTATGGACTGATAATGGTATTTTCATGCGAATTGATCCCTACGCGCGTGAGGTGACGAGTTCTGTCGGTAATGCTGTAATTCATGATCCCAACTTTGATTGGGGTGATGACAATTTCTCGATAGCCCAATGGAATCGGCTTGTCATTTATGAATTGCATGTGGGAACATTTAATGATGATGATTTGAATCGGCCTGGTCAATTCATTACGATTACCGCTCGCCTGGATTATCTCAAACGACTTGGTGTCAATGCCATTCAGATCATGCCCATCGGCCAGTTCGCTGGCATGCGCTCATGGGGATACAATCCTTCCCATCTATTTGCCGTTGATACGGACTATGGAGGCTCAGTAGGTTTAAAGAAATTTGTTCGACGAGCACATCAAGCTGGGATAGCAATTATTTTGGATGTTGTTTATAATCATTTTGGGCCAAGTGACCTTGATTTGTGGCGGTTTGATGGTTGGTCTGAGAATAACAAAGGTGGAATTTATTTTTATAACGATGATCGTGCCGTCACGCCCTGGGGAGAAACACGGCCAGATTATGGACGCGGCGAGGTACGACAGTTTATCCTCGATAATGTACGTATGTGGCTGGAGGAATACCATATTGATGGACTTCGATTTGATAGTACTCTTTATATTCGTTATGTTGGTCAAGCTGGTTCCCAGGAGCTGCCGGATGGCTGGAGTATCCTTCAGGCCATTAATGAAACGGTGACGCTCCATCACTCGAATGGCATCACCATTGCCGAAGATTTGCAAAGCAATCAGTGGATTACGAAGGATGTGGGCGCTGGAGGTGCGGGATTTGGTTCCCAATATGATCCCCATTTTGTTCGGCCGATTCGTCGTGCTGTGATTACATCTCAGGATCAGTGTCGTTCATTGAGTAACATTAGAGATGCGATTTTGTATCGCTATAATGATGACGCATTTGAGCGTATTATTTATAGCGAATCCCACGACGATGTCGCCAACGGACAGGCGCGTCTCCCCCAGGAGGTCAACCCGGGTGATCCCACGGGTTGGTATGCCCAGAAACGCTCCACCATGGCAGCTGCGATGGTGTTTACGGCCCCCGGGATCCCCATGTTGTTCCAGGGCCAGGAGTTCCTGGAGGGTGCCTATTTCCGCGATACGGTGCCCGTTGATTGGCATCAAAGCGAGGAGTTTCGTGGCATCGTTCGTCTCTACAGGGATTTGATTGCTCTTCGGCTGAACAAACAGGGATTCACCCAGGGGCTCTGTGGTCAGTTCACCCAGGTTTATCATCTCAATGAGGAACGAAAAATGTTGGCATTCCATCGCTGGGATCAGGGCGGTCCTTCAGATGATGTTGTTGTTGTCGCGAACTTTTTGCACGAGCCTCAGGAGGGCTATGTCCTTGGATTCCCGGCCATTGGCTTGTGGAAGTTACGCTTCAATAGCGATTGGCGTGGTTATAGTGAAATTTTTGAAGGTCATTTCAGTGGGGACGCAGAGGCTGTCCCAGGCGAAGCCTCAGGCTTTCCCTTTCAGGCGATGGTTTCTCTGGCTCCTTATAGCGTTCTGATTTTCTCCCAATAACGGAGATTGCGCGGGAAGCTCTTGCCAGCCCCTCAATCCCACAGCTTCTCCAATGTGTAGGGCCCTCCCTCCAGACACCAGAAGCGCCCATCAATCAGGCGCTGACCCTGGTCCAGAGCCGCCAGGCGCGCCATGTCGTCCTCATGGAGACGCACTTGGGCGGCGGCCAGGTTTTCGGCCAGCCGTTCGGGATGCACGGATTTCGGAATCACGGCAGTGCCACAGCCAATCCCCCAGGCGAGCAGCACCTGGGCGGGCGTGATCTGTCGCTCCGCAGCGATCGCCACCACCACCGGGTGCTGCAGCACCAACGGCGGCCGGGTGTCGCTGCTGGCCCCGAGGGGGGCGTAGGCGGTGAGGTGGATGCCGTCGGCGAGGCAGTCGTTGAGCAGATCGTTTTGCTGCAGCAGGGGGTGGCGCTCCACCTGCAGCACCTCCGGCTGGATGCGAGCGGTGGCGGCCAGGGCGATCAATTTGGAGCGACTGAAATTGGACACACCGATATGGCGGGTCAGGCCGGCCGCCACTAGATCCTCCATGGCGGCCCAGGTCTCGGCCAGGGGCACCTGATCAAGACCGTATTGATCAGCAGCGCTGGCGGGCATGGCCACGCCCCGCCGCTGGGCCACGGGCCAGTGCATCAGGTAGAGGTCCAGTTGCTCCAGGCCCAGATCCAAGAGAGTCCGCTCCAGGGCGGGACGCACCTCCCCCGGCTGATGGCAGTCATTCCAGAGTTTGGAGGTGATCCAAAGCTCCTTTCGCCGCAGCTCGCCAGCGGCCAGAGCGCCTTTGAGGGCCTCGCCGATCTGGACCTCGTTGCCATAGATCGCGGCGGCGTCAATGTGTCGGTAGCCCAGATTCAGGGCGAGGCGCACCGTGGCGGCGGTCTGTTCCGGCGTCAGCCGCCAGGTGCCCAGCCCCAGTGCCGGCATGGCGTCGCCATTTCGAAAGCTGAGTCGATGCAGGGGTTGGGCGGCAGGGGAAGTCATGGGAGGGTCACTGGTGGCGGAGCTTCAGGCCATCGAATGCACCCCGATCAGGTTGCCTTCGGTGTCGATCAGCAGGGAGATGAAGCCGTACTGAGCGATCGATTGCTTGGGTGCGTAGATCTTTCCGCCGGCCGCGACGGCCCGCCCCTCCTGGATGCTGGTGTCGCTGCTACTGAAGTAGGCCAGGGTGCCGCCCCCCCTGGAAGGCACGCCCTCCATCTTGACCAGGGCGCCGCCGGCTCCCCACTGGCCGGGGTCGGTGGGGAAAGCCCACATGGGGATCTCGGTCTCCAGCTTCTCGAGCTTGAACTCGAACACCGCCTCGTAGAACGTTTTGGCCCGCTCCAGATCCTGGACATAGATCTCCACCCAGGTGAAGGGGTTGGCGGCCATGACGCGAACTGGCGAACGATCAAGACAAGGTTAAGGGTGATTTCAGTGGCGTCTTCAACCCTCAATGGGAAAGGCGTCAAGACGAAGGCTTGTTTCATGGCAGGCCAGTCGATGGGATCGGCTCTGAAGATGTCTAGGGCCAGACTTACGAAAGACATGCAATGACTGAGCCGTTTGTCGTGCGAGGCCCGGATTCGTTCCGGAAATTTTATAGAAAACTAGACGATTTTGGCTTCTAGTCGGGAACGGCATTCGTTGAGTCTTTTGAGCCCGCTAGGCTTTGCAAAATAGAAAATGGTTTTTTGGTATTTTGAGAGGATTCTTTGGCAGGCTTTATGTTTTATTCGTTGGGCACTATGGTTTTGATTATGTTTTTAATAATGCTAGTAGAGGTGAGTATGACTATTGTAAAGCCTTTCTGGGCCGCGCCTAAATGATTGGCCTAATGGAACCGCTGAAACCTATTCCCGCCACCCCTCCAACACCAGCTTGCCAATCGTCTGGCCGCTCTCCAGCCGGCCATGGGCCTGGCGCACCGTGTCGGCGTTGATAGGGCTGAGGCGGTCATGGCAGGTGCTGCGCAGGACGCCGCTGTCTACCAATTGGCTGATGCGGCCCAGGATCACCCCCTGCTGATTCATGTCGTCGGTGCGGTATTGGGGGCGGGTGAACATGAATTCCCAGGCGAAACGCACGCTTTTGCTCTTGAGCATGTTGAGATCCAGGGGGCTGCGGTTGCCCACAATGCACACAATCGCCCCCTGGGGTTTGATTAATTCCGCCATCACGTTCCAGTAGGCGTCGGTGTCGCTGAAATTGGCGATGGCATCCACGTCGCTGTAGCCCAGGGAGGCCAACTGGGGCGCCAGAGGTTTGCCGTGGTCGACCACGTGGCTGGCGCCCAGATCCAGGCACCAGGCCCGGCTCTCCGGCCGCGAGGCCGTGGCGATCACCTCCAGGCCGGCGCGGCGGGCCAGCTGGATGGCAATCGAACCCACGCCGCCGGCCCCGCCCAGAATCAACAGACGGCGACCGGCGTCAGCGCCTTCGGGATCCAGGCCAATGCGTTCGAACAGGGCCTCCCAGGCGGTGAGGGAGGTGAGGGGCAGGGCGGCCGCTTCGCCAAACGAAAGGCTGGCGGGTTTGGGGCCACACAGGCGCCCATCCACCAGCACTTTTTCGGCGTAGCAGCCGGGGCGGCTGATGTCACCGGCAAAAAAGACCCCATCCCCAGGGGAGAAATCACGCACCGCTCCACCCACAGCCTCGATCACCCCGGCCCCATCCCAGCCGAGAATCCTGGCGGGTCCTGGCTCCTGGGGCAGCGAAGCCCGCACCTTGGTGTCCACCGGATTCACCGCCAGGGCCTCAACGCGGATCAGCAGGTCCTGCTTGCCAGGGGTGGGATCGGGCAGCTCGCGCGCTTCAAAGGCGAGGGGGTCGCTGCTGGGCAGGGCGCGGGTGGCAACGATGGCGCGCATGGAGGGGGGTCGAGATTGTGCCAACATCCTGGGCCGGGATGGGCTGGTTCAGATCCAGAATCAAGCGGGCGGGAGAGGACTTAGGCAATTAGAATTGTTGCGCTAAAGTTAGAGCTGCCCTGGATGGAAACGATTGAGCTTGTTGATGCTGCCCGCTATTTCAAGGGACTTCCCCACCAGATTGATGCCTGGAATTGGTTGCAGCAACAACTAACGCCAGAGCAGCTTGATGGTTTTGCCACCCGCTTCCGCACGGCACCGGCGACTGAATCTTTGCCTCCTCTTGTGAGTCAGGACCAGTGTCAGGCCATCTTTGGACGGGTGATCACACCGCAGCAATGGAACGATCTTAATAACTGTTTGCATCGTTTTGAGATCGATACTCCGGAGCGCATTCGTCAGTTCATGGCCCAGATCGCCCATGAGTCAGGGGGATTGCGCTGGCTCAAGGAGTTGGACGATGGCACGGCCTACGAGGGCCGTCGTGATCTTGGCAACACCCAACCCGGGGATGGACCGCGTTTCAAGGGGGCTGGAGCGCTGCAGTTGACGGGTCGTGACAACTACGAACAATTCGCCAAGTTCATCGGCGATCCGAAGGTGATGGAGGGTTGCGATTATGTCGCTGACACCTATCCATTCACCTCGGCTGGTTTCTGGTGGCACAACAATCGCATGAATGCCTTGGTGGATGCCGGGGCCAGTTGCCGGGAGGTGTCCAGCCGGGTCAATGGTCGCGATCCCGCCAATGGCCTTGACGATCGCGAGGCGTATTACGCCAAGGCCTGCGCAGTCATTCCCGATGCTCCTTGTGGCACCGCTGCTGTGCCAGCAGAGTTGGCCAGCAAGACCTTGCAAGTTATTTACTATTCTCAGCGTAAATCTGCGACAGATCAGGCCTATCGCATGTGCTTCAGTTCCAGCTGCGCCATGTTGCTGAATACCTTGAAGCCGGGCGTAATTCCAGGCGGTGAGGATGAATATCTGCAGCGGGTGATGAACTACGGCGATTCCACCGATGCACAAGCCCAGATGTTGGCCTTGGCCAGCTACGGGGTCAAGGCAAGTCTCAAGACCAACGCCGATTTCAGTACGGTGGAATCGCAGATTAATCAGGGCCTTCCTGTGCCCTGTGGGTTTCTTCACCATGGTCCCGTCGAGGCGCCTACGGGAGGGGGCCATTGGTTGTGCGTAATTGGTTACAATCCAACGGCAGTGATCGTCAATGATCCCTTTGGCGAACTCGACCTTTTGTGTGGCAACTACATCAGTGATCAAGGCGCCGGATTGTCCTACAGCCGCAAGAACTTCGGCAGGCGTTGGATGGTCGATTCGACCAACAACAACGCCTATGCCCCTGGTCAAGGCTGGGCGGTGATCGCGGAGCGGCCTGCGACTTAACACTTTTACTGAACAAGCCCAGGACCTACCGGTTGTTCCCTCTGGGCTGAGCCAAACCTCGGTTGGGATTCGGCCTGATCTTGCTGTTGGCGTGTTGATCGGTTCAGGATTCCACCGGTTGGTATAGAAAAGCCCCGTTAGAAGTTTGGGCAGAGACTGCTCAAACTTCTAACGGGGCTTTCCCTGAAGATGGGCTGGGGAATCAGCTCATCGCTGCAACTTTTGAAAGGCTGATCACAACTAGTTTGGAATCTGTTGCAGGGGTCTGGCCCAAGCGTTCACTGAAGACAGCAAACGTGCTGGACAGGGTTGAACGCTGTTGCCCATGCCCACACGGGCGTTGACATGGGAGGACGACGTGATCGGAGCCGGCTCCGGCTTGGTCAGGGGGCCCACCGGGATGGCGAGTGCTTCCCCGGCGGAGGTGACGGTGATGAATCCGAACACCATGAGGCTAGCGATTTTGCCCGGCATGTGTACCCAGCTCGGACTGTGAGTGTTGAAAGGGCTCAAGGGAGAAAAAGAATTGGGCCTGACTTAAGTTATGGGAAATTTCGGCGAATAGTTGGCCATTTGGATCCCTACCCCTCAAATTGGGGGGGGTGGGGCAAATGAACATTTGTATATCTTAAAGAATAATGAAGCTGATGATGGGTCCCTGTAATCTTTCCTGGCGCAGGGGCCTTCTCTGTGGATCCAAGGTGTTGCAGATCACAGGAATAGGTCGCAAGAGATAGAGGCAGAGGGGCTGCCTCTTTGTTTGATTCGCGCAGCTAACAGTTGGGTCTCGGTGCAGCCAGGAGCATGAAATCCAATAGACAAATCACTAATTAGCGCATTCCATCCTTGAGGAGATCGTGCGTCACGGCGCTGTGTGGATGCAACGGATGTTCTCCGCTGCCCCAGTGAAGTGCCGCAGTCAAGTGCCGCAGTGAAGTTGCACGCTGATGGAATCGTTCAGCCTGGTCTGAGGATTGGGATGAAGAGCCAATGCGGTTTTTTGGGGTCGGTGGCTGTATTGGATGAACTTCCAGGTCAGGGATTGTCGGACTTGAAGCGAAACGGCGCCACCTACAGGTGTTCGTCAATCTGTTCTGGAACATAACGGGACGCTACTGGTAGCGTCCCAGATTGATGCTGTGCCAGAGGCCCTCGCGAGAGGAATCATTCAGCTCAACCTGTAACCGCGCAAGTCGAGACCTCTGCTGGGTTGATCGTGGTCAAGGAGCTCGAAGATGATGCCCAACACCAGAGTGAAACGGGGTTCTTGAGCTCATCAGCGCCCGACTGCTGCCAGGCATGACTATGCGGAAAAGCCTGCATAGAGAAATCCCTGCACAGTGTGTTGCTGCAGCTCTTAGTGGCTGCTCGTACCTGGTTTCTTCCCTGTTTAAGGGGTTGTGGCCACGGCCTTCGACGAGGGTTGCGAACGGGCCAGACAGGGTTTGTCACTGTTGCTCAAACCCAAACGGGCATTGACATGGGACGACGACGTGATCGGAGCCGGAGCCGGTTTGGTTAGGGGGCCCACCGGGATCGCGTTGGCTTTGCTTGAGGCGAGAGCGACGAACCCCGGTACCAAGAACGTGATGACTTGCGCCTGTAGGGCATGGCGCCGGAATGCAGCGGCGAGAAAAGGAGTCAAGGAAAGGAACTGAACCAGACATCCTCAGCTTGAGGGTCATTGGAACGATCAAGCGTTGCCCTGATCGGCTTACCCCCCAAACTAGGGGGGAAGAGGCCGTAAACAATGGTCAAGAATAAATTTGATTAAACATTGATCATGCCTCTCCTCCCTGTTCAGGGGCTGGATCAAGGGCGATGTGGTTCAGCAAGGTGGTGATGAAGGCGAACAGCAGAAAGGGCAGAGACAGCACGAAGATCATGCCCACCACCACCAGTGCAAAAACAGGGTTGTTGGCCCCCATCAGTGCCAGGCCTGCCGCCAGGCTGACGAAGATCACCAGCAGCCAGACGATGATCTGGGCGTAAATGTCCCCGAATTTGAGGGTGCAGCGGAACTCGTAGGCCTGCGGGCGCTCCATGGCGGATCAGGAAGGAACCCTCCCAGCTAAGGAAGTTTCCGTGCCCTTGGGCCAAGAAATCAACATCTATTCTCAAGCCGTCAACCTGATTACTCTTGGGGGGTCCCACGCCCGCTCTTCGGACATGACGCCTCACGACCTGGGCCAGTTGGTGCTCTTGCTGTTGCCAGGGATGCTGCTCTCTGTGGTGCTTCTTTTTACATTTGCCGCAGGCGGCTGAAGTGCTCTTGCAAGGGTCCGCTCGGATCAGCTTTTCAAGATAATCAGGGATCTACCCTGCGCTCCGCTGCCCCCAGCCATAGGGTGAAAGTTGGGTTCTGTACGGCACCTTGACTATGCGCGCCTCGGTGATCACTCTTTTGGTCGCCGTTGGTCTCGTCCTGGTTGGCATCTGGGTGGGCCAAAAGGTTGAAATGCTCCCCTTGCAGGCCAGCGTCAATGCTCCTGTTTATGACGAGCTTTTTCGGGTTCTCTTCAGCATTGGCACCATGCTGTTTCTGGGAATCTGTGGAATGCTCGTTTATAGCTTGGTCCGCTTTCGCCGTCAGCCCGGAGACCTCGGCGATGGAGCGGCGATTGAAGGCAATCTGCCCTTGGAAATTGTTTGGACTGCCATCCCTGCGGTTGTCGTTCTGTTTGTAGGGCTTTACAGCTACAACATTTACGAGCGCATGGGTGGCATGACCCCTCTCGCCGACCACAGCGCCATGCACGCCATGCCGGCGAGCGATCAGGGCTCAAGCGATCGCATCTGGGGTGGGATCAGCAGTATTGGGGGGCAAACGGCTGATTTGACGGTGGATGTCACAGCCCTTCAATTTGCGTTTATTTTCCATTATCCCCAAGGCAACATCACCACAGGCGAGTTGCACGTCCCAGAAGGGGAGAGGGTCGAGTTGCGAATGAAGGCCAATGATGTGATTCATGCCTTCTGGGTGCCCCAATTCCGCATCAAGCAGGACATCATTCCTGGACAACCGACTGTCCTCACCTTCATTGCCAATCGGCCTGGGACTTACCCCATCATCTGTGCTGAATTGTGCGGCCCTTATCACGGCGGCATGCACACCTCAGTCGTGGTCCACGATCGTGGGGCCTTTGACGAGTGGCTCACAAAGAACACTCCCCCTGTTGCCTAACCCAATCACAACTGGCCATGGAATCCATTACAGAACCTCCGCTTTCATTGAGCCAACCACAAGAGAATTGGCTGCGTTATTTCAGTTTTAGTCTCGATCACAAGGTTGTCGGCATTCAGTATCTGGTTACTGGATTCTTTTTCTATCTGATCGGTGGTGTCTTGGCGGGCATGATCCGCACGGAGCTGGCCACTCCCGTGCCCGATTATCTCAGCCGTGAAGTCTATAACGAAGTCCTGACAATGCATGGCACGATCATGATTTTTCTCTGGATCGTGCCTGTGGTCAATGGCGCCTTTGGCAATTATCTAGTGCCCTTTTACGTGGGAGCCAGGGACATGGCTTTCCCCAGGCTCAATGCCGTGGCCTTCTGGATGATTCCGCCCGCAGGTTTGCTGCTGATCGCCAGTTTCTTTATCGGCGGCGCCTCCCAGTCAGGGTGGACCGCCTACCCCCCTCTCAGCCTTAATACACCTGCACTGGGGCAATTGATCTGGATCTTCAGCGTTTTGCTGTTGGGGGGCAGTTCGATTCTGGGCGGCATCAATTTCATCGTCACCATTTTGAAACTGCGACGGCCCGGTTTGAAGATGATGGAGCTGCCCATGTATTGCTGGGCCATGTTGGGTACCAGCATTTTGGTGGTTCTCTCCACTCCTGTGCTGGCTGGAACACTGGTGATGCTGGCATTCGACATTGTGGCCCATACGGGATTCTTCAATCCAACTTTGGGGGGCAATGCGGTTGTTTATCAACACCTTTTCTGGTTTTATTCCCATCCGGCTGTTTATATCATGGTTTTGCCAGCCTTTGGTTTAATCAGTGAAATCCTACCGGTCCATGCCCGCAAGCCATTGTTTGGATACACCACCATGGTGTATTCGATTCTGGCGATTGTTTTTCTCGGCCTGATCGTCTGGGCCCATCACATGTTTACCAGTGGCACCCCTCCCTGGATGCGCCTGTTTTTCACCATTGCCACCTCGTTTATCGCGGTGCCCACCGGCATCAAATTCTTCAACTGGCTAGCGACTCTTTGGGGGGGCAAGATTGCTTTGAACAGTGCCATGCTGTTTGCTTGTGCCTTCATTGTTAACTTTGTCCTGGGGGGTATCACCGGAGTGGCCCTAGCCCAAGTGCCCTTTGATATCCACGTGCACGATACATACTTCGTCGTCGCCCACTTCCACTACATTGTCTATGGTGGAACGGTCTTTGTTATCTTTAGTTCTGTTTATCATTGGTACCCCAAGTTTACGGGCCGAATGTTGAATGAACCCTTGGGCTATCTTCACTTTTGGTTGACTTTTATTGGTTTCAATCTTTGCTTTGGTCCCCAACATTGGCTCGGAATCAATGGCATGCCGCGCCGCGTCTCGGAATATGACCCCCAGTTCACCTTGATGAATCAGATCAGCAGTGTGGGGGCCTTGTTGATGGCCCTTAGTACCTTGCCATTTTTGATCAATGTGATCTACAGCCTCCTCAAGGGTCCCGTGGCTGGTAATAACCCCTGGCGAGGTCTGACTCCCGAATGGCTCACAACCTCGCCGCCGCCGGTTGAGAACTGGTCTGGAGCGGCACCCCATGTCGAGCATCCCTACGGCTACGGGCTTGTTGAGTCCACGCCATGACGGGCCTCTCTTCCGCCACCAACGCCCCCCAGTCCAACATGACCATCGCCACCACAGCCGAATCCCTCAGCCAAGCGGAAGGGAGCCATGCCCATCACGAAGAAGAGCATGGCGACTTCCGCATGTTTGGTCTAATCCTGTTTCTGGTCGGCGATGGCATGACCTTCGCTGGCCTTTTTGCGGCCTATCTCACCTTCCGGGCGGTGAATCCTTTGCCACCTGGGGGTGTTTATGACTTGGAACTGTTGCTTCCAACCGTTAACACAGTTCTCTTGGTGGTCAGCAGTTTCACCTTTCACCGGGCGGCCCGCCATCTGCGCCTCGGCGAAGTCTTTGGTTGTCGCCTCTGGCTCTTGATCACCGCCGCGATGGGTGGGGCATTTTTGGTCAGTCAAATGCTGGAATATTTCAAGCTACCCTTCACTTTGACCTCCAATTTATTTGCCAGCACTTTCTATGTGTTGACCGGATTCCATGGTCTGCATGTAACCTTGGGGGTCATGATGATCTTGATCGTTTGGTGGCAAGCTCGCACGGGTGGGTCAATCACTAAGGATTCTCACTTTGGCCTAGAAGCCGCTGAGTTGTATTGGCATTTTGTGGATGGTATTTGGGTTGTGCTGTTTGGAATTATTTATTTGCTTAAGTGAGAATCATGCTGAGTAGCGCAAGCGCTGTCTCCGTTTAATATTAATAGCGGCAGTAACCCACTTCCCCCTTTAAGGGCGCTTGGCATGGGTGGCGCAGGGGAATCAGGATTCGATTCCCTGTGCGCAGATTGACCATCAGAATGTTGCCTTGAATCAGGCGTTCGCGGCGCCAAAGGCCGCCAAGGCTATCGCGCAGTAGGGGCGGGTCCTCCGGGCGGGGGGCTGCTGTTTCGAGATAGACCATATGCAGCCCGTCTTTCCAATCAATACGCAGCCCGCGAGGTAGCTGTTGAGAGATGCAGCCGATGACGACATCGTTGTAAGAACAATCTTTCCAGCCGCCCGGTCGGGCAATCTGGGGGGCTGGAGCAACCAGGGGAGCCGCGGGCGGATCCTGGGCCAGCCACTTCGGCGTCGCCTCAGCCCGCGGGGCCAAGCCAATTCCCAACCCCCCAATCAACAAAGCCCCGAGGATGATTTGGCGGCGGGGGTTGGGGTGGCGCATCAGAAACGGGAGGGTTGAACAGCGATCTGGCGCAGGGCCCGGATGCGGTTTTCGATCGGCGGGTGGCTGGCGAACAGACGCAGGAACCCTGGCGGTTCGTTGATTTTCAGGGTTGCCAGGGTGGGTTCGTCCCGTGGATCCTGAAGATTCTCCATGTTGCCGAGTCGGGCCAGGGCATTGGCCATGGTCTCGGCGTTCGTCAGGCGGGCCGCCCCGGCATCGGCCCGGAATTCCCGGTGCCTGGAGAACCAAGCCGTCACCAACGAACCCAACACCCCCAACAGAATTTCCAGGGGCCACACCAACAGCATGGTTGGTGGTGGCCCGTACTGACGGCCTTCCTGATCGGAGCGATTCGGCAGCAAATACACCACCGCCCGCGACAGGAACATCACGAAGGCGTTGATCACACCCTGCAGCAGGGTCATGGTCACCATGTCACCGTTACTGACATGGGTCATCTCATGGGCCAGCACCGCTTCCAATTCGGGCTCAGGCATGCCCTGCAGGATTCCGGTGGACACCGCCACCAAGGCCCTGCTGGGCGAGGGGCCGGTGGCGAAGGCATTCCATTCGGGAGATTCATAGATGCCCACCTCGGGCATCGGCACGCCGGCCCGTTGGGCCAGGCCTGCCACCGTGTCATTGAGCCAGCGATCGGTAGAGCCCCCGCCTTGGCCCACAAGTCGAATGCCCATCATCCGCTTGGCCGATTCGGCGGAAAACTGCAGGGAGATCCAGGCGCCAACAACGCCCCAGAAAAAGGACCCGATTAACAACGGCAACAGCGGCAGATCAGGAGGGAGTAATCCAATCGCCGTGAGCACACTCAAGATCATCGAGATCGTGAGCATCACCGCCAGGTTGGTGAGCAGGAACAGCAGCGTGCGCAGCGCCATGAGCTGTGTGAAGAATCTGGGGACTTTTGCTGGTCGGAGGTATGGACTCCGCTCTCACATTAAACAGACTTCTTGCTTTTTTGGCGCTGTTTTTTGTGGGGTGTTGCCAACACCCCATGGGCCTTTCTGACCACTGCGATCAGGGCTGACCCTTGCGCGCCCGTGCGCCTGCAGCGCCCCGATCACCACCGCGCCGCCTCTCGCGCGGTCCAAGAGGGGTTCAGCCCCCCTGCCCCCTAGCCTCAATCCGCTGCTGTTACATCCCTTCCATGCCCGTCCAAAACCGCTGGTCGGAGAGCGACGCCCAGGCGGCGATCGAGCGCTACGCCGCCCGTGGCGTGGGCCGGGATCTGGCTCTGCGGACCTACAGCGCCCGGCTGCTGGGGGCGGATCCGCAGCTGGTGCTGCATGGCGGCGGCAACACCTCGGTGAAGACCACCGTGGCGGGCCTGCTCGGGGAACCGATTGCCGTGCTCTGCGTCAAGGGCAGCGGCTGGGACCTGGGCACCATCGAGCCGCCCGGCCATCCTGCGGTGCGCCTCGAACCGCTTCGGGCCCTGCGGGCCTTAGACGCCCTCAGTGATGAGGCCATGGTGGCGGCCCAACGCCAGAACCTGATTGATCCAGCGGCCCCCAACCCCTCGGTGGAGGCCCTGCTGCACGCCTTCCTGCCCCATCCCTTTGTCGATCACACCCATTCCACCGCCCTGCTCGCCCTCGCCGACCAGACCGATGCGGAGCGGGTGTGCCGAGAGGTTTTCGGCGATCGTGTCGCCCTGGTGCCCTATGTGATGCCGGGCTTCGCCCTGGCCAAGGCCTGCGCCGACGCCTGGGAAGCCGCCGAGGCCCAGCGTCTCGCCCGGGGTGGCCCCGAACTCGAGGGCATGGTGCTGCTGCAGCACGGACTTTTTTCCTTTGGCGCCACGGCAGAGCAGAGCTATAGCCGCATGATCGAGTTGGTGCGGCGGGCCGAGGAGCACCTGGGCCAGGGCCGGCGCCTGTTCCAGCCAAGCGCCCTGCCGCAGCGCCTAGCCCCGGCGGCGGCGTTACTGCCGATCTTGCGTGGAGCTCTGGGCCGGGCCGCCGTCACCGCAGGCTGTCCCGCCCATTGGATCCTGGCGCTGCGCGACACGCCCTTGACCCGCGCCGTGGTCGATGACGACCGTCTGAGCGAGTGGGCCCGCCGGGGCGTGGCCACTCCCGACCATGTGATCCGCACCAAGGCCTGGCCCCTGGTGCTTCCCGCTCCCCCCAATGTCGATCAGGACACCGTGGATCCCGGGGCCCTGGCTGAGTGGGGCCGCCGGGTGGAGGCGGCCATGGCCACCTATCTGGACGTCTACAGGGCCTATTTCGCTCGTCAGAATCAGCGTGTTGGTGGCGGCAAAACCCCCCTTGATCCCCTGCCTCGCCTGCTGGCCCTGCCTGGTCATGGCCTGATCGGCGTGGGACGCTCCGCCGCCGATGCCGCCGTCACCGCCGACATCGCCGAAGCCTGGGCCACGACCCTGTTGGCGGCCGAGAGCATCGGTCGCTTCCAGCCCGTCAATGAGGACGACACCTTTGACATGGAGTACTGGAGCCTGGAGCAGGCCAAGCTCGGCAAGGCCGCTGAGAAGCCCCTGGCCCGCCGGGTGGTTCTCGTCACTGGAGGCGGGGGGGCGATCGGCGAGGCCACGGCCCGCGCCTTTGCCGCCGCCGGCGCCGATCTAGCCGTGATCGATCTCGATGGGGAGAGGGCCGCCGCCGTGGCCGCCGCCTGTGGCCCCCGCGCCCTCGGCCTGCACTGTGATGTCACAGACCCTGCCGCTGTTCGGGCCGCCTTCGCCGCTTGCTGCGCGCAATTTGGTGGTGTCGACATCGTTGTCAGCAATGCCGGTGCCGCCTGGACCGGTGCCATGGCGGATCTGCCCGACGCGGTGCTGCGCACCAGCTTCGAGCTCAATTTCTTCTCCCACCAATCCGTCGCCCAGGCGGCGATGGCAGTGTTCCGCGCCCAGGATCGGATCCCTGCGGGCGTCGCCGACGACTCAGCAGCCCCCGGCGGCCGACTGGGCGGCCAGTTGCTCTTCAACGTCAGCAAGCAGGCCCTCAACCCCGGCGCCAATTTCGGCGCCTACGGCACCAGCAAGGCCGCCCTACTTGCCCTCATGCGCCAATACGCCCTGGAGGCCGGCGATGCGGGTGTGCGCGTCAACGCCATCAATGCCGATCGCATACGCTCCGGCCTCCTCGATGACGCCATGATTCGCGATCGGGCCGCCGCCCGCGGCATCAGCGAGGCCGCCTACATGGGCGGCAACCTTCTCGGCGCCGAGGTGCGCGCCAGTGATGTGGCCGATGCCTTTGTCGCCCTGGCCCGCATGGAACGCACCACCGGGGCCGTCCTGACGGTGGATGGCGGCAACGTGCCCGCCATGGTTCGCTAGGCGGAGCTGGCGCCAGGTCCGAGATGTTTTTGTCGGTGTCGTCTTAGACCTCCTCCCGGGCCAGCCACAGCCCCAGGCCTCCGCACAGGAGCACCACGGCCAGGCACAGTCCCCCCCAGGCAACCAGGCCCCACCGGTCCACCGCCAGGGGCGCCACCACCGTGATCAGGCCGCCCGCCAGCAGGGGTTGCAGCAACAATTGCTTGATCGAAAACGGGGTCAGCACCTCCGTGCGGCCCTCCGCTTCGGCCATCTGCAACAGCAGTAGACCACTGGCCACCACCCCGGTCGCCTGACCAAATTCCACCAGGCTGCGTTCAAACCAAGGCGCTGGCATCAGGCGGCGCCCCAGCAGGGCCACCACCCCCAGATTCCAGATCAGCCCCGCCAGGGACAGCGCCAGCAGGGGTTGCCAGCCCCGCACCAGGAGCCCCAGGTCCAGGGAGGCGGTGGCGGCCACAATCAGCAGATCGGCGGCCAGGGTGCCGATGCGTTGTTGCACCGGCGCCGAGGCCCAGTCGGTCCACCGCAAGCGTTCCAGCAACCAGCGCACCAACAATGATCCGAGTAGGGCCAGCGGAAACACCGGCAGAGCCTTGATGACAACGGCCACGCCTCCACCCAGGTGATGGGCCACCAGGGCCAGCAGCAGCTGGGCGCTCCAGCCCAGGGCCACAGCCACCCCGGCTAGGCCCAGATTCACCAACCAGCGGGCGGCGGGCCGGGGCCCGGACTCGTCGGCCACGGCCGCTGCCGGCCCTTCGCTGGCAGGAGTCAGCGGGCCTTCGCCAGAGTCGGGGCTTTGGTGGTGCACAGCGGAGATCGCCCTGCTTGCCTCCACCTGGGGCCCGACTGTCGGTGCGTCGCTCGCCAGCCAGCCGCGCCAACGGCCCCACACCACTAGGAGCCCGCCCACCAGGCTGGCCGTGAGCAGACCGACCGTCGCCATGGCCAGGCCCAGGTCCTGGCCCCCCTCAAGACCGAGGCGCTCATAGGTGGGACCCATGGCCGCCGCCGACCCGTGGCCCCCCTCGAAGGCCACCTCGATCAGGCAGGCCATCACCGCACTCACCCCCAGCCATGGGCGCAGCACCAGTCCCACCACCAGCGCTCCCACCAGGAACTGTCCGAAGGCCAGGATCAGGGCCAGCAGAATCTGGGCTCGCAGCGGTCGCCAGAGGGGCCCCAGCTGGGGCAGGGGTTTGGCCACCAGCAGCGAGCCGAAGACCAGGGTCAACAGGGCCAGGGGCAGCTGGGCCCAGAAGCTGATCACCGCTGGCGGCAGTAGGGGCAATGGGCCTGCCGGTGCCAGTAACAGCCCGAGGCCACCGGCCAGCAGCGACTCGGGCAGGCCCAGTCGCTTCATCTTCAACCCCTTGCCGATCCAGCGGCCCACCACCAGCAGCGCCGCCAGGAGTCCGAGCGCAAGCAGCGGCCAGGCCTGGGCCGTGAGGGCCTGGCCGGTTTCAGCGAGTCCCGGGGGCAGAGTCAAAGATGCAGGTGGCGACGGAAGAAGAGCTCCGTCGCCTCCAGCACCCGCACCTGCCCATCGCTGGAGCGGAAGCCGTGGCCTTCCTCGGCCAGGAGATGCAGCTCCACGGGCACCCCTCGCCGGGTCAGTTCCAAGGCCAGCCGTTCACTCTGGGAGGCGGGCACCACCTCATCTTGAAGGCCGTGGAAAAGAATCAGGGGCGAGCGCAGCTGGTCCAGCTGGTTGAGGGGGGATCGGGCCGCATAGCGATCGCGCGCCTCGGGCCAGGGGCCCACAAGCCCATCGAGGTAGTGGGCCTCGAAACGATGGCTGACCCGCACCAGATCGGCCAGATCAGTGACGGGATAGCGACAGGCCCCCGCCTTGAAAGTGTCGGTTTGAGCCAGGGCCAACAGCACCGTGAAACCCGCGGCGCTGCCGCCTTCGCAGGCCACCCGCCGCGGATCCGCCCATCCCCTCGTCAGCACGGCTTGGGCCGCGGCGGTCAGATCCTCCACATCCACCACGCCCCACTGGCCATCGAGGCGCTGCCGGTAGGCGCGGCCGAAGCCTGTCGAGCCGCCGTAATTGACATCAAGCACCCCCCAGCCCCGACTGGTCCAGAATTGAATCGCCGCACTCAGCCCGGTGCGGGCCATGCCGGTGGGTCCGCTGTGCCCTTTCACTAAGAGGGGCGCCGCCGGGTGAGCTCCACCTTCGGGCGCATGGAACCAGGCCTGGGTGGGCCGGCCCGAGGATCCCTTAAACCAGAGGGCTTCCGGCGGGGGTTGGTTGTCTCGGGGGGCAAGGACGGATGCCGGCGCATGGCTCCAGGCCCCCTCGGCCAGGTTCACCTCCAGGATCCCCGCCGTCGAGGTAGGCCCGCTGGCAATGGCCACCAGGGAGTCATTTTCGGCGCTCAGGCCCGCCAGATCATCAAAGGGCAGGGGCAGGGGCTGCCAGGCCGCAGCGCCTTCGGGCCCGTGGTCATCGCTTGGGGAGGTCTCGGGCCCCAGGGGCACCTCTCCCAGCTCCCAGCGGCCCTGGCGGCAGGCGGCCGCCAGCAGTTTCTGGCCGTCCCAGGCACTGGTGCGCAACCCGTGCACCCACTGGGGGGCTCCGAATTCGGCCTCAAGGGGCCGCAGGGGGTGCCAGTGGGGTTCGTCGTGAGGCCCGAGTTGGTCGATGTTGCGCAGAACCTCCAGGTTCCACCAGCCGCTGCGGTCGTTGGCCACCACCAGATCCCCCCCCGCCCAGAGGGGTTGAAAGACTGAAATCGCCTCGACTGAGCTGGCATCAGAGCCGGCGATCGGGCGCACGTCGGCCAAGGCACCCTGGGTGTCGAAACGCCCCAGCCAGAGCCTGCTCCGCTCCCAGGGCATGTGGGGATGTTGCCATTCGATCCAGGCCAGATGGGCCCCCGATGGACTGAGCACGGGATAACCGCAAAAGTCCGCTGGCCTGTGCAGAGGCTGGGGTTCACCGCCGTCCAGGGAGACCGTCACCCAATGGTCTTCTCCCCCCTGCTCCATCACACCGATCCAGCGATGGCGGGCCCGGTCGATCAATCCATCGCTAAAGGCGAAGGCCCGTGCTCCGGGGTCCTTTGGCGCGACCAGCCGATACGGTGCGCCAATGGGCAGCGTCGGCTGTTCAGCATCCAGATCAAGTCGCCACAAACAGCGATCAGCGTCATTCACAAACACCACGGTCGTCCCGTCCACCGTGTAAGCGCCGCCGCCGTAGCCGTGGATGCGACTGCGCAGGTTCCAGTCGCCGGGGGTCAGATCCCGGGGGGTTGTGCCCCTGGCCCCCCGGATCATCAAGGTGGTGCGCCCATTCTCCTGGGGGCGCTGCTCCATCCAGAACAGGCGTCCCTGGGAGAGCAGGGGTTCCTTCACAACCGGGACTGAGCCCACGGCGATGGCCGCAGCCAGTGGTTCTGCCTTACCCCTTGGTGTCACCGGTGCCTCCTTGAGCAGGACCTTAGAATCGTGTTCATCGTTTCAGGTGTCGCCTTGGCGCGCAGCTTCGCCCAGATGGCTCGCCACGCCGAGCAGGGCAACAGGACCATGCTGGTGCCTAAAGAGCCCTCCGAGGCCCCCTCGCGGCGGATCCACACCCTTGGGGAGCTGGAGCTGCGTCAAACGGCCCGCCGCATCGGCAAGGTGGATGAGTCGGTGCGGGAGCTGGCCAGGGACATGTTGCGCAGCATGTACACCGCCCGCGGCATTGGCCTGGCAGCCCCCCAGGTGGGGGTGCACCAACAACTCCTGGTCATCGATCTCGATCTTGAAGAGGCGGCCACCCCTCCCCTCGTACTGATCAACCCCGAAATCACCGCCGCCGGAGCCTCATGCAACACGTATGAAGAAGGCTGCCTGAGCATCCCGGGTGTCTATCTGCAGGTGGTGCGGCCATCGGTGGTTGAGGTCAGCTTCCGCGATGAGATGGGTCGCGCTAGGCGCCTCAAGGCCGATGGTCTGCTGGCGCGATGCATACAGCATGAGATGGACCATCTCAAGGGGGTGTTGTTCGTGGATCGGGTCACCGATGCCGCCAGCCTCAGCACCGAATTGCGTCAGCATGGTTTTGAACCCGACCACGTCCAGTCGCTGTCCTGATCCTTCCCCATGCCGATGAAACCCCTGGCCGGCGTCCTGCTCGCCCTGGCCTGTGTGCTCGGCATCGCCGCCACAGGTTCGGTGTTTGAGCTGGCCTACGGCGAACCCGATCTCGGGGTGGGCACAACCCGTTTGATCCTGGCCGCCAGCATCCCCGGCTGTCTTCTGTCCTTGCTGTTCGCCATCCGCAGCAATCGCCAGGCTTGAGGATCGGCGACCTTGGCCTCTTCAAGCCCTGGCGCCTCAAGTCCACAGCCCCTGTCGACCAGTCCACCCCAGATCCGCCTCCATGTTCCGCTCGGCCCTTCTCCCCGCCCGATTCCCTGCCATTGGTCTGGCGACCCTTGCCCTGATTTCGGCCCTAGGCGGTGCTCTGCCGTTGCGAGGCCAGTCCCTGTTTGAGGCGGGGGAGCTGGATCAGGGCCGTTTCCTTGTGGTAGCTGCGCCGATCGGCAGTGGTAGCAGATATCAGCTCAACATCTATGAGCAGGTGCGCGGCGGACGTCCCTGCTTCGCCGTTGCTGAGGGCCGACCGGCGGCGGTGAATCCCCTGTTGGCCAGCTTTGATTTCACCGGGATCTGCGCCCGCTACATCGATGCCAATGGCTATTCCTTGAGGGTGGCCGATCGTGACCTGTCCTCCAGTTACCGCCTCAGCGTGGTGCGCCGTTCCAACGACACCTATCTGATGGCCCTGCCATCCCAGCCAGGGGCTGGGCCCGAAATGATCGTGGCCCGTACCTACGGCAGCGCCGGAGGCTTTCTCAAGTTTGAGCTGGAGCCGGGATGGCGCTTGATGCGCCGGCAGTTCAGGGGCCGCAACCTCGGCCATGTCTATCTGTATAGCCCCACCTGGCCTTCAGCTTCAGGGGCCGCCTCCGTGAGCGCACCCTGAGGAGCGCCTCTTGCTAGGTTGCCTAGCTGTTTGCGTTTCCACAGCCTTTCATGACCCAGGTCACCGTCGGCGAAAACGAAGGGATCGAATCGGCCCTTCGCCGCTTCAAGCGCCAGGTCTCCAAGGCCGGCATCTTCGCCGATCTCAAGCGGCTGCGCCACCATGAGACCCCCACCGAGAAGTACAAGCGCAAGGCCCAACAGCGTCGTCGTCGCCGTTGACAGGGGTGTTCGGTTGACTTTGGACTGCCGTTTTCAGGCTGTGGGGTTGGTCTGCCAGTTCGGCCCTGAACTGCGGCCGTAAGCTGCTTATTGAGTGGCTTCTCAGACAGTGAACCAATTCTGTCGTCCGTTGCCTGAGGTTGGCCCTTGCTCCAGGTTGAAGGTCGATCAAGTTCGAATCAAGCCTCGACTTGATGGCCAAGCGAACTCCTCGGAGGTCACAGCTGAGCCGCCGTGAAAATCCCTCACTGCCTGATCAGGCAGTGCACAGGCGGGAGATTCGATTCAACGCTTCATCGGGGTCATTAAGAGTCTTGACCTTGTAGCGGGCCCCAAGCGCTTCGCTTAGTGAGTCTTCGCTGGTTCTCAGTCAACCTTTCAAACCTCATCTTGGGTCGCAAGGTCAAAGCTTCGGTAACCGAGGGCTTCGCTCATCTCACAGGTGCCTACAGCTCTGCAGTTTTTCAGATCGGCCAGGGTGCGTGACACCCGCAAAATGCGTTCGGCGCTGCGGGCGGAAAGGCGCCTTTGCATGAGAATGTTTTCCCAGAGACTGACGCTGGCCTGATCTAACCTCAGCACCTCCTTCAGCGCCCCTGCGGGCAAATCACTGTTGGAGCAGCCTCCGGGGTTACGGCTCGCCATACGCGCCCGCGCGCTTTTCACTCTTCTGGCCACCTGGGCCGTCGTTTCCGGCACTCCTTCTCCTGGGTCGTCCACACTCCTCTCCGCTCCTCTGGTCGCGAGGGCGGAGACGAGGTCTCTGGCCTGGGCCCTCTGCATGACCACCTGCAGGTCGATGCGATCCAGAAGCGGTCCTGAAAGCCGTCCCCAGTAGCGTCTCCGCACTCCTTCCGGGCAGCGGCATTCCCGCTCTCGATCTCCCCACCAACCGCAGGGGCAGGGGTTGGTGGCGGCCACCAGGGTGATGGCACAGGGAAAGCGACAGCGCTCCCGCGCTCGGCTGATCCACACTTCCCTGGCTTCAAGAGGCTGCCTCAGCTGATCGAGCACCTCCCGGCGGAACTCCGTCAGTTCGTCCAGGAAGAGCACACCCCGATGGGCCAGGCTCAGCTCCCCCGGCCGGGGTCGGGTCCCCCCTCCCACCAGGGCGGCCGCCGAACAACTGTGGTGGGGACTGCGGAACGGGCGCTGGCGAATCAGCCCGCTCCCCTCCCCCAACAGACCGGCAACGGAATGCAGTTGGGTCAGCTCTAGGGCTTCCTCCCGCGGCATGGCCGGCAGCAGGCCTGGCAAACGACGGGCCAACATCGTCTTGCCACTGCCTGGAGGGCCCACCAGCAGCAGGTGGTGGCCGCCTGCCGCGGCGATTTCCAGGGCGCGACGGCCATGCACCTGACCCCACACATCCGCCAGGTCCGGACCCGGAGCGGGCGGATTCATCGTTGTAGGGCGGGGGACCCCCGGCGGGCGTTCCGGATGGGCCAGCACATCAAGAACCCCTCGCAGGTCATCGGCACCCCAAACGCGCAGTCCCTCCACCAAGGCGGCTTCGGCGGCATTGCCGGCGGCAACGAGCAGACCTCGGGCCCCCTGGCGACGGGCCGCCATGGCCAGGGCCAACACCCCCCGAACGGGCCGCAGGCGGCCGTCCAATCCCAGCTCGGCTGCGCTCCAGATCCCCGCCATTCGCTCAGCTGGTAGCTGGTCGCTGGCCATCAGCAACCCAAGGGCGATGGGAAGATCAAAGGCGGGGCCCTCCTTGCGCAGGTCCGCTGGGGCCAGGCTGACGATCACCCGTGTCAGGGGCATGCGCAGACCACTGTTACGGAGGGCCGCCCGCACCCGCTCGCGCGATTCCTGCACGGCCGCATCGGCCAGTCCCACCATCTGCAGACCCGGCAGGCCCGGACCGATGTCCACCTCCACCCGGACGGCGACTGCTTCCACCCCCCGTAGGGCGCCGCTGTCGCAATGGGCTAGGGCCATGGAGTCGTGTTCTCTCTGGCTTGTCAGTGCCACCCCTGTCCCTAGGCATGAAGGGCAGAATGGTCCCCTCGCCAGGGTCCTGGCGGTTGCCATGAGCGCGGAGTCTCCCCTTCCATGAGTGCCAGAGAGGACACCATCTTCGGTCGCATCCTGCGGGGCGAGATTCCCTGCGAGGCTCTTTACAGCGATGAACGTTGCCTGGCGTTTCGGGATGTGAATCCTCAGGCTCCCGTGCATGCCCTGGTGATTCCCCGCAAGCCGATCGCCCACTTGGCCGAGGCCGGTCCCGAGGATGGGGCTCTGCTGGGCCATCTCCTTTTGGTTGCTGCGCGGGTAGCCCGCCAGGAAGGTCTCGAGAGTTGGCGCACGGTCATCAACAGCGGTGCCGAGGCCGGCCAGACCGTGTTCCACCTGCATGTCCATGTCATCGGCGGTCGCTCCCTGGGGTGGCCCCCGGGTTGATCGAGCAACGTTCTGGATGCGCTGCGGAGGCTCCTGCTGAAGACGACGGCCCAGCGTGCCGCCCCAGGATCCGCGCCCAGTGCAAGGCGGGCTTGCGGGTGGACGGCGAGAATGGGCTAAATCGCCGTTTTGCATGAATCCCGTCAAGGCTTTGAGCGAGCAGTTGGGCAAGCTGCAGCGGCTTGCCCAGCCCTATTTCCTTCCCCTGGAAGAGGGAAGGACAGGTGGGGGATCCTTCCTGCTGCTGCTGGCGGCCTTGCTGGCGATTGTGGTCGGCTTGACCCTGGTGCTGCTGACGGGAGCCGTGGCCCTCAGTGGTGCCCTGATCCCCCAGTTGCAGGGTCGCTTTTTGCCGGGGGTTCCCCAGCAGGTGGCGGCACTTTGGGCGGGTCCGATTGGATGGTTCCTATTGGCTTTGATGGCGGCAGGGGTTCTCTGTTTCTGGCTCTATCGCGGCCAGTTGCGAGGGGGGCGCTGGGTGCCCTGGGTGTTGCTGGGGGTGATCGCGCTGTTGATCCTGGTGATCAATGGAATCAACGTGGGCATCAGTTTCGTCGCCCGCAATGTCGACAACTCTCTCGTCGCCTATGACCGGGATGGATTCTGGAAGACAGTCGCCATCTATGCGTTCTGTCTGATGATGGCTCTGCCCATCAGGGCATTGCAGGCCTATTTGATTCCCCGGCTTGGTTTGCTATGGCGCGAGTGGTTGAGTGGTCGCCTACTAGGACGCTACTTAAGCAACCGTGCCTATTACGAGCTGAATCCTAATGACGAAAGTACCGAAGAAATTGACAACCCGGATCAACGAATATCTCAGGATGCAGCAAGTTTTACAAGTACGAGTCTGAGCGTTTCGGTTGAGATCCTCTCCGCCCTGCTTACGTTTGTCAGCTTTATTCTTGTGCTGTGGAGCATTAACTCCAAGTTGGCTTTGCTGCTGTTGGCGTATGCGGCGACAGGTACGGCGTTAATCGTTTTTGCCAGTAGGCGCTTGGTGCAGCTTAATTATCAACAACTCAAGCTAGAGGCTGATTTCCGTTACGGACTCGTCCATATCCGCGATAATGCTGAATCCATTGCTTTTTATCGTGGTGAAGTCCAGGAAGGCAAGGAGGCCCAGCGCCGCTTGGGCGGGGCCATCACCAACTACAACCGACTGATCATCTGGGAAGCCCTGATCAGTGTGATTCAGCGCTCTTATGATTATTTTTCCCGTTTTCTGCCTTGGTTGGTCATCGCCCCAATATATTTTGCTAAGCAAGTTGACTTTGGTGTCTTCGGTCAGGCAAGTATTGCTTTCTCTCAGGTTCTCTTTTCTGTAAGCTATATCGTTAATAACGTCGATCGCTTGGCTGCGTTCTCGGCCTCCATCAGCCGTTTGGAAGGATTCCAGAGCAAAATTGATTCCTTAGCCGGCGCCCACCCACTGCTTGATCCCTCACTGAATCAGGTTGGAAGCGATGCCGTTTCATCGGCCCGCTCTGGAATGGGACGCACTCCCCAAAGCGGACTCCTTGAGGGTGCCACAACAGCCCAAGCGACTAGCGATTCGATTGTGCTGCGCCATGTTGATCTGGTTCCTCCCCGCAGTGGCCGCCTTCTGATTCGTGACCTCAACCTGACGGTCGCCCCGGGCGATCGTTTACTGGTGGTGGGCCCATCGGGGTGTGGCAAAACCTCGTTCCTGCGCTTGGTCAGCGGGCTATGGCCCCCCGCCGCCGGTGAAGTGGAACGGCCGCCGGTGGGCGAGCTGATGTTCATCCCCCAGAAGCCCTACATGTTGCTGGGCAGCCTGCGGGAGCAGCTCTGTTACCCACAGTCTCCGGGAAAGTTCAGCGATGACCAGTTGCGCCATGTTCTTGAACAGGTGCGACTGCCTGATCTAGTGCGCCGTTATCCCGATCTTGAAATTAAGCAGGATTGGCCCCGGTTGCTGTCACTGGGAGAGCAGCAGCGCTTGGGTTTTGCCAGGCTGCTGCTGAATTCGCCTCGCTTCGTTGTCCTCGATGAGGCCACCAGTGCCCTGGACGTGACCACCGAACAGGCGCTCTATGGCATGCTCGTGAGCCTGGGGATGGGTTTTGTCAGCGTCGGCCATCGCCCCACCCTGCGCGATTATCACGACACCGTGCTGGAGTTGGATGGCACCGGCGCTTGGCGTCTGATGCCATCCTCCAGCTATCAATTCGGTCGCTGAAGCTCCAGATGCCCCCCTCCACCCCCCAAGAGCCTCTCGAAAACGCCGCTCCCGCGGCGATCGGGGAGCCTGCTCCAATCCCCCCTGCCACCAGTGCCACAACCAATGAGGTGCCGGAATTTGGTTGGAGCGCCTACGCCGAACGGGTCAATGGCCGTTTCGCCATGCTGGGCTTCACCGCAGTGCTGTTGATCGAGACCCTTAGCCGGGATACTTTCCTCCACTGGGCCGGCTTGGTGCCCTGAAGTGCTTTGGGCACAGCCGTCTTCAGGGAATCTCGATCAGGTCGACCTGCCAATGGCCGTCCCTGCTGACTTCGACCGCCAATTCTCTGCCATCGGCCCGCAGCATCACCCGTCTGGGCACCCCGGGCGGATTCATGGCGATCAACTGGGTGCTCATCAGTGGGCGCCTGTAGAGCACCAGTTCGCTCCTTCCCTCCAACTGTCTGACCACAGCCAGACGCTCTCCCTTGGCCTCTACACCCACACTCAGCGGCAAGGCATCCGGCCGGTTGAGACCCGGTAAGGGCACCGGACGCTGATCGTCCACATTCAGCAGCACCACCTGATCCCTGCCACCGCGGTTGGAGATCAGGGCCAACCAGGGCCCCGCCAAGCTCGGGGCCCGGCTGGGGCCCAGTTCTTCCAGGCGGCGATCGAGGGGGAAGATCGGTTGAGGCACCGATCCCAGGCAACCTCCCAGGCTGGTCAGGGCCGCGATCTCCATGGCGATGACTCCCAGTCGCCAGCCATGGCCCCACCATCTCTTGGCTCCGATCATGAACCTGGGGGGCTGGCCCTGGTGCCGATGGCTAGCCCCCGGGGAAGATCGGCTTCGATCAAGTTGGCCAAGTCAAAGATCTGGATCAGGCGGCGGCCCCGGGAGATCACTTCGAGTGCCACGCGGCGACCGTCCGGTGACAGGCTGAGTTGTTCGGGTTCCATGTCGCCAGGCAGTTGTAATGGCAACAGCCGACCGCTGGTTCGATCCAGAATCAAGACACGCTTCCTTGCCCCCTCCTGGCCCACCATTGCCACATAGCGGCCGTTCCAACTCAAGGAGGGGGATCGATGGGGTTCGAAGCGGCGCAAGGGCGCCAGCGGAACCTCCCTGCCAGAGGGCTGGGCCTGCATCAGCAGGGTTTGACGGCCATGACGTTCGACAACCGTTGCCAGCCATTCTCCCTGGCCGCTTAGGGACGGCTGCTCACGGTCGTAGCCGCCGAGCTCAAGGCCACTAGGGCCTGCTCGTCGCCGATGCAAGCCGTCAAGAGCACCGCAGCCCACCAGGAAAAAGCTAAAAACCAGGAGCGCCATGGGACTCCTCCAGCGCCTCAACCGACCCTGCGGCTTAATCGTCGAAACGGGAGCTGTTGTCCCGGCTGCTTGGGCCGCGGCTGGCTCGTGGCTCCTTGTTGCTGGGTGGGGGCCCGGTTGGACCCTCTGGACGGCTGCGGGGACTGGGTTGCGATGAGAGGGGCGAGTAATCGGCGTCACTGACCTCACTAGCCCCTTTGGGTTTGCCCCGCAGTGGTGTGCCTTCAGGCACACCACTGGAAGAAAGGCCAGTACCGGGGCCTGCGGAACTTGCAGGAGCGGGCCGCCGGCTGGAGCGGATGGTTGGATCCAGGGACGCTGCCGGCCGGCTGCCGCGGCGGGTTTCAGCTTGACCATCCCGGTCCCGGCGACGATCTCCGAAATCCTGGGCGGTGCTGCGGGCACTACCGGTAGGGCGATAGCGGCTGGCATCCCTGCCATCCGGGAAAGCACCTGGCCTGGGCTCAGGATCCCAATCCTCAGAACGTCCGCCCAAGCGACTGGCGGCCTGCTCAGGAATCGCGGCCCGGCTGGTGCGCCGGGGCCGGTAGAAATCCTCCTCTTCTTCGCGGGAGGGAATACGGCGCCTGATGGAGTCCTGATCGTCAAAACGGTCGATCTCGCGTTCACCATCCCAATCACGCCCAAACTCGCCGCCGCGACGACTGCGGATCGGCTGAGGTTCCTCGTCCTCAAAAAAAGACGAGCGCCGTGCTTGTTCGGTGGTGATTCCCCTCAGCCTCACACTTTCGTAGGCGAAGAAAACTGTGGTGCCGGCCAGCAAGAATTGGCCGAATTGGAGGATCGGGTCGAGTCGCCAGCCTTGGAAAAAAAGAATGCCTCCACAGAGAAGGCCTACGGCGGCGAAGAAAACGTCGTAATCCCTGGCGAGAGCAGGCTTGAAGTTCCTCATGAAGTAGAGGAATGCTCCACCTACCGCCAGCACGATGCCGACAATACTGGCCCAATTAAGGCTGGCGTTGACCAAGGTCGGATCTCTCAGGACTCCAGGTTGACGCCACTCTAGGCAACGTCAGGGACGACCTTCTGGTCGGTTCGGGCTCAGAGGCGACGATCCACCCGGTCGTTCTGGCTGATGAAGAAGAGGGCGATGGAGATGGGGATGACCACGATCATGGCGCCCCAGACGAGGCTGCTGAGGAAATTGGCCAGGGAAGGGGTCATGGCAGGTCAGACCGCTGCGAACGGCATTGATCCTAGGGAGTGCTTGGCGACTTCCTACGATCTGATCCTGTTTGCTTAGGGCTTTGTGACGGCCTCTCCAGCGGCTCTTAACGGGCTGCACCTCGGGCTCGGAGCTGTGCTTGGGATCTGGACCTTGTTGTTCTTGTTCCGAATTGTTCTCACCTGGTATCCCCAGCTCGACCTTGAACGTGGTGCCTTGCGTTGGATTCAGCTGCCCACTGAGTTCTTGTTGGCACCGACGCGCCGTTGGATCCAGCCAATCGGCGGCGTGGATGTGGCGCCTGTGATCTGGGTGGGTCTCACCAGTCTGATGCGCGAACTGTTGGTGGGTCAGCAGGGTCTGATCACCCAGTTGTTGAGGCAGGCAAGCTCAAATCTGGCCTGAGCGGCCCTTGGCCCTTGTTTGGTCGGTGTTTAAAACCCGACCTCGACCTGATCAACCCTTGCCAACGGCGGTAACTTGCCCAATAACACGCTGGTTTTTTGCCCGGTTGCCGATGGGCAACTCTCTGTGGCTCAGATGTTGTTCAGCAACTTTTTGAGCCCTAGTAGGGGGCACTCTTGGGGCTCAGAGCATTTCTTGTTCGACAAACTTGGTGTGAATTTCGCCGCGCTGGAATTCGGGCCGATCGAGCAGGGAGAGATGGAAATCAATGGTGGTGGGGATTCCGGTGATCGCGCATTCCGACAACGCCCGACGCAAGCGGCGCAGGGCCGCATCGCGATCAACCCCCCAGACGATCAGTTTGCCGATCAAAGAATCATAAAAAGGCGGGATCTCGTAGCCTGTATACACATGGCTATCAACCCTTACTCCTGGACCCCCTGGTGGTAACCAACCGGTAATCCGGCCGGGGGCGGGGCGAAAATTATGACGGGGATCTTCCGCATTGATCCGACATTCAATCGCGTGACCAGTGATACGGATCTCGTCTTGACGCACGCTGATCGGTGCACCGCCTGCGATACGCAACTGTTCGGCAATCAAATCAATCCCAGTCACCATTTCGGTAACAGGATGCTCCACCTGAATGCGGGTATTCATCTCCATGAAATAGAAGTGTCCACTGCGGTCCAGCAGAAACTCCACCGTGCCCGCCCCCTCGTAGCCGATGCTGCGCGCTGCCGCCACGGCCGCATCGCCCATGCGCTGGCGCAGATCGGCGGAAAGACCAGGACTTGGGGCCTCTTCCAGCAGTTTCTGATGGCGCCTTTGCACCGAGCAATCCCGCTCACCCAGGTGGACCACATTTCCATGGCGATCAGCCAACACCTGCACTTCAACATGGCGAGGCAGGTGAATGAATTTTTCCATGTACAGGCCAGGGTTGCCGAAAGCAGCCTCCGCTTCGCCCTGGGCCGCCCGAAAGAGGGATTCCAGTTGCTCAGCTGAGGGGACCAGCCGCATGCCCCTTCCGCCGCCACCGGCCGTGGCCTTGATCATGACGGGATAGCCCATCGCCTCGGCGAGTCGGGCCGCTGCATCAGGGGTCTCCAGCAGACCTTCGCTGCCGGGGATGGTGGGAACACCGACCCGCTGCATCGTGCGTTTGGCGGTGGATTTGTCCCCCATGGCCCGGATCGAATCGGGCGAGGGGCCAACAAAGGTAATGGCATGGGCTTGGCATATTTCAGCGAAATTCGCGTTCTCCGCTAAAAATCCGTAACCGGGGTGAATGGCATCGGCCCCCCGAGAGGTGGCGGCGGCCAGGATGTTGGGGATGTTCAGATAGCTGCGGCTGCTGGGCGCTTCACCGACACAAACGGCCTCATCGGCCAGTTGGACGTGCAGGGCGTTGCGGTCCACGGTGCTGTGCACCGCCACCGTGGCAATGCCCATCTCGCGGCAGGTGCGCAGGATCCTCAGGGCAATCTCGCCGCGGTTGGCGATCAGCAGTTTGCTGATGGGCATCCCTTTCGCGTCCGGCGTGGCGGGCCATGCGGGACTGTATCAGCGCTCACCCTGGTGGAGGACCTGGTGCAGCATCGGGCCAGTCCGCCTGAGCGGGTCGATGGAAGGGTATATTTCCCTTGGCTCTTGGTCATGCCTGGGCCCATAGAGCTCCTCTACCAGAAATTCTGGTCGTTGAGCCATCAATGCGGATGTGGTGGAATCGGTAGACACGCACGTTTGAGGGGCGTGTGGCTTCGGCCTTGCGAGTTCAAGTCTCGCCATCCGCATAATTTTTCTCAATTCGAACCTCTCACGGCGAGCCATTTCCGTGTCTTCTCAGGCAGAGGTCGCCATTATTTTTGTCAGTAATGGGCCCGGTGAGTTGAGCACCTGGGTCAGACCTTTGGCTGTGCGGTTGCACGAACAGTGGTCTTTGCGCCCCTGCCAAGCGGATTCAGGGTGTTCCCTGCACCTGGTTTTGGTTCCCTGTCCCAATGGCACCGGACAAGAGGCTGCCGTCGCCAGACGTTGGAATCTGTTCGAGCGGGTGGTGCCTGCTGCCCGCTTCTGGGCGCTTTTGTTGCGACCCAAGCGCCACGGCCCCTGGCCCCGGCGTGGGGTGGTGGTGTTTCTGGGTGGGGACCAATTCTGGACTGTTCTGCTCTCGGCACGCCTCGGCTATCGCCATCTCACCTACGCCGAATGGGTGGCACGCTGGCCGCGCTGGAATGATCGTCTGGCCTTGATGGGTACTGCTGCCGCGTCCCGGTTGGCCCCTCGCTGGCGCGATCGAGCCCGGGTGGTCGGTGACTTGATGGCGGATCTGGCCAATATCCCGAGCGAAGGTTCCGTTCTGCCCCCTGGGGAATGGGTGGCTCTGTTGCCGGGTTCCAAGCGAGCCAAGCTGCAAGTGGGCATGCCTTTTCTGCTGCAGACGGCCGATTGCCTGGCCCGCCTGCGACCCGGATGTCGCTTTTTGCTGCCGGTGGCCCCGACCACCACCGTGACCGAACTGATGGCCTATGCCGGACCCGCTAATCCGATCGCAGCCCATTTCGGGACGGGCGAACCCACATTGGAGCGCAGTCAGGAGCGTAACGGTCGTGATGTTCTGCGTACGGTCGGCGGCCAGGCGATTGTTTTGGTGCAGGAGCACCCAGCCCACGCGCTCTTGAGTCAATGCGCCCTGGCCTTGACCACGGTGGGGGCCAATACTGCCGAACTGGGGGCCCTGGGATTACCCATGTTGGTCCTGCTTCCCACCCAACACCTGGAGGTGATGCAGGCCTGGGACGGTTGGATGGGTCTGCTGGTGCGTCTCCCCTTTCTGCGGCGACTGCTGGGTGTGGCCTTGACCGCCTGGCGGCTGCAGCATCGCCGTTTTCTGGCTTGGCCGAATATTTCAGCGGGTCGCAGTGTCGTCCCAGAGCATGTCGGCGCCATTACCCCGGCCGGCATCGCCGCCGAAGCGGCTCAGTGGCTGGGTCATTCCGAAAGATTGGCAGGGATACGCGAGGACCTTCGCTCACTTCGGGGGGGAGCCGGAGCGGTGGATGCGCTGGCGGGGATGGTGGTGGATCTGCTGCCGCCCGAAAGCAAGCCAGCCAGGTCGGCGAATCCTTGGCCATTGCAGGTTGAAGGGACTGGCTCGGCGACGGCCATGGATCATTTCGATCAGGGAACCCTGTTCAGGCAGCGAACGCTGGAATGAGACCACGAATGAACGAGGGCGTTCCCACAGGCTCGAATTCCCCGCCATTGGTTCTTGATGGATGGTTTGGCCGCAACACGTACAATCTCAGCGTTCTTCTGGCCTGCTATAGGCAAGTCGTCACCCCATGACAGCCTTAATCCGCCCAGAAGACCGTATCTTTGTGGCTGGTCATCGGGGAATGGCTGGTTCGGCCATTGTGCGCTGTCTCCAGAAAAGTGGTTACGAGAACATCCTTACCGTTTCTCGTCAAGATGTTGACCTTATCGATGCGGTGGCGGTTTCGCAGTGGTTCGAGGCCATGCGTCCCGATGTTGTCGTTTTGGCAGCGGCAAAAGTTGGTGGAATTCAGGCCAATAACACCTACCCTGCTGATTTTCTGTTGGACAACCTGAAGATCCAAAATAATGTCATCGAATCGGCTTGGCGTCAGGGCTCTCGCCGGCTTCTTTTTTTGGGTAGTAGTTGCATTTATCCTAAGTTTGCTGAACAGCCCATTCATGAAGAGTCGCTTCTGACTGGGTCTCTAGAGCCTACAAATGAATGGTATGCCATTGCTAAGATTACTGGAATTCAGTTATGTAGAGCCCTGCGCCTTCAATATGGATTTGATGCTATCAGTTTAATGCCGACCAACCTTTACGGACCAGGCGATAATTATCATCCCACCAATAGTCATGTTCTGCCAGCTTTGATCAGGCGCTTTCAAGAAGCCCATGTCTTGGCATCTCCCACAGTGGAGTGCTGGGGGAGCGGAACACCGCGTCGTGAATTTCTCCACGTGGATGACTTGGCGGATGCCGTTGTGTTTTGTCTGGAAAACTGGCAGCCCGGTCCTCATGAAATTCAGTTCATGAATGTGGGTACGGGTACAGATGTGACGATCAAAGAATTGGCAGAAAATGTGGCGTCAGCTGTTGGTTTCAGGGGAACCATCACTTGGGATTCCAGCAAGCCTGATGGGACGCCTCGCAAATTGCTTGATGTGTCACGACTGGCTTCCCTCGGTTGGCAAGCCTCGATCCCCTTGGCCGACGGTCTCAAGCAAACCGTGATCGATTACGTTGCTAGTCTCCACAATGGTGAGGAACTACGCCTGTGAGAATCCTGGTTACTGGTGGAGCCGGTTACATCGGCAGTCATGCCGTACGCGCCCTCACCCAAGCTGGCCATGAACCGGTTGTCCTTGACAATCTTGTCTATGGACATCGCGAGATTGTTGAGCAGGTCCTAAAGGTTCCTCTTGCTTGTGGCCAACTCGGCGACAGGCCCATGCTGGACGCATTGCTCAGGGGGCACCACCCTTGCCTGCAAGGCACAAGTTTGGAAGGTAAGCCCATTGAAGCCGTGATTCACTTTGCGGCTTATGCTTATGTTGGCGAATCGGTTAGTGATCCGGCTAAATATTATCGCAATAATCTTGGTGATACTCTTACTCTTCTTGAGTCCATGCTCGCTATGGCCAAGGAGCACGGAAAATTGCCGTTACCAATTGTATTTTCTTCGACATGTGCGACCTATGGCCCTCCAAAGCAAATTCCAATGACGGAGGATCATGAGCAAAATCCGATAAACCCGTATGGGCAAAGTAAGCTAATGGTTGAAAAATTACTGATTGACTTTGCCAGCGCTTATCAATTGCCTAGTGTCATCTTTCGCTATTTTAATGCTGCTGGAGCTGATCCTTCGGCTGAAATTGGAGAAGATCATGACCCAGAGACCCATCTAATACCAAGGGTTCTTGATGCGATGAGTGGCAGAGAGCCCTATCTACAAATATTTGGCGACGATTATCCAACTCCCGATGGCACATGTATTAGAGATTATATTCATGTATCAGATCTTGCCGATGCCCATGTCCTTGGCCTTGAAAGGCTTTGGAGGTTGCAAGAAAAACAAGAGCTAATCTCTAAGCCACTAATTTATAATCTAGGCAATGGAACAGGATACTCTGTTCAGCAAGTGATTGAGACGGCTAAGCAAGTGACCGGACGTGGTTTGCTGGCCCATGTGGCAAAGCGAAGGACTGGTGATCCGGCCCAGCTTGTTGCCAGTTCCATCAAGGCCCATCAAGAGCTGGGTTGGCGTCCTCGGTATCCTGATCTTGAAACGATCTTGGCCCACGCTTGGGCTTGGCACCAGAAACGTCATGCTTGAAAACTGATTCTTTTAGATTCTTGAACGAGGGTAGGCCCCAAGGTCGAGCGAGAGGTTCACCAATGAATAATCCCTGACCAGTCATGGCAACACTACGCCAATAGGATTCAATAAGTGTGTCTCCTCGCAAATAATAGGTAAGAAGTAGGCCTGGATGCGGAAATTTTGCCGCAAAATTACACGGCTCGACAACCGTTCCATAGCTACCAGTGGCACCAGCATCAAGCCATCTTAACGAGCTCATTTGGGTGCTATCAGTTAGTTTTCCTCCGAAAGATGTAAGGTGATCAGCTACGGCACCAGGCAAAAAACGATTGGTAGTAATATCTTTGACCCAAGTTAAGCCCGTAAAGTATGCCATGACGTCCTTGGCATTAATTAGCCTATCAGAATGAAGAATCTTGAGTTTAAATCTGCCTCCGATACTTTGTTTCGATTCTTCGAAGAGGGATGCTCTGCTGTTCCTGACAGGATCACTTGTGCTCATCAAATAACCTGTTCCCTTTGGGGCGCTGC
>JBEIVL010000009.1:0-47067 GCA_040373885.1 Aphanothece sp.
GCCTACTTGGAGCCTTGATGGCCAGCCAATGGGCGGCAGATCGTTGCCTCGAAAATGGTGATGCATGCCAGTTGTTGTGAGATCATCGTTTGCTTGCTTATCCAGTTTTGATCTGTTTGGTTGCCATGTCCATCTGCGCAGCTTTCCTCCCGGGATCTCAAAAAGCTTTGAAGCTATTATCTTTTTTGGCGGTTGCTTTTGGTGGGGCTCAAGCCTTGGTGGGGCGATTCAATTTAATCGTTCATTTAGCCATTCCTGCATTGACCATTTCCCATCAATTCATTGCGGCATTGCTTGTGGCTCTGCTTGGTGCTGCCATCGGCCGCACCCTGCTGGCGTCGACAACATCATGGTCAACCCAGGAGGAACTTAGTTTTGGTTAGGTCACTTGATCAGTATGCCTACGAAGGAAATTCTCCATCAACCCCGACCTTGCGCAAGGCAGTTACAAGACCACAGCTTCCTGCATGGTTGGAGGTTCTCAAGCCACGCTTGATTCCCTTGTTGCTGGCCACCACCATTGGCGGCATGGCTGTGGCGGGACCCTGGCCCCTAGAACCGGTTCGCTTCTTGGCGACTTTGCTCGGTGGAGCCCTGGCCGCTGCCGCTGCGGGGGTCCTCAACTGCCTATGGGAGGAAGATCTTGACGCCAAAATGGTGAGAACCAGCAGGCGAGCCCTGCCTTCAGGCCGGTTAGCGCAGCGCCAGGCCCTGACTCTGGCCATCACCCTGACTGCCGCTTCGATCCTGGTGTTGACCCTGCTGGTCAATCCTCTTGCGGCCTCACTCTCCCTGCTTGGGCTCTGCAGCTACGTCCTTCTGTACACCGCCTGGCTCAAGCCAAGAACCAGTCAAAACATTGTCATTGGTGGACTAGCGGGTGCCATCCCTCCGCTTGTGGGGGCTGTAGCCGCTTCGTCCCATCCTGGATGGGGAGGATTTTGGTTGTTTTCTTTGGTGATGCTTTGGACCCCTGCCCATTTTTGGTCACTGGCCCTGCTGCTCAGGGAGGATTACCGATCGGTAGGCATCCCCATGCTTCCAGTCGTCAAGGGAGCCAAGGTCACCGCTGATTGGATCAGTGTTTATGGCCTGCTTACTGTCGCGATGAGTTTTTTGGGGATTCTGGTGCTGCCCAGCGGTGGCTGGTTTTACGGAGTCCTAATTTTGCCCTTCAATGCCCGTTTGTTGCAGTTGGTCGGAAGACTTCAGCACCAGCCTGAAGATCCACAGTCCGCCCGCAGTTTGTTTCGCTGGTCGATCCTTTACCTGTTTGGCGTTTGCCTCTTGCTGGTTCTCGCAAGAACTCCATTGGTGGAGGCTTCTGTCAACCCCCTCCAGCTCCTACAGATTTTCTCCTCAAAAACTCCCCTTGGCCTGTCTTAGCCAAAGGGAACGCTGATTGCCTAGATTGACGTCCCTTGGGCCTCTAGGAGCATCCTCGGTTTGATCGAGCTTGAACACCTCAGCAAATCCTACGGGGGCGGAAAGCACCGGCAGATCAAGGCCCTCCATGATCTCAGCTTGAACGTGCCCCGTGGCACCCTGTACGGCATCCTTGGCCCCAATGGATCAGGCAAGACAACTTGCCTCCGGATTCTGTGTACTTTGTTGGCTCCCGATGCCGGCTCAGTCCGAGTTGGTGGCATCGATGCTCTCAGCCAGCCAAGACAAGTCCGCCGCCTGCTGGGCTATGTGGCCCAGGATGTTGCCATCGACAAAATTTTGACCGGAAGGGAATTGTTGGCATTTCAGGCAGATCTTTATCACTTACCCGGAAATATACGTGAAAGAAGAATCTCTGAAATGATTGATCTTCTTGAGATGGGTGAATGGATTGATCGTCGATGTGGATCCTATTCAGGTGGTATGCGCCGTCGTATTGACCTGGCCTCTGGTTTATTGCATTCTCCTGAATTGCTTGTACTTGATGAGCCAACTGTTGGTTTGGACATCGAAAGTCGCACCGTCCTTTGGCAAGTCCTGCGTCAACTCCGAGATCAGGGTGTGACCGTGCTATTAAGTAGCCATTATCTTGAGGAAATTGACGCTCTTGCCGATAGACTGGCTATATTTGAGTCAGGCTCAGTGATTGCTGAAGGATCTCCGAATGAGCTTAAAAACGCACTTGGTGGTGAACGTGTGACCTTAAAAGTTAGGGAATTCAGTGACATTCAAGAATCGACTCATCTGCGCGACTTACTGTTAAATTGTCCAGGAGTTCGTGAAGTGGTGATCAACCAGTCCCAAGGTTATTCGCTTAATTTACTTGTTGATACCCAGGGCGTCAGTGAAACTGTGCGGCGCCGTTTGTTGGATGAAAATTTGCCTGTTTTCTCCCTAACCCAGAGCCGTCCCAGTCTCGATGACGTCTATTTGCAAGCGACTGGCCGAACCCTCATGGATGCCGAGCTTGCAGGGGTTGGACTCCGTGATCCCAAGGCAGAACGGAAACAGTCCATGTAAACTGAAACCATGACGATCACATCCCCTTCTGTTCAATCGAGATCTTTGGGTCGTGGAGATCTAGGGCCCCTGCCTGAGATGTCGCCAGCAGCGGAGATTCTTCAGGAAACTCTTGCCCTCACCCGGCGCCTGTTCCTGCAATTGGTTCGCCGTCCTTCCACCTTGGTGGCGGGCATACTCCAGCCTCTGATATGGCTTGTTTTATTTGGCGCCCTCTTTGCCAATGCTCCCGAGGGTTTGCTTCCCGGTGGAGGCAGTTATGGACGGTTTTTGGGTGCTGGAGTGATTGTGTTTACAGCATTCAGTGCTGCCTTGAATGCGGGCCTTCCGGTCATGTTTGATCGTGAATTTGGCTTTTTAAATCGATTGTTGGTTGCACCTTTGCGATCGCGAGCATCGATCATTCTTGCTTCGGTGATTTATATTACTCTTCTGAGCCTAATCCAGAGTTTTTCTATCATTTTTGTTGCTGGACTGTTGGGCTACGGATGGCCTTCCCCTACAGGTCTGCTAATTGTAATTTTGGTTCTTTCTTTGCTCATTTTTGCGGTAACTGCTCTTAGCTTGACCTTGGCCTTTAGTTTGCCCGGCCATATTGAGCTTATTGCTGTTATCTTTGTCAGCAACCTTCCCCTACTTTTCGCAAGCACGGCACTTGCCCCTTTGAGCTTCATGCCTGCTTGGTTGGCATGGCTTGCATCAATCAATCCATTGACTTTCGCCATTGAACCGATTCGGGCAAGTTATTCCAATGATTTTCACCTTTTTGATGATGTTTTGAATACACCCTATGGTTCACTTAATTCCGTCGCTTGTATTTCTGTTTTAGCACTGCTTGCCTTATTTTTATTTTTGGCTGTACGTCCGCTCCTTGACCGTAGGCTTAATTAACTCGGTTATATCAATGCAGACTTGTCATTCAGTACATGCTCTCTCACAAAGGGTCAAAAGAGGCCTGATTGTTTCAGTGCAGGCACCAATCGGTTCTCCGATTCGGGAGCCAAACGTGATAGCCGCTCTGGCCGAGGCTTGTTTGGCCAATGGGGCTGTTGGGGTTCGCTTAGAAAGTCCCGAACATATATCCGCCGTACGTCAACGTTGTCCCTCAGCTTTGATTGTAGGTCTATGGAAAAGAACTTTCCCTCACAGTGATGTATACATAACCCCAGGTTGGCATGAGGTTAAATCAGTTTGGGCTGCTGGTGCTGACGTGGTTGCCATTGATGCAACCGATCGCTCACGCCCTGACGGCACATCATTAAAAACTTTGGTTCAACGTATCCATAATGAGTTAGGAATTCCTATCATGGCGGATATTGATTCTCTAAGTTCAGGACTTAATGCCGCTAGCTTGGGGTGCGCGTGGGTGGGGACCACTTTGTACGGTTATACAAAAGCAACTCATTCATTTCACCCCCCCGCTTGGGATCTATTACCACTCTTGCGACGTGAGTTATCTTCGGAAATTCTCTTGATTTGCGAGGGAGGTATTAATAGTAGTTCTGATGCGGTTAGAGCAATACACGAAGGTGCGGATTCTGTCGTAGTTGGCACTGCGATTACTGGAATTGATATCCAGGTTTCTAGGTATTCAGATGCACTTAATAGACAGTATCTAAGTGATTCTTTGAAATAAGATTTTAATTCAACTTCCCTTTTCAACAAAATTTCCATGAATTTCTAGTTTTGGCCCAGGACTCGTTAACTCTAAAAAAACGAAAAATGTCTTTCGCCTGTATGATCAGCACCTGTTTTTCTCTAGAGTGACGCAATGAATAATTTTTTATCACCTCAAAGTCCAGATGTTGATCTTACAGACCATGTTGATCTCACAGACCTGATACTGTCCTCGGATGCAGCTGATGGTTTTTTTCAGCACGTTTCAGCAGCAGATGGACTTGGGTTTTTGTTAATTACTGCCTTTGGCTTGGCTTTAGCATTGGTATATATTCCTATCCGGTTGTTTTTAACAATTACAGCCAGAAGTCGTCGATTAAAACTATTACAACGAATTCGGAAACTAAGAGAGTCTATGAATGAACCAGTCGACAAAGGTGCTTAATGCATTGTATTGATTTAGTTAAATTGACTAAATTCTAATCATGAGAATTATTGAAACTGTCTATACTGCGAACAAGTGACTGTGGTTTACCACTAATGGCCAAGTAAATTCGTCCTATATATTCACCAACTACACCCAATAATAAGCATTGAATCCCGCCAAAAAATAGTATTGAAGATATGATTGAAGTCCAGCCGGCGACTTGGTGTTTGTCAAAGATATTAGATATCAAAGTATAAGCCAATCCTGCTCCTCCAAGTGTTGCTGTAGCGATACCAATCAATATTGCTATACGTAAGGGCATCAAGGAAAAACCTGTTAGAATAACAAGCCATAATCTTATTAAACGACGAATATTATAGCCGCTTTCTCCCTCATAACGTTCATCGTGATGAACATCTAAGCTTGTGATCGAAGATGTAAGTTGAGAGAGTATGCCATCGATATAAACATAGGGCCCCTTATAATGTGCAATATTTTTAGCTATATGACGACTTACACAGCGAAAACTAGAAAGATACTCGGTTCCATTAATATCAAGTAGAAACTTTGCTGTTAGATTTGCAAAAAGGCTACCTAGATTTCGCCAGCCCGCGTGTTGTTTGGCTAAATAATTACCATAGACAACATCATAATTATTTTCCCTAGCATAATCAAGCATTCTCAATGCTTCTTCGGGTGGATTTTGAAGATCATCGTCTAAATTTAAAACGTATTCACCATTGGCATATCGATATCCGGTTAATACTGCATTATGTTCGCCATAATTTCGAGTGTGTCTTACAAGAATTGCGTTAATGGGAGATGTGCGCAACATACTCTTGATCGTTTGATAGGTATTATCAGGGCTCCCATCATCAACAAATACAACGTTCCAATCCTCTAAATTAGATAAATTTTCTAATCGATTTAATAAGGAAGGAATAATTAGCTCACTTCTGTAAAGCGGGATTACAATGCTAAATTTATAGTTTTTTGTGGTCATTTTAAATCCTGGAATTGACTGACTCATGACCGCTATCTAAGTGACGTGGCATATCAATTAAATGATTGGATGTAATCGCAGACTTTGCGGATGTCTTTTGTCTTGAGGTAAGGGTTGAGAGGTAGGGTAAGGATTTGTCGAACCATTGATTCTGTGTTAGGCAGTGCGTGAAAACTGGGATAGTGATTGATGATATAGGGATGTTGATGGCACGGTAGCGCATAATGCAATCCTAGGGGTATATTAGCATCAGGTGAACTATGCAGGAGTTGATCTCTAAATTCTGTTTGTAATTGAATTACGTAAAGATGGTAGCTGTGTTTCCAGTGATTTTGCTCAGATGGCAAGCTGATAATTTTGTTGCCAAGATGAATTGATAATTCATTAAAATACAGTTGGGCGAGTTCTCGGCGCCTTTTTATTTGTGAATCGAGATCTTTAAGTTTGCCAGATAAAAGGATGGCTTGAAATTCGTCGAGACGACTATTAACCCCAAAGTTGATGGCCTCCCTGTTGGTATTCCAGCCATAGAATCTCATTTGTCTTGTTTTTTCAAGCTGTTCTTGATTATTTCGTGGGTTAACGACCAACATGCCTCCATCACCCATAGCCCCTAGATTTTTGGTGGGATAGAAGCTGAAAGCTGCGAAATCTCCAAAAGTACCTACACGCTGATCACGATATAGACTTCCTGTTGCTTGGGCGCAATCTTCAATAAGAGCAATGTTACGCTCGCTGCAAAGTGCCTGCATCGGCTCTAACTCACAGACTTCGCCGTAAAGATGCACAGCTATTACAGCTTTAATATTTTCACAAATACCAAGAATATCTGCCAAAGTATCGGCACTGATTACGGGTCGATCCCTCTGAATGTCGATAAAAATAGGAATAGCCCCTACTCTTAAGATCGCCGCCACCGTTGCATAGGCTGTATGGGAAGGGACAGCAACTCTGTCCCCGGCCTCAAGACCTGCGGCACGCAAGGCAAGCTCAAGGGCATCGGTGCCATTGCCAACACCAATACAATGCCGAGGCTCAATGCCGTTGGCTAACCAGTTGGCAAAATCAGCCTCAAATTGTTTAACACCAGGTCCGAGAATTAATTGCCCACTATTAATAATGCTTTTGATTGCACTCTCTGCAAGGTCTTGGTAGAATTCTGTATCTTTTTTGGGAAAATTGACCCTGTTCTGGAAGCTCATGGATGGTTAACTAGGATTAAATGTAGGCTGTGAAATGATCTGCATAATAGTCTAGGGTCCTTTGCAGGGTTTGCTTCAGGGATTGGGCCGGTTCCCAACCGGTCAGGGTTTTAAAGCGATTAAAAGACGAATAGTAATCTCCAATATCAATTTTTTTCCGTTCTGCTGGATAGTCCATAATCTTTAATTCGCCGGATCCATGAATTTCTTTCATCATTGTGGCGAGCTCAATCAAACTGATTTTTTCTTGACTGCCAAGATTAAAAATTTCACCGAAGCAGTTGTTATCCTGAGAGGCGGTCAACATGGCGTGGACTACGTCTTCGACATCGTTAAAGTCTCTTAATTGCTCGCCACCCCAGACTTCAATGGGGTGACCTTCGAGCAGTTGACGAATCCAAATGCCAACGAATGTTTGTCTGGCGTCTTTGATTCGCATTCGGGGGCCGATCGTATTTGTTAGTCTTAAAATACAGGTGCGAATGCCGTATACTTTGCCATAAAGGCCATAGTACAATTCGGCTGCATATTTATGGATTCCATTGATGTCGACTGGGTTGATGTTGTGATTTTCGTCAACGGGAAGATAGGAGGGTTTGCCATAAATTTGTCGTGTACTCGCGAACACGATACGAATATTGGGATTGAACTGTCTACATGTTTCCAATAGGTTAAGCTGAGCCATGCAGTTGATGGTTAAGTCAGTATGGGGATCTTTCATCGAGTCCATGTGACTCGTTTGCCCGGCTAGGTTGAACAATATATCAACATCTTCGATCAAGGGGCGCAAAGAAAAACTATCCCTAATGTCAGAAAGATTGATCCTTATCTTCTCCTTAATTGGCTCAAGATTGTAGAGGCAGCCTCCGTATTCGGGGATAAGGCTGTCAATGACCGTGACATCGGCTCCCAATTCAGCGGCGCGAATCGCGAGAGTGGACCCAATAAAACCAGCCCCTCCGGTAATCAAAACTTTTAGCCCTTGCCAGATTGGGGTTTCGGCCAGAGAGGGATCCATGATTGGCATGAGCTAGGGATCGAACTTTGTTCGGTCAACGTTTGGCTTGGCGCCTTCGGGCTTAGGTCTTGGTGGACCGCTAATGTTTCGCTTCAGCAGCTAGGTTGGTTGCTTTAAGTAACGTCCTTAAACAATACAGTAAATGGATTTACCTGTCAAGTGATTTGGGCGAGTCTCAGGGCGACTTGTTTTGTCCAATTAGCGCATGACCATGCCGCCATCCACCTGGAGGACTTGACCGGTGATGTAGCTCGCTGCCGGATCAGCAGCCAGGAATCGCACGGCACCGGCGACGTCTTGAACGCTGCCCATGCGACCCAGGGGAATGGCACGAAGAATGGCTTCGCTGTCCAGATCTTTGGTCATGTCCGTGGTAATGAAGCCAGGGGCAACGGCATTGACCGTGATCCCCCGGCTCGCGAATTCAGCCGCTGTGCTGCGGGTCAGGCCAAGCACACCTGCTTTGGCAGCGCTGTAGTTGGCTTGCCCTGGATTGCCCATCAATGCGACAACGGAAGTGATGTTGATAATGCGTCCGCTCCTGGCTTTGAGCATCGGCCGACTCACGGCTCGGGTACAAAGAAAAACACCGGTTAGGTTGATGTCAATGACACTTTGCCAATCTGATGTCTTCATTCTCATAAGCAAACCGTCTTTGGTAATGCCAGCATTATTTATCAGAATATCGATTCGATTTTCCCTTTCCATGATCTGCTTCACCATTGCTTCCACCTCCTCTTCGTTGGCGATGTTCGCCTTGATGCTCCAGGCTTTGCCACCGGCTTGCTCGATGGATTCGACCAACGCTATTGCCGCGGCTTCTGAATGGGCGTAATTCACCACGACTGTGGCGCCCGTGCTCGCTAACTCTGCGGCGATGGCCGCTCCGATGCCCCGGCTTCCCCCCGTGATCAGGGCGATCTGGCCTGTGAGGGGTTGGGGATGGGACATCAAGCTGGTATCGATCGTTGCCGATCGTATGCCGGCATCGCTGAACCTGTCAGCCGTGGGCTATCAGGACGGCATGGCGCCAACATCCACTAGGGCCGTTCCCAGGAGATCTCTAAGACGGCTTAATTGCTCCTGGCTGCCCATCACGACAAGCAACTGACCTGGTTCGAGCCGCACATGCCCCCCGGGGTTGGCAATCAGAGACGGGGTTGTTGGCCCTTCCTCCTTGAGACCCCTTGGGTTTCGCACGGCCAGCACCAGGGCGCCACTGCGCCGTCTCAGATGCAGATCTTCGAGGCTGGCGCCGTTGAGTTCACCCAGACGCTCCGGGTCTTCACTGAGTTGGAATTCTTCGACTTCACATTCGGAACCGGCCAGCAGTTCCATGAAACTGACGGCCAGGGGTCTGAGGGCGGTGGCGGCCATCGTGCGCCCGCCCGCGACATAGGGGCTCACCACCTGGTCGGCTCCTGCCAACCTCAGTTTGCGCGCGGCTTCCTCGCTATCCGCTCGGGCGATCAACCGGCAACCCGGTGCCAGGCCCCTGGCACTCAAGACCACGTAAAGGTTGGCTGCATTGCTGCTCAGGGCGGCCACCAGGCTGCGGCAGTGTTGGATTCCTGCTTCCATCAGCGTCTCATCCAAGGTGGCATCCGCTAGCAACACCGGAAGTCCGCGCTCTTCGGCTTCCTCCTTGCAGGTTTGATCGGTTTCAATCACCAGAAGCCTCACCCCTTCTTTGTTGAGTTGCTCGGCGATCTCGCGACCGATGCGGCCATAGCCGCAAAGAATGACGTGGTTGTTCATACGGTTGATCCAACGGCGAAGGCGGCGATCCCGCAGGCGCCGGAAATAGCCAGACTCCGCCAATCCCAGCAGGCTGCGGATCGTCAGCTGCACGACCACCAGTCCCCCGGCGATCAGAAAGGCCGTCACCACGCGGCCCGAGGCCGTGAGGACTTTGGTGTGGGGGTCGCTGAAGCCGAGGGTACTGAGGGTGATCAGCACCATCCAGTAACAGTCACCCCAATCCCAGCCTTCAGTGAGTTTGTAAAGACCGGCCGCCAGATTGACCAATCCCCCCAGAGACAGGATGGGCAGCAGCCAGGGGCGCCTTGAGCGGCTGGTGGGTGGCCGTCTCCACCGGGCCAACCAGTCCCGCCTCCATCTCATCGGCCTGCGATCGTTACGCCGTTGGGATCAGCCAAGGCCCAGGGCCTCAAGAACACTGTCCACACTCACCTGGGCTAAGGGGGTGGATCCGCCCAGTCCCTTCACTCCATCCCTCGCCGGCAAGTCCTCGGCCCTCCGCCCCAGGGCCACCACGGGCACGCCGCAGAGCAGGGCCAGTTCGATGGTGGCGGGATCACTGGAGAGCACCACGTCGCTGCAGGCCACCTGGGCGGCCCGTTGGGGCCACGGGCTTCCGGGGGGGAGGACCGTCGGGAGCCGCAGATCGCTCAGCCGCCCGCGGATGCGCTCGCTGACCGTTTCCCAGTTGCCTGCGGGCCAGTCCCTTGAGCCCCCGGCCGGGGACACCAGCAGCACGGGGCCCTGGCCCGGTGGTAGAGCTTCGGTGGCTTGTTGAATCACTGATTTGGGCAGCACCAGGCGAAAGGCTGGGGCATCCAGTCGTACCCCGATTGGACTCAGATAGGGCGCCAGCCTCTGGGCTGGCCAGCCCTGGGCGCTGGGCGTGACCTTCTGGGTGGCGGAGAAGCCCGATGCGGCCAGTCGTGTAGGGATGTGGCTCATCGACAACATCAGATCCACCTGACGTCCCTGGGCCAGGTTGACGCAGGCCTGGAAATCGGGATCCCGCACCGATCCCAACAAATTGGTCCAGTCCGCCAGGGTGGCTTCGGAAAAATTGAAGGGGATCACCTTCTCCACGGCTGGAATCAGATCCCAGACCCCGCCTGGCGAGGGTGGGCAGGCGACCTGGATCTGGAACTTCAGCTGCTGGGCCGTGCTCGCCACCGCCGGCAGTGCCTGGAGTTGCTGAACGGCATCGCCAGGAATCAGAAATAACGCGCGCATCGGGCCTCGGCTGGGGCGGTGGAAGGACCGCGGCCTGATTGTATGGAGAAGAATCCCAGCGGTTTGTAGCCGAGGACGGAAATCCAGTGCATTTGCTGATTGCCGCCGCCGGCAGTGGCCGGCGTATGGGGGCTGCTGGGAACAAGTTGCTGATGCCTTTGGCGGGGCGTCCATTGTTGGCTTGGACTCTGGAGGCGGTCTTTGCCTGCGAGCTGATCCGCTGGGTCGGGGTGGTGGGTCAGCCGGTCGATGCGGAGGCCATCGCTGCCGTCGTGGCCGAGGTGCGCGCCGGGGCGGGGACTGGCGCTGTCTTGGCTCCGGTGGACTGGATCGAGGGGGGCGACACCCGCCAGGATTCCGTGCGTCGGGGGCTGGCGGCCTTGCCGGAAGCGGCGCAACAGGTGTTGATTCACGACGGGGCCCGCTGCCTGGTCGAGCCCGATCTTTTGCGTCGCTGTTGCCAAGCCCTGGGCGAGGCAACACGGGTCGGGGCCGGCATGATTGCCGCAACCCCGGTCACCGACACCATCAAGCAGGTGGGGGAAGACGGTCGCATCCAGGCGACCCCGGATCGTTCAAGGTTATGGGCGGCCCAGACCCCCCAGGGCTTTGGGGTGGAACCCCTGCGTCAGGCCCATGCCCGGGCCGAGGCGGAGGGCTGGGCGGTGACGGATGACGCGGCCCTCTTCGAGCGCCTGGGCTGGCCGGTGCACGTGCTTGAGGCGCCCCCCTCCAACATCAAGGTCACCACCCCCTTTGATCTGACCGTGGCGGAGGCTGTCCTCAAGGGCCGCGCCGCCGGCCCCGCAGGCTTCCTCCCCAGTTAGCAGATCCCTTGTCCGGCGGGGGATCCCTGCTAGGCAGGGGGATCAAGACGGTTGGATGTGATGGCCTCTCTTTGGAGCCAATGGCAGCTGTGGGCCGTTCTGGCGGCGGTAACAGCCGCCCTCACTTCGCTGTTGGCGAAGGTGGGAGTGCAGGGGGTGCCCAGCAATCTGGCCACCCTGCTGCGCACGGTGGTGGTTTTGTTGCTTCTGGTGGCCGTGGTTGTCGGCCGGGGCGAATGGCAATCACCGCTTGAATTGCCCCGTCGCAGTCTGCTGTTTCTGCTGTTGTCTGGACTGGCCACCGGAGTGTCCTGGTTGTGCTGGTTCCGGGCGATTCAGCTGGGGCCCCGGGCCAGGGTGGCGCCGATTGACAAGTTGAGCGTGGTGATCGTGGCGACTCTGGGGGTGCTTCTGTTGGGGGAAACCCTCAACCCCTGGCAGTGGCTGGGCGTGGCGCTGATGGGTGGTGGTGCGGTGCTGTTGGCCTGGCCCTGAGCGGCCAGAGTGGCTCGGGCCGGGCAAGCTGAAGCGTGAACGCGTTGTTGCTGTGATCGCCCACCTTCGGCCTCAGGACCTGTTTCGGCGCCTGGCCCATCGGGGCGCAGGGGCCTGGGCTCGGTCGCTCGGAGCCCTCGTGCTGGCCGTTGGGCTGATGGTCGGAGCCTTCTGCTTACCGGTACTGGCAGCGGCCCCGACCTCCGCCCTGGACCCAGCGACGGCCCTAGCGCTCACCCCAGCCCCGACCTCTGCGACGGCCCCCCTGACGGCGTCACCTGCCCCAGCCCCTCGCGCCTTGTCCCCCCAGTGGATCACCCTGGATGGCCGTCGTGTTCTCGAGTTGCGATCGGTCGCGGGCGCCCAGAGCCTGGAATCGGTGGCCACCCGTGGATCGGCATTGCTGCAAGAGCTGGCCCAGAAGGGCACCGTCGCCCCTGAACAGTTGGTGGTGCAGGAAGACCCCCCGTATTCCATGCTTGGGGTTCTGGACGCGACGGGACACTTCAAGCCTTACCTGGCAGTGGACGACCGGGCGGCTCGGGCCTTTGACGTCAGCCGCCAGGACCTGGCCGAGCTGTATCGAGATCAGGTGCGGGGGGCGATCCGCCAATACCGCAGTACCCACAGCCTCAGCGCCTGGCTGCGGGGCACGGCCCTGGCCCTGCTGGTCCTCGGGGCCTATCTGCTCTGGCTGCGGCTCCAGGGGGATCTGAACCAACGGCTGCGTCAGGGCATCGCCAGGGGCGGTAGCCCCTGGTTGCGGGGAGTGAGCCTGGCGGGCAGCCAGGTGCTGGATTCCGAGCAGGAACGGGGCGCTGTGCTCCTGCTGCTGCGGGTTCTGCATTGGGGGGTGCTGCTGCTGGCGAGCTACCTGATGATTCCGCTGCTGCTCGGCTTTTTTCCCCCGACCCAGGGGATCGCCGAGGGGCTGCGGGGCCATATCCGCATGGTGTTGGAAGGAGTGCTGGCGGGGCTGGTCGAGGCCATCCCCAATCTCCTGGCGATCGTGCTGATTTTGCTGTTGACACGCCTGGCCATGCGGGCTTGCCGTGCCTGGTTCGGGGCGATCGAGCGGGGCCGGTTGCAGTTTCCAGGTTTTTACCGGGAATGGGCCCAGCCCACGGGTCGCCTGATGGCGGCGGGGATCCTGGTGGCGGGTCTGGTGAGTGCCTATCCCTACATCCCCGGCTCCGACAGCAAGGCCTTTCAGGGGGCGGGTCTGTTCGTCGGGGTGCTGGCGGCCCTGGGTTCAAGTGCGGTGGCCACCAATGTGATCAGCGGGTTGATGTTGATCTACACCCGCGCTTTTCGCGAAGGCGATCGGGTCGAGATCAATGACGTCATCGGTGTCGTTCAGGATCGCGATTTGTTGGTGACTCGCATCCAGACTCCGCGCAACGAATTGGTGAGCATTCCCAATGCCACCGTGATCGGGGCCTCGATTGTTAATTTCAGTTTTTCACGCCGTGAGATCGCCAAACCCGTGGCCCTGGCCACCACGATCACCATCGGCTACGACGTGCCCTGGCGCCAGGTTCATGCCCTGCTCTTGCATGCGGCCAGCGTTGTCCCAGGAATTGCTTCGGATCCGGCGCCGTTTGTGCTGCAGATCTCCCTCAATGATTTCAATATCAGTTACGAGCTCAATGCCAGCGTCAGAGATGTGATGACCTATCGCGAAACCCTCTCTGATTTGTTGGCGGCGATTCAGGATACTTTTGCCGAGGCGGATGTGGAAATTCTCTCTCCCACCTATGAATGCAACCGTGATGGCACGGCCCGCACGGTGCCGCCCCTGCCCAATCTGGACGCCCTCAGGCAGGGATCAGGCTGAGGCGCCCTGTCGTCCCGTCCAGCTTCGCCAGGCTTCCCAGGGGCAGGGCCCCATTGCCGGGCAGGTGGCCCACAGGAAGCTTTGCTACGACAGGAATACCTAGGTCGGCGGTGCGTTCATGCAACACCTGCTCGGCGGTGAAATAGTGGTGGCTGGGGTGCTCGCTGCGGTCCTTGTCGACGCAATCCTTGAAGCTGCCGAAGCCGATTCCGGCCAGTTGCTGTAGCGCTCCGCAGAGGCGCCAGTGGGTGAGCATCCGCTCGAGACGGTAGGGGGCTTCCCCCACGTCCTCCAGCACGAGGATCGCGCCCCTGAGGTCGGGCATGTGGGGGGTGCCCAGCAGGTGGGTGGCCACGGTCAGGTTGGCGGCGAGCAGGGGACCCTCCGCGACGCCTTTTTGCCAGCCTTCCCCCTCCAGGTCCGGGAGGGGTTCGCCGAAGAGCAATGCCCGCAGCCGTTCCTGGCTCCAGGGGGGTTCGGCGGCCAAGGTGGTGAGCAGGGGGCCATGGATGGCGCCCCCTCTTTCCCGGGCCAGGCGCTGCCACAACAGGGAGGTGACATCGGAGAAGCCGAGCAACCAGGTGTTGGAGTCGGGGAGCTCCTGTTCGAGCAGCCGTGCCGAGCCCCAGCCGCCGCGTACACAGGCCAACAAAGCTGCCTGGGGTTGGCCGTGGGGATCTCCCAGATGGAGATCAGCGGCTCGATGGTGGTCTTCGCCGGCCAGGAATCCCCAGCGGCGACCCACCAGCTCCGGTCGTTCCTCCACCTCCAGTCCCCAGGCCCGCAGCACCGCCATGCCGCGCTGCAGCCGTTCGCCCTCCTCGAGGGCCGAACTGGCCGCCACCAGGCGCACCCGGTCTCCGGAGCGCAGCGGTCTGGGGTGGCTCAGGGGAGCAGCCATGGGTTGGCGGACGGCGAAGGGGATCACTGCGGCACGATCAGGGCCAGCAGCAGCAGGGCCCCCAGCATGACCTGATGGGTGAAATGGACGCCATAGGCCGCCCGCGGCAGATCAGGCCTCCTCAGGACGGCGACCTCCCGTTGCATCCCCCAGGCGGCGGCGATCCAGAGCAACCAGAATTCGGGCATGGCGACGCCCCTCAACCAGGCGGCCGCGGCCAGGGCTGCGGCCGTCAGGCCGTAGCAGCAAGACACCACCAGGGGAGCGTGGCGGCCCAGGGTGAGGGCGCTGCTGCGCACCCCGACCTTGCGGTCGTCCTCACGGTCGCTCATGGCGTAGACGGTGTCGAAGCCAAAGGTCCAGCAGAGGGTGGCGAACCAGGTGAGAGCCAGGGCCGCTCCGGTGAGGTCGCCGCTGGCGGTGGCCCAGGGAATCAACACTGCGAAGCCCCAGCAGAACGCCAGGACCAGCTGGGGCAACGCAAACCAGCGTTTGGCGGAGGGATAGAGCAGCACAGGAGGCAGGGCCGCCAGGGCCAAGGGCAGGGCCAGACGTTGGCCCTGGGCGGGGAGGGAAAGCACCACCAGAAGCGCGACCACCAGGCAGGCCAGCAACAGGGCGACCGCGGCCGGCACACCGATGCGTCCATCGGCCAGGGGGCGACCGCGGGTGCGTTCCACCAGGGGATCGATGCGGCGATCCCAGAGATCGTTGGCGACGCAGCCGGCCCCGCTGACCGCCAGGCCCCCAAGCACCATCAAGGCCACCAGGGGGAGGGAGGGTGGCGAGGCAGGGTTGAGCCAGAGGGCCCAGCCCGCCGGAATCAGCAGAATCAACCTGCCGCTGGGATGGTTCCAGCGCAACAGTTCGAGTCCGTCGCGGACCGCCTGGAGAGGCCCTGGAGCCGGCCTGGCCATGGTGGAGGAATGCGTGGCGGAGTGTAGCGGCACCCTAGGTGGCTGAATCCACGGTGGCCCCATTCAAGGTGGAGGTGGCGGAGCCGTTGCGATGGCAAAGTGACGCCGCCAAACGGTGCCGCTTCCGATGGCCTCCTCGCAGGCGTCTTTGTCCGAGGCCTCCCTCCCCTCCGGTGGCGAGAGGCGGGTGGCGGCGATCGACATCGGCACCAACTCGATTCACCTGTTGATCGCCGCCATCAATCCGGCGTTGCATAGCTTCAATGTGGTGTTGGCGGAGAAGTCCACCACCCGGCTCGGAGAGCGTGATCCGAGCAGTGGTGATCTCAGCGCCGCCGCCATTGAGCGGGCCTTTCTCACCCTGCGCCAATGCCGTGATCTGGCCGCGAGCCATGGGGTGGAACAGATCGTGACGGCCGCCACCAGCGCCGTGCGTGAGGCCCCCAATGGGCGGGAATTCGTGCAGGCGCTGCAGGATCAGCTGGGGCTGGCGGTGGATCTGGTCAGCGGTCAAGAGGAGGCCCGCCTGATCTACCTGGGGGTGCTTTCCGGCATGACCTTTGGCGACAAGCCCCACCTCATTTTGGACATCGGCGGTGGCTCCACCGAGTTGATTCTGGCCGATGGCGGGGATGCGCGGGTATTGACCAGCACCCGCATCGGCGCGGTGCGGCTGCAGCGGGAGTTCTGCCAGCAGGATCCCCTGCCCTCCAGCCGGCGCTCGTTTCTGCAGGCCTACATCCAGGGTTCCCTTGATCCCGCCGTGGCCATGGTGCGCCAGGCCCTGCGACCCGGCGAGAAGCCGCTGATGGTGGCCACCAGCGGTACCGCGATGGCCCTGGCCTCCCTTGCGGCGGCGGAGGATGCCAAACCGACGCGCAAGTTGCAGGGCTATCGCCTCAGCCGCGAGCGGATCGACCAGTTGATCACCAAGCTGCAGGCCATGACGCCCGAGCAGCGGCGTGCTCTGGCGGCCATCAATGAGCGACGGGCGGAGATCATCGTGCCCGGAGCCCTCATTCTCCAGACGGCGATGCGGATGCTCCAGGCGCGGGAACTGGTGGTGTGTGACCGGGCTCTGCGGGAGGGCCTGATCGTCGACTGGATGCTGCGCAACGATCTACTCGGGGATCGCTTTGCGTTCCAGAGCACGATTCGGGAGCGCACGGTGCTGCATCTGGCCCGCAACTATGGAGTTGATCCAGAGCGGGCGGATCGGGTGGCCGCCCAGGCCCTGTCGCTCTATGACCAGACTGGCGGTTGGTTGCACCATGACGGGGGCAAGGGGCGCCTGTTGCTCTGGGCCGCGGCTCAGTTGCACGACTGCGGCAAATACGTGAATGTCGGGGCGTACCACAAGCACACCTGGTATCTGATTCGCCACGGGGAGCTGTTGGGCTACTCCGAGATCGAACATCTGATGGTGGCGGCCATCGCCCGCTACCACCGCCGCAGCCTGCCGAAGAAGCGCCACGAATCGTGGCAATTGATCGATGGCCGGGAGGAGCGACGCACTGTGTTGTCCCTGGCCCTTTTACTGCGAATGGCAGCCGCCCTGGATCGTCGCCCCGAGACGGTGATCGAGCGGCTGGAGGTTCGTCACGCGGACAACGTTCACCTGGTGGTGAACCTGGTGCCCCGGCCTGGCGCCGACGGCTGCTGCCCCGACCTGAGCCTGGAACGCTGGAGCTTGCTGTCCTGCTCCCCGGTGGTTCTGGAGGTCACGGGGCTGCAGTTGCAGGTTCCGGAGACGTCGCTTTAGGGGGAGCACTGGTCGGAGACCGGCTGGCGGATGGGGGGGCTGCTGTTGAGGAGGCCGGCGAGCTGGGGCTGAAACGATGCCAGCTGATGTCATCGACCCCTCCGAGTGGTCGACCTTGCCCTTCGCCCAGAGCGGCAAGAACGGCATAGGGGCGACCGGCCAGCACCTCCAGGCCCCGCCCGAGGGGGAAGCTCTGTTCGCCGCTCAAGGTGCCTTCGAAGATCACCTTGCCATCGCTCTGGCGCACCTGGATCCAACTCGGCTCAGAGGCCTTGAGGCGCAACATGGACGCTGCCGCCGTCGGTTGGGCAGGCAGGGGGGGGGGCGCCGGGGGCAGGTGCGCCGGTTTTGGCGGGCTTGGCGGAGCGCACGACGCGCGGCTCCGGGGCGGACGCTTTGACCCCAACGGGGGTTGGCGGGGACGGCAGGCTGGCCGTAGAGCGTTCATTCCATGCCTTGAGGCTGAGGGCGGTCGCGAGGCCCAGGCCAGCGAGCACCAGGGGCACGCCCAGGATCCAGGGGGCTGCTCCCTGGCTGTCGCGACTCCTGGAGCGGGACGTCTCCTTCTTGGGCAAGGTGGGGCCGCCGGGGACGCCCTTGCTGGGGCGTTGGGGCGCTGGGGTAAGGGGGGGACGGGGCTGGGGCCGTCGCATCAGGGCGCTGCCCCGCAGATCCTGGACGTCGTCGTCGATGTTGATTTCAAGGGCGCTGGCCACGCGCCGTGCCAGGGCGATGACGAAGACCCCTTCGGGGAGATGGGCATGGTCGCCCGCTTCGAGGGCCTTCAGCTGTGAAGTGCCGATTCGCAGGCGCTCTGCCAGCAGTTCGACGTCCAGGCCGCGTTGGCGTCGTGCGGCCGCCAGGGTGGTGCCGAGCTTTTGCAATTCTGGGATCGGTTCGGTCGGGGTCGGGGACCCTTCGCTGGTCGATCGGTGCTGCTGGGAATCCAGAAAGTCGCTCAAGGGAGCCACTCCATAGCCGAAATCTGCTGGATGACCTCAGTATGCCGACAGGTTGGGACCCGTGATCAATCCCGGGTCCCAACCGGAAGTCTCGGTTCAGTGGGCGATACTGGATTCGAACCAGTGACCCCTTCCGTGTGAAGGAAGTGCGCTACCGCTGTGCTAATCGCCCGGCCGTTCAGACCATTTCTGTCCTGACGCTTGAAGCATAGGGCACGGCAAGCTCCCCCCTGCTCACCCGCATCCCATGCTGGGGAGCATCGAACTGCCATCACCGAGCTGACATCGTTGAACCGCGACGCCCCCCCTCACCCCGAATCGGTCCCTGCTGAAATCGCCACTGATGTCTTGATCGTGGGTGGCGGTGTCTGCGGAACGGCTCTGTTGTTCACCCTGGCCCGCTACACCGACTTGGCCCACATCACCTTGGTGGAGCGTTACGACCAGCTCGCCCAGGTCAATTCCAAGGCCACCAGTAACAGCCAAACCATCCACTGCGGGGACATCGAGACCAATTACACCCTGGAGAAGGCGTTGCGGGTCAAGCGCACCGCCGAGATGATCGGCCGCTACGGGGACCTGCTGGATCGGGACGTCCGAGATCGATGTGTCTTTCGCACCCCCAAGATGGTCCTGGCCGTGGGCCAGCGGGAATGTGAGCAGCTGCGGCAGCGTTTCCACCTGTTTTCCCCCCACTTTCCGGCCATGGAACTGCTGGAGAAGGAGCAGATCGCCGAGTGGGAACCCCGGGTGGCCCTTGTCAATGGCGCTCCGCGCCCCGAGGAGTTGCTGGCCATCGGCATCCGAATGTCCCCGACCGCCGTTGATTACGAGGCCCTGTCTGAATCGTTCCTGGAGCAGGCCCATCGGGCCGTCGTGGGCCAGGCTCGCTGCATCGACGTGCGCCTGTCCACCCGTGTCGTGCGTATCGAGCCGCAGGGGGATGACTACCTCGTGGAGCTGAGATCCTCTGGGGGGGCGACCCCCCCGACCCGGGTGCGGGCGCGCCATGTGGTGGTGAACGCCGGGGCCCACAGCCTGCTGCTGGCGCAAGAAATGGGGTATGGCCTCGAGTATTCATGCCTGCCGGTGGCGGGTAGCTTTTACTTCACGCCCGATGTATTGCGGGGGAAAGTTTATACATTGCAGAATGATAAGCTGCCCTTCGCTGCTCTGCATGGTGATCCGGATGTGCGCAGTCCCGGCAAGACCCGTTTTGGTCCTACCGCTCTGCTGCTGCCCTTGTTGGAGCGCTACCGTCCTGCCTCTTTCTGGGAATTTTTGCGGGTGCTGAGGCTCGACGGGGCGGTGTTGGCGGTGTTGTGGCAGTTGTTTGGCGATGCCGACATCCGCGCCTACATCATTCGCAATCTCCTGTTCGAGCTGCCTTGGCTCAGACGGCGTTTGTTTCTGCAGGACGCGCGGAAGATCGTTCCCTCGCTGCAGCTGGAGGACCTGCGCTTCGCCGAAGGCTATGGCGGTGTGAGGCCCCAATTGATCGACCGCGCAGAGCGCCGGCTGATGCTCGGTGAGGTGACCATCCCGGCACGGCCCGGGCTCAGTTTCAATGTGACCCCCTCACCGGGGGGCACCTGCTGCCTGGGCAATGCCGAAAGGGATGCCTTGGCGATTCAGGAGCGTCTCGGCTGCCGTTTGGATCACGACCGCCTGGTGCGGGAGCTGGTGGGAAACCCGACGGGCGAGCGGGCGGGGGAAGACGCCGGGGCGCTCGATCGACCCCAGGCCGCCTAAGGGCTGCCGGCTGCTTATAAAGCCCTTTTAGCTTGGTGAGGTCGTCCACCGGCCTGGAGCGCTTGACTCTGACCCCTGCCGCCAACGCTGCCGCTGGCCCCCACCCCGCTGATTGCCTGATCTTGGCCCTCGATCGCGGTGAGGCCAGCGAGGCCCTCGCTTTGGTGGCAGCCATTCCCGCTCTCCGACGGGTGAAGGTGGGGCTTGAGTTGTTCACGGCCGCCGGCCCCCAGGTGGTGGAGCGACTCAGGGAGCGGGACCTGCGCGTCTTTCTGGATCTCAAATTTCACGACATCCCCGCCACCATGGCAGGCGCGTGTCGCTCGGCGGCCCGCCTCGGGGCCGAGTTGATCACGGTCCATGCCTCGGCCGGGCGGGAGGCCCTGCGGGCGGCCCAGGAGGCGGCTCAACAGGGAGCTGCTGAGGCCGGTCTGGAAACTCCGCCGACGTTGCTGGCGGTCACGGTGCTCACCAGCTGGGATCCGATGCGATTCGAGGCCGAGCTGGGCCCTAGCGAATCCCTGCCGGTCCATGCCCGGCGCCTGGCGGATCTGGCGGCCTCCGCGGGCCTGGGGGGTGCGGTCTGCTCACCCCTGGAGGTAGCGGCCCTGCGGGCGGCCCATCCCCGGCCGTTTGTCCTGGTGACCCCGGGCATTCGTCCCGGTGGCGGCGATCCGGGGGATCAACGACGGGTGATGACCCCGGGTCAGGCCATGGCCGCCGGCGCCAGTGCCCTGGTGATTGGTCGGCCGATCCGGGAGGCTGGGGATCCGGCCGCGGCGTTTGAGGCGTGTTGTGGCGAATTGTTGGCTTCAGGAGCTGCGGCGCAGGCCTTCCCGCAATAGATGGGAGGGCTTGATGTGGTAGTGCTGCTGAAAATCAAGACTGAACAGACTCATCGACCGGTAGCCACAGGCGAAGGCGATTTCTGAGACCGAGTCGCGCGGCTGGGGATTCTGCAGCCGATGGTGGGCCATTTCCAAGCGTTGCTTGCGGATCCACTGGGAAGGGGTGCAGCCGAAGCGGTCGCGAAAGACGTACTGAAGGGTGCGGCGCGAGTAATGGCTGTGATTTTCGAGGTTGGTGAGATTCAGCGGTTCGCCGAGGTTGGCCAGGATGTAATCGATCAATTCGTCAAAGGCATCCCGGCCATGTTCCTGGCGTTGACGCAGTCGATTGTGGGGGGATTCCTGACGCAATTCAGGGATCAACATCGCCGCCACGAGTCGGTAGATCTGGTCCTCAAGATGCATCCGATCCAGCAGGGTCTGACTGAAACTGAGCAAATCATTGGAGATGTCCATCACCTGTCGCAGGAACATCTGCATCGATTGGCCCTGGGCATCAGTCGGGATCTGCCAGCCGTGGGCCTGCTCCATGCGCTCCTGCCATTGGGGCGGACCATCGCGCCACCCCCCCATCGCCATCGCCGTGCGCTTGAGTGCCTCAACGTGGATGCGAAAGACAACGCTGCTGGCCAGGTTGTTTTCAAAAGTCCAGCTGGATTTAGGTGCCAGCAGCAGGCAGGTGTTGGCCCGGCAGGTCCAGAGAACACCCTTTTGCCGCACACGCTTCTCTCCTCCATACCCTAAGACCAAGGTGAGATCATTGCTGGCTTGAATCAATCCCTGGGCAGGTCCGCTGATGTAGGCCACAACGGGAAGATCACCCACTTGAATTTTGGCTCCTTGGTAGTGCCAGGCCGCCCCTCCATGGACGACGGCTTCAAATTCACCGACATCAAGAGCCCCTTCAAGCAGTTGCCGGCTGGCTTCTGGGGTCTCGATGCGGTGAAGATGGTTGATAAAAGGGTTGGTCAACCCGGTCTGATCCTCGCGATCGGGAGCTAGAATTTGCTCTTTGATTTGTGGGACTTTTTCGGACTCGGGCCAGGGCATGTGACTCGTTGCGTTTAACGGTTGATTGGCGAGTGGCGAAGTATGGCTAGATGAGGTGCATGTATTGAGATGGGAAAGGGATGTAGTGGTTGAAATCAGGGGACCGGGCCGGCAAAGGACAGATAATGCAGATATGGCATAATTTGAATTTCACCTAGAACAATACAGCCTTGAATGGCTTGTTTGGACGTTAGCGCAACTTTCGGCTTTTTACCGGTTGGGGGACCATAAATGCCGGCTCTTGTAAGCTTTGCGCGTTTGACTAAGCATGGCGTGCATTGCCGACCTAAAAAACGCATGAATTGCATAGCTTCGCGATGTCAGCCGACGCTGATCAGTCCTCGAAAATGCATCAATGCACTTCTTGAATAATTTGTCTTTACTCGAGTTTCCAGTAGCGTTAGACGACTGCTTCTTAGGCTTTTTCAGGGCCCATAGGTTTTTTAGATTCGTGAGTGCTTCCGCCGAAAATCTCTCCAACTCCTCCTTGGAGCCATCCCTCCAGCCCGTTGAGGTGGCCCGCCCGGAGCAGGTTGTGGGCATCGGCGCCTCCGCCGGTGGCCTGGAGGCGCTCAAGGTCCTCTTGGCCCAGCTGAAGCTCCAGGGTCAGGCGGCCTATGTGGTGGCCCAGCATCTCGCTCCAGACCATCCCAGCCTGATCGTTGAATTGCTGGCACGGGTGACCTCCCTCAAGGTGATTACCGCCGTCGACGGGGATCTGCTGCAGCCTGGAGTCGTGGCGGTGGCCCCTTCGAATCACGATGTGGAGGTGCGGGGCGATCGGCTGGTCGTCAGTGATCCCCCGCCCCGTTTTGGTCCGAGTCCCAGCATCGATCGGTTGTTTGAGTCGATTGCCCGGGAATGGCACCACAAGGGCGTGGCGGTGGTGCTCTCGGGCACCGGCTCGGATGGGGCCAGGGGGCTGGCCCAGGTGCGGGCCGCTGGCGGCCGCACTTTTGTTCAGTTGCCCGAAAATGCCCGCTTTGATGCCATGCCCCGGGCGGCCATCGCCCTCGGCGGGGCGTGCCAGGTGCTGGAGGCCGGAGCCATCGGTCAGCAATTGGCCCTTGCTACGCCAAACAACGTAGGTTTGAAGCTCGCTGAAGGGAATGACATGCAATCCCAGACGATCAGCGCGGTTCTCAGCCAGCTGGAGCTGGGCACCGGCATCGATTTTTCCCAGTACAAGGAATCCACCCTGCGCCGCCAGTTGGAACGTCGCATGGCCCAGCGCCAGAGCCGCGACCTCCAGTCCTATGTGCAACTGCTCAAGGACGATCCTGAAGAGGCCCCGGCCCTGCTGCACAACCTGCTGGTCAATGTCACCGCTTTCTTTCGCGATCCGCAGGCCTTCAAGGCCTTGGGTCAGCTGCTGAAGAATTACGTGGCCCAGCTGGGTCCCCAGCCCAAGATCCGTGCCTGGGTGCCGGGTTGCGCTTCGGGCAAGGAGGTGTACAGCTTGGCCATGCTGATCAGTGAGGTGCTGGACCATCCGGAGCCGCTGGCAGGTCGCCTCAAGATCTTCGGCACCGATCTGGATGAGGAGGTGTTGGTCGACGCACGCCAGGGGATCTATCCCCTCTCGGCGGTCCAGGGCATTCCTGCGGACCTGCGCCGTCGCTTTCTTCAGGAAAATGGCGAGACGTGCAGGATCAACGACCAATTGCGCGATTGCGCCATTTTTGCCCGCCATAACGTCAGCGAAGATCCCCCCTTTCCGCGGCTCGATCTGATCTCCTGTCGCAACACGTTGATTTATTTCACCCCGCCGCTCCAGGAGCGGGTGATTAGTCTCTTCCGCTTCGGCTTGCTGCCCGGAGGGCTGCTTTTTCTAGGGGAATCGGAGTCTCTGGGCCATGGTCAGCAGGGCTTTGCCGTGGCCGATGCCGCCCACCGCATCTATCGGCGCAGCGGTGAGGTGGTCCATCGCACCCTGCCGCCGCTTGGCAACAGCCAGGGCCGCGGGACGCACCACAGGCCCTCCCTGTCCCGGATTGGTGTGCTGCGTGATTCGGTGCCGGAACAGCACATGTTGTTGCTCGAGGCCCTCAGTCGCGCCTTCTGTGGTGACTGCCTGGTGCTCGATGACAACCACAACCTGGTGCAGGTGATCGGTGATGTCACGCCCTATTGCGTCATGCCGGAGGGTTGGATCAGCGCCAATGCCAGTCTTTTCCTGCGCCAGGAGCTCAGGGATGACGCCCGGGCCCTGCTGTTGCTGATCCGTGCCGATGAGGTGCCCGTTCTCAGCCCCATGATCACCCTTGCGGAGCTGGCATCACCCCTGCGTCTGGAGGCCCGACCCCTGCGGGTCGGCCAACGCAACTTCAGTGTGATCTCGTTTTTACGGGCTGCCGAAGCCGAGGGCCCTGCCTCGGCACGCATTGGAGCCGAATCCCGTCAGCTCGACGCCTCCTTCTCCAGCCAGATCCTGCGCCTGGAGGAGCAACTGCTCACCAGTCAGGATTCCCTGCGCCGTTCGATGGCCGAGTTGGAGGAGGCCAACGAAGAACTCGAAGCCTCCTCGGAAGAGCTGCAGGCCTCCTCCGAAGAATTGCAGTCCTCCAATGAGGAACTGGAGGCCTCCAATGAAGAGCTGCAGGCCACCAACGAGGAACTGGGCACCAGCAATCTGCAGCTACGCAATCGCAGTGAAGAACTTCAGCTGGTCAACAACGATCTGGAGAACATCCAGAACTCCCTCAGCCAGGGCATGGTGATCGTTGATCTGGAGATGCACATCACCCGCTTCACCCCCCTGGCGGTGCGGGTGTTTGCCCTGGTGGAGGCCGACATCGGCCAGCCCCTGCTCTCGGTGCCCACCACCCTCAAGCTGACCGGATTGCGCCAGGCGATTGTGGAGGTTCTGGCCGGTGTGCCGAGGCGCAACATCGAGGCCAGCAGTGAGGAGGTCGCCTATCTGCTTCAGGTGATGCCCTATCTCGATCGGGAGAAGCGGCCCATTGGGGCCATCATCACTCTGACGGATGTGGGTGAACTGGTGGCCCTGCGGCGCACCGCCGAAGCGGCCCTCGCCGATTTCACCCGCCTCACCGATGCCCTCGAGCAGGCGGTGTGGAAACGCAATGCCAGCCTCGATCACCTGCTTTATGTCAGCGCGCGCATTCAGTCGCTGACGGGCTGGACTCCGGCCGAACTGTGCGCCCAGCCGGCCCTGTTGGAGGAGGCGATTGATCCGGCCGATCGCGCTCGGGTGGCCACCAGCCGCCGCCAGGGCACAGGCGGCTGGTCGGTGGCCTATCGGCTCGCCACCCGCGATGGACGGCGCATTCAGGTGGTGGAGACCGCCACCGTGATCCGCGAAGACGACGACGATTGCGTGGTCGGCACGTTGACGGATGTCACCGAGAGCACCGCTGTGGCCGAACACGCCGCCGACCTCTCCACCATCTTTGGCTCGGTGTTTCACTCCCAGTGTTTTGACGTGGTCGTTCTGGATGACTCCCTCAAGGTGGTGATGGCGAATGAACGGCTCTGCGCTCGTCTTCTCCACGACCAAGGGTCCATGGTCGGCTTGCCGTTCCAGTTGTTTCTGACCCCCGAGGATGGCGCCGCTCTGATGGATCTGGCCCGCCGGCCGCCGACCGGCGTGGAGCAGACGGGAAGCCAGGATTTACAGCTGTTGATCCCCCATGGCGAGCCGATCCGGATGCGGGCCGAAATCGCTGGCCTGCCCAGGCCCCTGGGCACGGCGGTGATGCGTCTGATTCTGGTGGAGCAGTCGCCGGTTCCGCTCAGATGAGTTCCGGGTGGGCTGGATCCCCTTTAAAGGGTCCAATCAACTCAGCGGTGATCCAGCCCCCGTAGAAGCCGCCGGCCTGGGCCCGCACCGGTTGCCCATCGACCTGGCAGAGGGACATGGCTCCGGGGTAGAGGCTGAACCAGCCGGCCAGGGGCGCAAAGGCGGGGGTGGGGTTGGGATACTGCCAGGCGGCGCGCGGCAGGCGGCGGCCATCGGGCAACAGCACATCGAAATAAACGGCCACCCCTTTCCATTCGCAGAAGCTGCGGCCGGCCGCTGGCACGAGCCGACTGAGATCGAAGGCCGTCGGCGGCAGGTAGAAGCTGGGGGGATGGAAGGTTTCCAGCACCCTCAGGCTCTGCTGGCTTTCGGCCAGGAGCTGTCCTCCGGCCTCCACCCGCACCAGCCTGCTGTCCAGCACCAAGGCCGGGGGGCGGGGATAGAGCGCCACCCGCTCCAGACCCCCGGGCTCTTGCCAAGGCGGCATGGGTTGCTCATCCATGCAGAAAATGCCGCAGTCGGCGTGCTTCGGTGCCGGCCCGCCGCTGCAGCTCCTCGTCGCTGAGAAAAGAGTCCTGGCGTTGCTGGGCTTCGATCACATCGCTCTCCGTGATCGCGAAGCCTTCCGCCTGGGCCAATTTGAGAAAGTCGCTGAGCTCCAGGGGGGAGTCGGGGTCCCGCAGGCGCGCCTGCAGGTCGCTGCGGCCGCGGGCGTGCTCAAGAAAGGCATCCAGCTCGGTGAGGCTCATCGGTGCAAGGGGGGGCAGGGCAGGTCCATCGGGGGGTTCGGGAGGGGCCATGGTGCCTGAAGAGTTTGCTAAAAACTCAGGCCAGGCCCAATGGAGCGTCTGAGCGGTGACATTCCATCCTGTCCCAGCCTGGATTGGGCTGGGCCTCTGATCAGGCGATGCAGGGGTTGAGGGGGGGCACCAGGTTCTTAAGAGTTCGCTGAAACGCCAGTCTCTCCAGGTTTCGTCTTAGAGAGCCGGGTCAAACCCGATGAGGGATTGGGTCGATCGATCCCGGTTGGGATGTTGATCGGGTCGCGGCCGCGATTTTGAGCAAACGCTTGCTGGGAGTCAATCTCCAGCGAGTCCGCGGGATCCGCCAGGGGCAAGGCTGATGTCCAGGGGCATCGCCTCCAGCTTGATTGCTTCCCACGCCGCCGGATCCCAGGGGGTCAGCAGGGGTTCGAGGGCCCTCAGGGCCGGTCCGTCGGCGGGTTCCAGCCAGGGTTCCTCCAGGCCGTCGGGGATGACCACGGGCATGCGGTCGTGGACCCGTTGCAGCAGCTCATTGGGGGCCGTGGTCAGGATGCAGCAGCTCTCGACTTCGCTGCCATCAGGCCCGATCCAACGATCCCAAAGCCCGCCCAGCCAGAAGACGCCGCGATCACGGCGGCGAAACAACCAGGGCTGTTTCCAGATCTTGCCGGTGGCCTTGTCGGTGCGGCTCTGCCATTCGTAGAAGCCATCCGCCGGCAGCAGGGCACGGCGGTGGCGCCAGGGTCCCCGGAAACTGGCCTTCTCCATCACCGTTTCCGAGCGGGCATTGATGGGTCGCCGCCGCTCCAAGGGGTCCCGGCTCCATTCCGGCAGCAGTCCCCAGAGGGCCAGACCCACCTGCAGGCGGCCGTGCTCCTGGCGTTGCAGCAGCACCGGTTCCCCGGGCCGCACCTGGGGCCGGGGCGCGTAGTGCTGGCGCCAGCCCTCGGGCAGGGGCCCCTGCAGGCGCGGCAGCAGCGCCTCGATTGCGGTGGTGAGGGCGTAGCGACCGCACATGCGCTTAGCTTGCCCGGCCCGCCCGCCAGCGGCAAGCTCTGACCAGCCCAAGCCCTGACCAGCCGCAAGCGAAAGGGCCGACGCCGCGACAACGGCAGCATCACACTCAGCAGCAAGGGCAACCTCACCAAGAGGGGGACCGTGAGCGAGAGGGGCGACGACAGCGACAGGGCAAGGTCAGTGGCGTTCGGTTCTCACTCCCCGCTCTGGGGACAGGGGAGGACCACACCCCCTAGGTTGGGGAAACCACCAGTGGAACTGTGGCATGGCTCTTCGCCAAGATGACAACCGACCCACCAGGCGCTTTGGCCTGATCAACCTGCTATTAGTGGGTTTTGGCCTGTTGCTGTTATTCAGCAATTTTCTACCGAATCCAGCCAATCAGGTGCCGAGGGTTCCCTATTCGCTATTCATCGATCAGGTCAATGCCAATAATGTAAAGCGCGCTTATATTACTTCCGATCAAATCCGTTACGAGCTTAATAAAGCTCCTGCTGAGGGTGCTCCCACCCTACTGGCCACCACCCCGATTTTTGACATGGAGCTGCCCCAGCGGCTCGAGCAGCATGGGGTCGAATTTGCGGCGGCACCACCGGCCAAACCCAATCTGTTCACCACCCTGCTCAGCTGGGTGGTGCCACCGCTGATCTTCATTCTTGTTCTGCAGTTCTTTGCCCGCCGCAGCGGCATGGGAGGTGCCCAGGGAGCTTTGAGCTTCACCAAGAGCAAAGCCAAGGTGTATGTGCCCGACGAAGAATCCCGGGTCACATTTGCTGATGTTGCCGGTGTCGATGAAGCCAAGGCCGAGCTTAATGAAATCGTCGATTTCCTCAAGACCCCCGAGCGTTATGTCGCCATCGGTGCCCGCATCCCCAAAGGCGTGCTGTTGGTGGGCCCCCCTGGCACCGGCAAAACTCTGCTGTCCAAGGCCGTGGCCGGCGAAGCAGGCGTGCCATTTTTTATCATCTCTGGCTCTGAATTCGTCGAGTTGTTTGTAGGGGCTGGTGCAGCCCGGGTGCGCGACTTGTTCGAAGAGGCCAAGAAGAAGGCTCCCTGTATCATCTTTATCGATGAACTTGATGCCATCGGCAAGAGCCGCTCCGGCTCCATGGGCGTGGTCGGTGGCAACGACGAGCGCGAGCAGACCTTGAATCAGTTGCTCACCGAGATGGATGGCTTTGCCTCCAAGGACAAGCCGGTGATCGTTCTGGCCGCCACCAACCAACCCGAAAACTCTTGATGCGGCCCTGCTGCGACCCGGCCGCTTCGATCGCCAGGTGCTTGTCGATCGCCCCGATCTCTCGGGTCGCCGCACGATTCTCGAGATCTATGCCAAGAAGGTGAAGCTGGCCGAAGGCGTCGATCTCGACAAGATCGCCCAGGCCACCAGTGGCTTCGCAGGAGCCGATCTAGCCAATCTGGTCAACGAGGCGGCCTTGCTGGCGGCCCGGGTCAAGCGCACCAGCGTCGAGCAGGGCGATCTCAACGAGGCGATCGAGCGGGTGGTGGCGGGCTTGGAGAAACGCAGCCGCGTTCTGCAGGCCGACGAGAAAAAAGTGGTGGCTTATCACGAGGTTGGCCACGCCATCGTTGGTCACCTGATGCCCGGGGGCAGCAAGGTGGCCAAGATCTCGATCGTGCCGCGGGGCATGGCGGCCCTTGGCTACACGTTGCAGTTGCCCACCGAAGAGCGCTTCCTCAATTCCAAGGAGGATCTCGAGGGGCAGATTGCCACCCTGCTGGGGGGCCGCAGCGCCGAAGAGCTGGTGTTTGGAGAAGTCACCACCGGCGCCGCCAATGATCTGCAGCGGGCCACGGACATCGCCGAGCAGATGGTGGGCACCTATGGCATGAGCGAAACCCTGGGTCCCCTCGCTTACGACAAGCAGGGCGGCAATCGCTTCCTCGGCGGCGGCAGCAATCCCCGCCGCTCGGTGAGTGATGCCACCGCCCAGGCCATCGACAAGGAGGTGCGGGGGCTGGTGGACCGTGCCCACGGCCGGGCCTTGAGCATCCTGCGCCAGAACAGACCGCTGCTGGAGAGCATCAGCGAGAAGATCCTGGCCCAGGAGGTGATCGAGGGCGACGAGCTCAAGGAGCTCCTGGCTAGCAGCGTCATGCCCTCCGCCGATGCGGTGCAGGCCGAGCAGGTGTTGGCGGCCACCACCGCCTGAGGCCTGGCTACGCCCAGGGGGACCTTGGTTCCCCTGGCATCAGGTGGGTGGAGCATCCCTTGGAGTGGCGTGTTTGATATGGGCCGCCAACGTCAGTTTCGCCCCGTTGACCTCCCCGCTTGCCTGGATGTCGCGCTACCCCCCCTTGACCAGGGGGCCATGGATCTCCGATAAGGGTTCTTTGATGGAGCGGCCATGGCGGCCCTTGACGCAGCTCTTGCTGGCCTGGCCGGCGCAGATTTTCTCTCCTCCGGCGATCTGGATCCGGCCCAGGCTGAGGCCCTGCTCGATCTGGCCGCCCAGCTCAAGGCGGGCCGCCAGAACATGGATCTGAAGGGCCGAGTTCTGGGCTTGATCTTCACCAAGGCCTCCACCCGCACCCGCGTCAGCTTCACCGTGGCCATGGCCCGTCTCGGCGGCCAGACCATCGACCTGCTGCCGATCGTCACCCAGGTGGGGCGGGGTGAACCGATCGCCGATACGGCCCGGGTGCTGAGCCGCTATTGCGATGCCCTGGCGATCCGCACCTTTGCCCAGGCCGATCTGGCCGATTACGCCCACTGGGCCTCGATTCCGGTGATCAATGCCCTCACCGACGAGGAGCATCCCTGCCAGGCCCTCGCCGATTTCCTCACCCTGCGGGAGGCCTTCGGCCAGCTGCAGGGCCTGACTCTGGCCTACGTGGGCGATGGCAACAATGTGGCCCATTCGCTCATGCTCACCGGCGCCTTGCTGGGGGTGAACGTGCGTATCGGCACGCCGGAGGGATTCGCGCCGGATCCGGCTGTGCTGCAGCGGGCTGCCGCCCTGGGCGAGGGCCGCGCCCAGATCTCCGTACTGCATGATCCCGTCGCCGCCGTGCGCGGGGCCCATGCCGTCTACACCGATGTCTGGGCCTCGATGGGGCAGGAGCAGGAGCAGGCCGAACGGGAGCGGGCGTTTAGCGGCTGGTGCCTCGATGAGGCCCTGCTGGCGGAAGCCGACAGCAGGGCGATCGTGCTGCATTGCCTGCCGGCCCACCGCGGCGAGGAGATCAGCGCCGGCGTGATTGAAGGCACCCAGAGCCGCGTCTTCGATCAGGCTGAGAACCGGATGCATGTCCAACAGGCCCTGTTGGCCGCCTTGCTCGCTGCTCCTGGCTGAACCACTTCCAGCCCACGTCTGTCGCTGGGCCAATTCCCCTTCAGAGAGGCATTCATCGCGCCGCCGAACACGCCCCCGCCCAGCGGAATCATCCCTGGTTTGCCATCGCTTTGTTGAGATCCATGCGGCGCGCCGCTGGACAAAAGCCCCGCGAGACGGTACATCTGTACCAGAGTTTCGCCATTCGCCGGTGCCCGCCCCCCAGGAGCTCACCTCCGCCCAGCAGGAGCTCTACGACTGGTTGCAGGATTACATCGCCAGCCATCGCCACAGCCCCTCGATCCGCCAGATGGTGGAGGCGATGGGATTGCGATCGCCCGCCCCGATCCAGAGCCGCCTGCGTCACCTGCAGCAGAAGGGCTGGATCACCTGGCAGGAGGGCCAGGCCCGCACCCTGCAGTTGCTGGGGGGGCGATCCGCCGGCATCCCGGTGCTGGGATCGGTGGCGGCGGGCGGGCTGATCGATCCGGCCGATGATCACGATCATCTCGACCTGCAGCCCCTGCTGGAGAACCGCGATCTCTTTGCTCTGACGGTGAACGGCGATTCGATGGTGGAGGCCCACATCGCCGATGGCGACGTGGTGTTGATGGAACCGGTGGCGGATCCCTCGCGCCTGCGGGACGGTGCCATCGTCAGCGCCCTGGTGGCCGGCAGTGGCACCACCCTCAAGCACTTCCACCGTCAGGGGCCCGAGGTGCGCCTTGAGGCCGCCAATCCCGCCTATCCCCCCATGGTGCTGCCCGCCGATCAGGTGCAGATCCAGGGTCGGCTGGTGGCCGTCTGGCGCCAGCTCTGAGGACCGCCGCCATGTATGGTGGTTAGGCGATGGGCGATCCCGCCGCATCAATGGGGCCATAGCTCAGCTGGTAGAGCACCTGCATGGCATGCAGGGGGTCAGCGGTTCGAGTCCGCTTGGCTCCATTTTGTCAGGCTCCTTGCGCCGCAAGGGGTCTTTTTTGTCGGTCAAGGTATCGCTGGCAGGCCCGGCGGGGCTGCTCAGGCGAGGGACCGCGCGATCGCATTGCACTGCTCCTCCAGCTGGATGATCCGCTTGTGTGGTCGGAGTAGGTGGTGTGGCGGCCTGAACCGATCAAAATGCAAGCCGCGACGCCAGATCCCCGGGCACCCGGAATACTCACGCCGCCCCTCCTTGCCCGCAATCAGTAGCCCACAGGCCGCCAGTTTTGCAGATCGCTGCGGGCGGTCTGATGGCTGACTCCATGGCTGTTCTGGTGGGAGAGCACCCCATAGCGGAAGCCGGACAGCAACATTTACGCCGCCCGCAGCACCTCGGCGTCACTAACTTTGATCGCGATTCGCATAGATCGGTAGGTCAAGGGCGGACACCTCATCCCGCTCCGGACGATCCAACTTGCCAGCAGAGACAGGGGCGGCTGTGGTCATCACCTTTGTGCGGCTTTGGGATTTCCAAAACTCGTATTTGATGAGGGGAAAGGTGGCCACGGTCTGGGCCATGGACCAGAAGAAGACGTAACTCGCCAGTAATCTTCGGAACGAACCGAATCGTGATTCACGCAAGGACTCCATGATCTTGTCCTCCTGGCGGTAGGTTCCGAACTCCTCACAGGCCTTGTGAACCGGACTGGGCAGCACTATGGCCTTGGCAAATGCTTTGGTGGCAATCGCAGGATTGGAACCCACCAGCAGGATTTCAGGCCCTGTTTTCAGATGTTGAATGCCATGGGATTGCTGGCCAGTCATCATGGCTGCGGCCTCCGCGCTGCGTTGCTTTTCGGTGCACCGACCATCGGGGATGCCTAGGAAGAGGAGCGTGCCTCGCACGACCCGATGGGCGTAGGTATGAACCAGATCGTCCTGAGGGTTGGCGGCCTGGACCTCCAAGGACGTCACTCCGTAACTGAGCGAAAACAATTTGCTGACAAAGTTGTTGAGAATCTGATGGACCCAGGGGGTTTCGCCAATCACCAAGGTTCGTTTCCCGGTTCTGGCGAGCACTTGCCGTCCCTGGGCCCAGCGAAGCCCAAGGGTCCAGATCCAAGGTCCAAAGATGTAGAGGCCTAGATCGGCCATCACCAAGGCTCCCGAGAGCACCTTGATCAGGGGCCAATCGGAATTCAAACCGAAGGCTCCGATCAGGGCATTGCCCACGGTCTGCATCGGCGGGATCGCGTGGCCAAAAGGTAGGGCCCAACCCACCGTGATGGCAACAAAAAGAGCCTGAATCGCCCAGGCGATTGGGTGCTCAAGAATATGCAATCCCCAATGTCTCCCCCCTGCCACGATCTGTTTATAAAGTCCCGTTGGTTTTCGCTCTCTTTGGCAGTCGGCTCCAATGATATTGACCACAGACTGCAGGAATAGGTGGTCTTCCATGTCTTCGAGCACCAACAGACTCCTGGGGCTCAGGGTCATGCCAAGCGGGTGCTGCTCAGGAAAGGCCAATTGGATCTGACGACAGAGAAAAAAGAGCAGCTCCGTCAGCGTTTGGTGGAGCGCCGCTATAGAAGCTGTCGCTGGTTCGGCCGTGCGGCGACCACCACCACTGGTGAACAGTCGCCTTGAGAAGGGTTCCCCCGCAAAGGTGGGCTGCATGATGGAGGAGCCAACAAAACTCGTGGGCTCGCCGGTGAGCACAAACACCTCGCGGATCACCTCTTCCCGGACAAGCAGATCACAGGCCTCAATCACCTGCTTTGTGCAAAAGGTTTGACCTGACTGGCTGATGGCCAGCACGACCGTTTGCCTGGCTAAACCCAGTCCATCAAAATCATACTGAAGGCTCTGAAGCAGCTGGTTGGAAGAAAGGGTCTTGATCGTCAACAACGGAAACACAGAGGCCAGGTCCTTGGCGAACTGGCTGCCAACCCACAGACTGTTCTCCACCCCAGTTACAAGAAGGTCAACATGACTGGACTTGGCCAGTGATGGATCCAGACCCACCTTTTTGATCAGGGCCTGCTTTTCGCCGAGATGATGGGCCTTGGCGATGAGAATGTTGTTGAAGTAGTCAGCACTTTGACGATTCAAAGACGAAGGGTTGATCCAGTCATCCTTGATGGTATGGAGTATCCACGGTATATCCCGCAAGTCAGCGGCTACGGGATCCTTTCGGGCTTCTGCGGATGGATGGTTGGGTTTTAAGTGGGGATTTTTTTGATAGTGAATCTTTCGGCCCGCAAGGTCATCCGCCGAAAGATCCCCCTTGGCAGATAGGGAGTAAACCTTGAGCTCTGTGGATGTCAGGACGGCGACTTCGCCCGAATTCTGATTGAGATCGATCCTGAAGGCCTGGGGCTTCAAGGCCAACGTGGCATCAATCGAAGCGGGTTCTGAAGCGAAAAGAGAGACCCGGTCTTCAGGATCAAAGCCTGTTGATAGGGTTTGTCCAAGACAACCCAGAACGACTTGATCAGGTGTAAGGGTGGAAACGGTGATCAGGCCAAAGCTTCCCCTGGCTTGCGTCAAAAACAGACGGTTGGCTTCTTCTGGATCATTGTGAAGGAATGCATGGAGTGTCTCGTCAACTAAGTTCTGCAAGCGATCCTCCCCATACGTGCCCAAGCGAGAATCGATCCTTAGGCTTTCATCGATGCGACGTTTTAGTTGCTGTCGCAAGAACTTGTCTTCAATCCAGCCAGGCTCTGAATGGGTTTGAACAAAGTCTTTAAAGCATCGATCGAAGATAGCTGCCCAGTGCTCAAGAGTCGAGCGGGAGGGTGCCGTTTGGGGCGCGCTCCTGGTGGGAGCCATGCCGCCAAAGGCAGCCGCAATGTCTTGGGCAATGGCCATTTGATAGCCCAGCCTAACGGCTGCATACCAGTTTCCCTTGCAGATCAGGACGTCCATCATGCCTGCAATCTTGGGTGAATCACCCAATGTTTGGTTGGCAACATGGAGGACTCTTTCCAGCCAAAATCCAAGGGTTTCGTAGTCAATGAGCCTATTGAATAACTTGAAGCTCTCGAAGTCTCCGTTGTGAGTGATCCTGTGGTTGATGTTTTTTGGGGTCGCTGACCATTGGCCAGCGTGTTGTTCCCAAATGGGATCGACACGGGCCGGGCACCATTCGTGCCAATGGGTTTCAAGCACGGAGGGCGGTCCACTGGTTCCGAAGCGATAGTGCCAAGCGGCCGTGATGCCTGAATTCAAGGGCCTGTAGCCCGCTCGAATGGCCTGACGCCGCTTACGCGAAAAAGCCGATTCAAGATTGAGGGTCAGATTTTGCCGTTTGGTGTTAACCAACTTCTCCCCGACAAACCGGATATGTCCCGCCTTGTCATAGGCAAGAACGACGCCCCCACCAGCCTGCTCTCCCCGCACTTCGGTTTCATGGCCCATCGTCAAGAACCGCTCAATCCCCTGTTGGGACAGCAATTCATTGGCTGGAATAGGCTCTCGCTCGGCAATGAAGCCAAAATTGCCGCAGTAGAAGCAATCAGACTGCCCTGTGAGTAAGGCAGTCCAATCCGTTCTTGAGCACACCAGCAACAAGACGTTGCTTACCAACAAGCTCCCCACCACGCTGTTGCTTAACCAGAATGGAACGAAACCGATGTGCTGCTCCAGGTTGCATTCTGGCGATTGGATTAGGGCGAGAGCCCCTGCTGCAGCCGCGCCGTTGACTATCAACCCACCAGTCGCCTTGACGCGAAGTTTCCATGCCGTTGGATCGCCTGCATCCATCCACGGCAAGGTCTGTTCCCAACTCCATGGAGCACCGATCCATTGAAACGGCACCAAGGAGCGGGCCAAGGTTTGCAGATTCTGATGTTCGGCAATGTTGTCAAGGCACACAGCCTTGCCGTTTCTGTCCACGGCGGCGACCAGCACCGTATGCCCCAAGCCGTGGAGCAGGATCGCAGCATTCCAGCCCGTACGAATGACGACGGACAGCATCAGGAGTACCGCCATGGATGCCATGGCCCCATGGTTGGTCCCACCATTGACTCCGCCCAAAGCGAGGAGCACCGAGACTGCTTCCGGCCAACAGTGGGTCCCGACAAAGAAAAGGCGAGGTCTGGAAGTGGCTAGAACTAAGCTCATTGCAATTACCTATCGGTAAGCGGTGGATCAGAGCAGCCCGTTGGCTAAGGATTTCAAAAGGCTCAATTGTGGGAGCCGCTAAAAAGGCCTTGGAGCGGTGAAGATGCCTGGAATCGGCTCAGATGACGTAGGCGCAGGAAACGGTGTTAGTGTTTCGTTTGATACGTTTTTGGCTTGCGACTGTTGTATTGGTCTGCTGAAAGCATCTCCACCAAGACTTCAGCGTCAAGGATTGAATTGGCCAGCGACTTGACTCGGTGGAAATGAAACAATTTAAGGATTTCTGAAATGTTGAAACCATGGCTTGTTGGCAAGCACTTCTGACAATTCCACTATTATTTGCAAATTTTATTTTTATTTGGCTGCACCATCCAATCCCCCCCATTTTTGGGGGCATATTGTGCCACTGTCTGAATTGGCGGGGTCTGTGGCGCCAGGCCCCTGCGACCTCCGCAGTCCCTTACCGCCGAGGCAATGGCTCAGCAGGCACGGGCGTGGCGGCGGGCCCAGAACGGCGACTCGGGCCAGCGGCGCTCGCTGGCGTAGGCCTCAGCGCGATGGCGCCGATAGGCCATGCGAATCGTCTTCAGACGATCGCAGTAGCTCTTACTGGCGTCGGCGCGAGCCAGCATCTAGCAGCCCAGGCGACGATTGCCGTTCACCAACCGGGCTCCGGGCCAGCAAACGGCGACCGTGCCATCAAGCTGGGGCTGAGGCCCAGCGCCTCCCGCCACTCCTGCAGCGGGCGGTGCCAGCCCTCCTCCCAGCGTTGGGCCAGGAAGGGGGCGGCGCTGGCGCCCAACTCCAGACCGAAGGCCACGGCGCGGCCCACATCAACGCCGTCGCCTGGTGCAGGGGAGTCGTCGTTGACGCGATGGATCAGATCGGCGGCCAAGAGCAGGGCGCAACCCGGCCAGCGCAGTTGTTCGCACGTGAAGCCATTCAAGGCGGCCTCGCCCGCCAGGGTGGTGGGGAAGCCCGTCAGGGCGTGCCACACGTCATGGGTGTGCCGGATGCGCATCTGCAGGTAGGTGTCGTCGCCATCGGCTCCTGGCGGAATCTTTGGATCGGGAAGGGGCACCAGCCCCTGGTCCGCCAGCAGGTGCCCCACCCTGTGGCCCAGGCTGCCCGCCGCCATGGCGGTCAGCTCATCCAGGCGGGGCCAGGTTCCCCAGTAGCGCCCCTGGATCAGGGGGCTGATGGAGGCGTCCGCTTTGAGACGGGCCCGGGCTGCCGCCGCCGCGGGAGTGGCGTAGCTGGTGTTGAGCAGATCGAGGGCATGGGATCCATCGAGGGGATCGGCGCTTAGCACCTGGAGATCGGCGGCCAGTCGCTGCCATTGGGCGGCGCTGCGCAGGAGTTGATGGCGGCTGGACAAAGGGGATCCGGGCGTTGGCCTGCCTGAATCCTGCCTGGTTGGAACTCCCCCCAAGCCATTCCCGTCAAGCAGCCTCCTCAAGCCGACCCAGCCAGGCCGACCCAATCAAGCGCCCTCCTCATCCAACTCGCGATGGTCATCGGTCCCATCAGCTCGCTCGGCTCCCGTCACCGGGGCAGAGGTGACGCCTGCGGGCCCGGACTCAATTTCAGGCAAAACCAAACAAAAGCTGAGGAAAAAAGAAACAAAGCATTAAGGTCGCAAGGTTCCGTTTTTTCAGAGGTCTCGACGGCGCGTCGGTTTTTCTGTATTCGCCCAAGAAGACTTTTTGTATCTCAGATCACAATTACCTAGCCATGCCTCAATCCCATCGTTTAATCGAGCCGCTTTCCAGCGCGGTCATTTTTTCTGATCCGGTTCAGCGCGAACAAGTTTCATTCGATCCGGATTCCTCGTTGACGGCCCCAGCCCGCTTTGATGTCCAGCATAATTCCCTCAGTGGACTGGCTGGTCAGCAAACCACGTCGCGTCAATCGAGACTTGGCTTTTTGTCGGCCTTTGTCCATAGCCGTGAATTGCGTCAACGCATCAAACAGGCCGCCCGGCTTGAGGGTCCCCGTCTGGCCTGAATCCCCCTCCCCGGAGGATCGAGTGCTCTCACAGCCCTGCCACTGGCGGGGCTTTTTTCTGGCCTGCCGCCAGGCCAGCGAATGAGTACAACAACTTATGGATCCTTTTGCAAAGCGGAGTCAGTATGAGTTCGTTCAGGCGACGGCGCTAGTCCCGCTTTCGTTTCCTCCCTTCTCCTTTTTTGTCATGACCCTGTCCCAGCGCGTTCCCTCTGTGGTGTTCAACACCCGTGTCCGCGACGAGAGCATTCCTGGCCCCAATCCCTACCGCTGGCAGGATCTCTGCAGCGAGGATCTCTTCGGTGGCCGCAGGGTTGTGCTGTTCGCTCTGCCGGGCGCCTTCACGCCCACCTGTTCGTCCAATCATCTGCCCCGTTATGAAGAACTCCACCAGGAATTCAAAGATCAAGGCATTGATCAGGTCATCTGCCTTTCGGTGAATGACGCCTTCGTCATGTTCCAGTGGGGAAAGCATGTTGGAGCGCGCAATGTCCTGCTTCTGCCTGATGGCAACGGCGAATTCAGCCGCAAAATGGGCATGCTTGTCGACCGCTCCAACCTCGGCTTCGGCCTGCGCTCCTGGCGTTATTCCATGCTCGTTAACGATGGTGTGATTGAAAAGGCCTTCATTGAGGATGATTTCTCCGACAACTGTCCTGTCGATTCCTTTGAGGTGTCCGACGCCGACACCATGCTGGCCTACCTCAAGGGTCAACCACGCGCTGGGGTCAGTGCTCCCCGGCTGGCTTTCGTTGGTTGACGGTTCTGCAGGATGCGACCAGATGGCTAGAGCGTATTCCGTTGGAATTGGCTGATGAATTGGCTGAATCTGGCCTTGCGCTCAGCAGGTTGATTCGGCCGATTCGTCTCGACCCCGGCGGTATGACGTATGACTTTTGTACAGGTGCGGGATCTGCCTCACAGACATGACCGATGGGACCTTGCCTGGCCCAAGCCAGCGTCAACCCAGGCCGGAAATTACCATTGTTGCGTCGGGTCGCCTTGGATGTTCGCCCATGAGCTGGAGCCATGAACTGGAGCCGTGAAGCTGATGAGGCCCTCAAAGAGGTGCCATTTTTTGTGCGACCCATTGTGCGGCGTCGGATCGAGTCCCTGGCTGCGGAGGCGGGACTCACGGAAGTCGATCTCGCCTTCTACGGCGAGGCGCGGGAGCGTTTTGGACAGAAGTGAGCGGGTGATGAGGTAAAAGGGGGTTTAGACAGCCCCTTATCGATGTCTCAGTCGAAACGAGAACAGGTGGTCAGCCACCTCCGTTACATCCGTCAGGAGCTGCGGGAGATGCATCAGGGCGTCATGGAAGATGGCCTTCTCCCGGAGGCTGGAGAGGTGCGCGGGGTAATGGCCCAGATGGAAGCTCTGTTGGAACTGTTGGAGGGCAAGGGATCCCGGAAGAAGGAAGGAGACGCCTGAACACTTGGCGGCCCCCCTTGCCGAACCCTCCGGGAGCTGGTTTCCTTAAGAGGTCCCCATCATCCGGCCCCGGCCTCGGCTGAGGGCTTTTTTATTGATTTCCCCTATATGTGGCGTAAAACCTTTCTCAAGACCCCATAAATGGTGTAGACAGGGTATGCAGGGCCCTGGGTCGGGTGATGGGGATCACCGCCGGTGCTTCTGTTCATCACCATGGTGATGGACAGGGAAATCACCGGCCGAAGTGGCCCTGCACCCCTTTCCTTCCATGGCCCTCCGGTATCAGCAAACCAGGGTTCAGCAGCGATTGATTCAGGCGGGTGATGCCCTGAATCAATGGGCGACCAATCCTTGGCGGCGACTTTCTCTTTCTCTGATTGTGCTCCTGGGCGCCTTTCTTGTTGGTGGTGGCCTGGCCACCATCACAGGAGCCTTGGCCTACTTCGATCAGCTCTCGGCCCTGGTCTGTGTGCTGGCCTTGGAGTTGGCCGCCCGTTGCCGGTCCAGCCTGCTCAGGCGTCCGCGGGCTCAGAGGCTGGGTCTTCAATTGCTGGACATGGCCCGCATCGGCCTGCTCTATGGCCTTCTGATCGATGGCTTCAAGCTGCAGTGAGTCCGAGGCCATCCCCCGCACCGGTCCCGGCGCTGAGCAGATACAGCAGGGCCATGCGGATCGGCACGCCATTGCGCACCTGTTCTTCCACCAGGCAGCGTTCACTGTCATCGAGCAGATCTCCCGCCAGTTCGACACCCCGGTTGACGGGCCCGGGATGCAGCACCGGCACCCTCTCCCCACAGCGTTGCATCCGCTTCTGGGTCAAGCCGTAACGGCGGTGATAGCTGTCGAGGTTGGTCAGCAGGTGGTCGTGCATGCGCTCCTGCTGCAGCCTCAGGGTCATCACCGCATCGGCGCCTGACAGGGCTTCATCGAGATCCCGGCAGAGACGCACCGTTCCCCGTTCGCTCACGGGATCCTGCCGCAGCCCCGGAGGCGGTGCCGCCACGAACTCGGCGAAGCCATCGGGCAGCAGGGTGGCGGGACCGCAGAGCACCACCTCGGCGCCGCAGCCGGTGAGGGCCCAGAGGTTGGAGCGGGCCACCCGTGAATGCAACACATCGCCGACGATGACCACCCGGCGGCCGGCCAGGCTGGCGGGGGAAGGCTGGCTCGGCTCGAAATGGCGGGCCAGGGTGAAGAGATCGAGCAGACCCTGGCTGGGGTGGCTGTGCAGGCCATCGCCGGCGTTGAGGATGGCCACCTTCTCCCCCCCCCGCTCCAGATCCCGGGCCAAGCGGTGCGGTACCCCGGCACAGCGGTGTCGCACCACCAACACGTTGCTGCCCATGGCCACGTAAGTGCGTGCCGTATCCAACAGGCTTTCGCCCTTGCTCAACGAACTGGACGAGGGCGAAAAGGTTTGCACGTCGGCCGATAGGCGCCGGGCCGCCAGTTCGAAACTGCTGCGGGTGCGGGTGCTCGGTTCGAAGAACAGGGTGGTCATCAACCGCCCCTGCAATGCCGGCAGCTTGCGGGTGCCGGCCACAGGCAACTGGCGAAAGCGCTGGGCCAGCTGCAGAACGGTGGCGAAATCAGCGACCGAGAAGGACGCCAGATCGAGCACATGGCGGTGGCTCCAGCCGCTCAAGGCTCCTTTCCCGCAGACCGTTTCAACTTAAGGGTCGACCGTCCCGGGCCCCAGGCGAGCTTGTTGCGCCGAGATGGGGCTCGGCTCCCGGTCCACGTTCTCCTGCCCTGGCTCCTGCCCTGGACCTTGGCCTGGCAGCAGGGCCTCCGGCCGCCAGGCCACTGATCGGGCCGGCTGGCGGTCCCCCGGGGCCCGGCGACTGACGCTGCGGCTCGCGGCCAGATACCACCGCCAAGGACGCTCCACGGCGGCGCTGATGCCGATGCGCCGCTCCTGGCGCAGGGGACCATCGCTGTTGTGCGACTCCGCTGAGCCGCCCAGCAGCGTCTGCAGGGGGCGGGGGCGCGGTGCCAGCCACAGTTGGCCTGCTCCGCAAGCATTCTGACCGTTGTGGTGGCCCTCGATGGCGAAGCGGCGGGCCAGTAGTCCTGGGCCGGCCGCCTGGCGTTCGGTGCCGTTGGGCAGGGCGGCGGCCCGCAGCAGCACGCCACTGGCCCAGTCGGCCCTGTCGGTGACCACGTTGACGCAGTGATGCACGCCGTAGCAGCGGTAGACATAGAAATGGCCCGCCGGGCCAAACAGGGTCTCGTTGCTGGCACTGCGGCGCCGATGGCCGTGGCAGGCAGGGTCATCCTGGGTGTAGGCCTCGGTTTCAACGATCACGCCCCACAGCAGCGCTCCGGTGGGCTGGCGTTTCACCAGCAGGCAACCAATCAGCTCGGGGGCCACCACCTCGGCGGCGCGGCCGAAAAAGCTGGGGGGCAGGGCGGGGAGGTGGTCCGTGGCTGAAGATGCCATCAGGGTGGCATGCAACTGAGTGATCTGGGTCATCAACTCCTGGAATGCGCTTGCTGGGGGTCAGTCAACGCCCAAGGGACGGGGCGCTGGGGCGCGGCCCACCAGGGCGGCCGGCCATGGCTGTTCTGGGCCAGGGGTTGCTTGGCGGCTTCGCTCCGGTCGTGAGGGAATGGGCGTTTTGGCGGCGGTGCCCGGCGATGTGCTCCAGACTCAGGTGAATCCAGTAGGCGACAAGCTTCCATGCCAAGCAGTGGTTTTCATGCCGGCACCCTGATGCTGGTTCTCAGTGGTCTGTTCTGTCTCACCACCCTGTATTTCGGTACCCGTGGTGGGTACTACGACACCGACGACTACGACGGCAATGGAACAGCCCACTGATGCACCTGCGACCGGTGGCAGAAGCTGAAGGGATTCACGGAACCTCTCAGGGACTGCCCAAGCGTTCGGTTTCGGGGCAATCGCCCGTGGTGGCGAGGTCTTCGGCGGTGGCCACCAAATTCACATGGGCCAGGCGGGTGCTGACTGCACCGATGGAATCGAGCCGCACGCTTTCCTCCCAGGTCTGGCGCTCATCATCATCCTCATCGTCGTAGCGCAGGGTGACCACATCCCCTTGGATGTCCACCACCAGCGCTTCCTCGATCCAGCGCTGCTGGTCGCGCAGGAACACCCAAACGGGCCGTTCTTCGCTGTAGAACTGATAGAGCTTCCGATGCAGCACCGAGAGGCCGCGGGTGGCTCGATCCTACGCAGATCCTCTGCCTTTACCGTGTCCTAGATGACCACCTCTGCTCTCCCTCTCAGCGCCGACGACGCCCCGTTGGGCGCTGAGGCGATTCGGCTGCAGTTGCGGACCTGGCCCGAAATCGAGGCCTATCTGGGCCGCTGCAAGGGGGTGATCGTGCCGCTCGGCTCCACCGAGCAGCATGGGCCCACGGGAGCCATTGGCACCGACGCCCTCACCGCTGAGGCCGTGGCCCTGGAGGTGGGACGGCGCACCGGTGTGCTCGTCACCCCCACCCAGGCCTTCGGCATGGCCGAGCACCATCTCGGTTTTGCCGGCACCATGAGCCTCCAGCCCACCACGTTGTTGGCGGTGCTCCACGATCTGGTTCTGTCCTTGGCGCGCCATGGGTTCGAGAGGATCTTTGTGATCAATGGCCATGGCGGCAATATCGCCACCGCCCGGGCCGCTTTTGCCCAGGCCCAGGGCAGTGCCGCCGCCCGTGGGCTGGCGGTCGCCCCGCGGTTGCGCGTGCAGTTGGCCAATTGGTTCACCGCCTCTCCGGTAATGCAAGAGGCTCGTCGTCTCTACGGAGAGCGGGAGGGCCACCATGCCACCCCCAGTGAAATCGCGCTCACCTTGCATCTGGAGCCGTCCCTGCAGGCGCACCAGAGACCCCTGCCGGAGGCGGCGCCGGCCGGTCCCATTCATGGCCCCGACGACTTTCGCCGGCGCCACCCCGATGGGCGCATGGGCTCGGATCCTTTTCTGGCCCAGCCGGACCACGGCGCCCAGTTCCTAGACCTGGCCGCCACCGCCCTAGCCCGTGACCTGCGCACGTTCCTGGCTGAACCGTCCGAGGCGCTGCCTGCGGCCCCGGGTGGCGGCTAGGTTCTTGCTCAGAAGCGAACCAGGTGATGAGCCGCATTACTCCAGACGATGTCCGCAAAGTGGCTCACTTGGCTCGCCTCGATCTGGAGGAAGCCAAGATCGCCACCTATAGCCACCAGCTCGAGCGCATCCTCGATTACGTCAGTCAGCTCGAGGGCATCGACACCGAGGGGGTGCCGCCGACCACCCGAGCTGTTGAGGTGGTCAACGTCACCCGCTCCGATGGGGTGGACACCACCGAGGTGCGGGACGATCTGCTCAATCTTGCCCCCCAGCGCGAGGGGGATTTCTTTCGGGTCCCGCGAATCTTGGCCGAGTGAGCGGCTGCGATTGAACGAAGTTCGGCCCGGTTTGACTCAGTGCCGGCCGGACCTCAAGGCCGCGGCGATACCGCTGTGCGATGCAGCAGCTCGAGCACTCGGCGACGGGCATGGCGGGTGGGCATCAAGGCGGCCAGGGGCCTGAGGCGACTGCGGCGCTTCTTGTGGCTGCGCACCCCGAAAAAAATGTCATAGAGAAAGTTGAGGGCATCAGCGCGGGTTTCAAACATTCCCAGCCGCTGCGGCGATCCCTTGGCATCGAGCAAGGCCTTGGTGGCGTGATAAGCAGGGCGGTATTCGAACCAGGGAATCGAAGGCCAGAGATGGTGAACTAGGTGGTAGTTCTGTCCCATGATCAACAAGTTCATCATGCGACTGGGATAGACCCGGGCGTTGTGCCAGCGGTTGCGGGATTGGAAGGGCCGATGGGGGAGATAATCAAAGAAGAGCCCCAGGGTGACACCCACCATCAAGGCCGGCGCAAACCAGCAATTGAAGACAAAAGGCAGAAAATGGAAGCGCATTGCCGCCAGCACGATGCTGAAAAAAATCGCCCGGGCGATGCCCCATTCCAAGAGTTCATAGCGGCGCCAAAGACGGCGTCGGAAGAAGAAAACCTCGTGGTAGAAGAAGCGCGGCGCGATCAGCCAGAGAGGACCAAAGGTTGAAACGATGTGATCGGGATCGTGCTTCGGATCATTGACGTGGGCGTGGTGTTGCAGGTGCACCCTGGTGAACACCGGAAAACTGAACCCGAGCAGCAGGGCCGCCCCATGGCCCATCACCGCGTTCCAGAAGCGGTGTGGATGGGCGGCGTTGTGGCAGGCATCGTGAATCACCGTGCCTTCCAGATGCAGGGCCAGGAAGCCCAGGCCAAGCAGCACCGGTAGGGACCAACCGCCCACGAACCAACCCCAGATGGTCAGACCCGCCAGGGCATACCCCCCGAGGAACAACGCCACGGTGGGGTTGAGGGCGGCCGGCGGACCGAGAAACTCCTTGGGAACGCTGCGCACGGGAGCACTCACCCCCGTGGCGCGAAGCAGTTCTGGCGATCGCACCGGTGCCTGGGACATCTCCTGGGTCGCAGTCGGATCGCTGAAACGTCATCCAGGTTACGAAAACCTAGGCGTCCTGCGTGTGTGCACTTCATCGGTCTGGATGCCCACCGGGGGACTTGAACCCCCACGACCTGAGTCACTGGAACCTAAATCCAGCGCGTCTACCAATTCCGCCAGGTGGGCTCGCGACAGACTCTAGGCAGTGGTGGCAGCCCTAAGACCTTCGCGGCGGGCAAAATGGGACCAACCGCTTGCCCGCCATGCTGGCCAACGTTGGGGGGAGTCTGGCTCTGGTGCTCGGTCTGAGTGTGCTGTTGGTGCCTCTGCTGGCCCCGGAGCTCAGCCGTCCCCGGGATGCGGCCTGGGGAGGTCTGGTGTTGTTGCTGGGCCTTGCCCTGGTGACGTCTTCGGAGCGTCTCACGGGGTCTCCGATGCTGATTGTGGTCTGCGGTTCCCTGTTGATCGGCCGTTTGGCCACGGAAGTGGGCCAGGCCCGCTGGCGCCAGCTCACCACCGAAGAACAGATTCGCCTCGGTTCGGCGGAACGTTGGACCACTTCCCTGAGTCAGCTGGGCCAGACCACGCTTGGCCTGGTCGCACGAAGTGGTGGGGTCGCGGTCGGCCTGGGCGGCTGGCTGGGCCAGCACCGCCCCGGGGTTCGACGCTCCAAGGGCAAACGCTGGGTGCGGCCGGCATTGCAGCCGGGCGCACCGCTGTCCCCACCGCTGGTCGAGACAGAAGCGTCCGATGGGGTTGCGCCCGCAATGGTTGCGCCAGGAATGGTTGCGCCCGGAATGGTCGTGCCCGGAATGGTTGCGGTCGGGAGTGATGCGGCTGAGCTGGCCGTGATCAAGCCCGTTGCTACCGAGCAGGTCATGCCCGCATCGATCCAGACGGCGGCCATTGAGTCGGCTGCGGTGCAACGGGTTGCTGGCCAAGAGGTTGCGGGGGAACGTTTTGCTGGGCAACGAGTTTTTAGCGAGCAGGTTGTTTCGGAACAGGCAGTTCCCAAGCAGGAAGTTTCTGAACAAGCTGCTCTCGACCACGGTGCGGTTCAGCAGGCTGCCGTTGATCAGGCTGCCGTTGATCAGGGTGCCGCCCGAGAGGTTGGGGCTCAATGGCCTTTGATCGAGCCCGTCGCGGCTGAGTCGCCTCAGGCTGGGTCGGCCCAGACCGTGGCCGGTGCAGCGCTGGTTGACGTTTCTCCAGGTCAAGGGGGCATCGGAGCAGGCGGGGCGGGATAATCCCTCCTCCCGCATCAAGGCGTCCGTGACCGCCAGCCCGGCCTCCTACAAGGACACGTTGAACCTGCTGCAAACGCCCTTTGCGATGCGGGCCAATGCCAGAGAGCGCGAACCCGAACTCCAGGCCCTCTGGGCCCAGAAAAATGCCGAGGGCCTGAATCTCTACGAGCGGCTGAGCCGCTGCAATGCCGGTGAGGTCTTCACCCTGCACGATGGCCCCCCCTACGCCAACGGGGCCCTGCATGTGGGCCATGCCCTCAACAAGATCCTCAAGGACATCATCAATAAACATGCCCTGCTGAAAGGCCAACGGGCCCGCTTCCGGCCGGGCTGGGACTGCCACGGCCTGCCGATCGAACTCAAGGTGCTGCAGGCCATGGCTGATGAGGAGCGGCGCTCCCTCACCCCCCTGGAGTTGCGGCGCCGCGCCCGCGACTGGGCCCTCGAACAGGTGGAACAGCAGAAGCGGGGCTTCCAGCGCTGGGGCATCTGGGCCGAGTGGGACCAGCCCTATCTCACCCTCAACCCCGCCTATGAGGCGGCCCAGATCGAGGTGTTTGGCCGCATGGCCAAGGCAGGCCACATCTACCGGGGCCTCAAGCCGGTGCATTGGAGTCCCAGTTCCCGCACGGCCTTGGCGGAGGCCGAGCTGGAATATCCCGATGGCCACACCTCCCAAAGTGTCTATGTGGCCTTTCCGGTGGTCAGCCTGCCCGGAACTCTGGTGGCGCCGCTGCGCATGGCCGGCATCGAGGGGGTGACGGCGGCGGGCCACCGCGAACAGCTGTTCGTGGCCATCTGGACCACCACGCCCTGGACCCTGCCGGCCAACCTGGCGGTGTCGGTGAACGGCAACCTGGACTACGCCTTCTGCCGCGACCGGGGGGCGGCGGCGGAGACACCCCGCTATCTGCTGGTGGCTCTGGGATTGGTGGAGCGGCTGCGCGAGTCCGCCGGCCTGGACCTGGAGCCCCTGGTGAC
>JBEIVL010000047.1:0-12910 GCA_040373885.1 Aphanothece sp.
CGCTCCGATGGGGACTGGGAACTGCTGCCCGGATGCTTTGAATTATCCCTGGCGGCGGGGGATCGCTTGCGTCTGGAAACGCCGGGGGGCGGGGGGTACGGAGCTCCTGGCGGGCCGCCTTCATCGGAGGCTGGTTGAAGAAGGTTCTGCTTCTGGCCCCCATGGATGGGCCCATTCATGCAGCCAACCTTGAGGGGCCCTCCGTTCCTGAGCCCCCCTCATTACGTAGAACCTTGATGCGACAAACGTTAATGGACCGAAGCGTGCTGCTCCGAACCGTGCTGAACAGAACCATGCTGAACAGAACCTTGATGTCCTCTCCTTCCCCGCTTAAGTTCTCGCGGCCCATGATGACGTTGCTGGCGGTGGGAGCTGCAATGGCAGGTTCTCTGACGCTGCCCACCGCCCGAGCTGAGCTACCGCCAACGGTCTATGCCGAGCGCCAACGCCAGGCCCTGGTCGTGGCGGATCTGGAGGTGCAACGGGTCAGCCGCAACGAGGACGAGGTGCACATCCGCGCCAAGGTGATAACTGTGCGGAGGCTAGCCAAGGGTGTGGATCTGGAGGCGGGCCAGCGCATCGATCTCCTCTACACCAGTCCGCAAAAGCGCTTGCCAGGCTTCGTCGGTCCAGGCGCCATTCCGGTCCCCGCAAGGGGACAACAGGTCCGTGCCTGGCTCAACCCCATCAAGGATCGACCCGGGGGTTTTGCACCAGCAGCGGGGAGTCAGTCGTTTGGGGCTTCTGGGCCTCCCTAGGCAAATGCCGAACTTGGCCGTTAAAAACAATTTACAGATCAACAAAAGAACCATAGATTTTAGAGATAAAGTTGCAAAAATCATTGGGTTCAGTACTCTCGTAGAATGGATTATCATTCTGTTAGTCGGAGACAAGCAAAGTCAATCCGAATCGCGGCAACGTCCGCCTTTTGGCTAATTCACACAAAACAAGCAAGTGACCTTGGGATGCTCGAAAAACAATCTAGAAAAACTCATCAAAGTTATCAAAATCCACCGCCTTGAAATTTCCCGCTTCCACCTGCTGCATCAACCGCGCCAGCTGCACCCACAACGCCCCTGCCGTCGCCATGGACAGCAAAAAGGCCACCAGCAGGGCCGCGCCCGATGCAAAGCCGAACACCTGCAGGCTGGCGCCGATGAACAGCGTCACCCCCAGCACCAGGCCGATGTAAGGCAGCATGGTCTCGAGGCGAGCCAGGGGGAGCAGGGGCAGCCGATCCTGCTTCCAGGCCTCCAAACGGTCCTGCACCAGCCGGGCGAAGGTCAATCCGCACAGCACCCCAATCGCCAGCCCGACCCCCGCCAGCACATACGGCGGTGAATCGATGCGGGCGTACTCCAACAGGATCTCGGCGTCATTGAGATCACCGAACATGTCACCGGCCCGATCGATCAGCGCCTGGGGCCCAGCGATGGGGACCTCAAGGGCGACGTCGTTCAGGGTGCTTGGGGCAAGGGCCGCGGCCGTGACCAGGGGGAACGCGCCAAACAGGGACAGGGCGGCTGGCAACTGGATCACGCGACCAAGGGGAACATTCCGCCGACCTTAAAGGCAGGCTCCTCAGCCCGGCTGCCCTCATCGGCCAGAATCTGAAACCAGATTCGACGCACTAACTGGCCTGAGCGGCCAGGGGGTTGAAGCGCGCCAGCACGTCGCTCACCAGGCGAGAAGGCGAGAAGGTTCGTCCCATCAGGGCCAACAGAGCCTGCAGATCCTCGGTGTGCAGGCGATCGTCGCGCACCAGGGTGAGCAGCAACCGCTGCCTCAGGGAGCTGCCCTCCTTGCCGAACAGCAACCTCAATCCATCGCGCGCCACCGGCAGCAGATCGGCGGGGGTTCCATCAGCTTCGACCACCGCCAGCAGGTTTTCGAGGCGCTCGATGCGCAATCGGCCATTGGCATCGAACAACACCTCCAGCAACTTCTCACGCATCTCAGCGGTGTCGCCCGCCAAAAGGCGGCGGGCCACATAGGGATAGGCGACCCGGATGATGCGGAACGAGGGATCCAACCGCATCGCCAGCCCCTCCTGGCTGACCACCGCCCGGATGATCAAGGCAAAGCGCGCCGGCACCCGGAAGGGATAGTCGTACATCAACTCCGAGAAACGATCGGTGATCGCCTTGAAGTTGAAGGCGCCGACATTTTCACCGAGGGCGCCACCCAGCACCTCCCGCAAGGCCGGAACGATGGGGGCCAGGTCAGCCTTGGGGTTGAGGAAACCGAGCCGGCGGAAATCGAGGGCCAGGGCCTCAAAATCGCGGTTGATCAGATGCACCACGGCGCCGGTGAGAATCAGGCGGTCGCGATCACTGATCGAATCCATCATGCCGAAATCGACATAGGCCATATGGCCCAGATCGCCGGTGCGGCCCGTCAGGGCAAACAGGTTGCCCGGATGGGGATCGGCGTGGAAATAGCCGAATTCCAGCAACTGCCGCAGTCCGGCCACCACACCGGTGCGGATCAGGGCCGTTGGATCGAGGTGGTGGGCCTCCAGCTCGCGACGGCTCTGCAATTTGATGCCATTGATCCACTGGGTGGTCAGCACCCGGCGCCGGCTCAAGGATCGCTCCACCCTTGGAACGGTCACCTCAGGATGGCCGGCAAAGAGTTGGGCAAAATATTCGGCGTTGTTGGCTTCCTGGCGATAATCAATTTCAGCAAATAAGCTGCGTCCGAATTCATCAATGATGTCGCCAAGACCAAAGCCCAGATTCAGGGGTAGAAACGGAGCCCCCAGCACCCCCAAGGCCCGGATGATCGCCAGATCCCTTCTCAACAGAAACGGCAGATTGGGCCGTTGCACTTTCACCGCCACGAAGCGGCCATCGGCTAGTCGGGCCTTGTACACCTGGCCCAGACTCGCCGCCGCCATCGGGTAATCGGGAAACTCCTCGAACAGGCTGGTGGCCGGAGCCCCCAGTTCCTCCTCGATGATCCGGAGGGCCACGGCATGGTCAAAGGGGGGCAGGTCGTCCTGCAGCCGCGTCAGTTCCTCAAGCCAGTCGCGCCGCACCAGATCGGGGCGGGTGGAGAGGGCCTGGCCCACCTTGATGAAACAGGGCCCCAGCCCCGTCAAGGTGGTGAGGATGCGCCGGGCCAGGCGCTGCTGCAGCCGCGGATCGCGGCTGCGCGACTGGCTGACCAGCACCAGGGCCAGGGTGCCCAGCTGCCAGAGCACCACGATCAGCCGGCCGATCAGGATCCAGGGGCGTAGCAGCAGCCAGCGCAGATCCGCCTTGGGGTCATAGCTGGGAACGTCCTGGTCAGGTTGGTCGTCCAAACGACCCTCGGGATCGCGTCCGTCCCCCGCGCCCTCAGCCAAGGGGCCGCGTCGCGACACCAGGGGTGAGGGCGCAGGCGGAGCAGCCAAAGGGGTTGTGGGCGTCGCCCCGTTGGCAGAAGGCGCGGTGGACGCTGACGCGGGAGCGAAGGTCAATGGCCAGGGCCAATGGGTGATCAGACTCTAGAAAGATGGTCCGGAAGCCATGGCTGGGGCAACGGGATCTGGCGACGAGATCGGCGATGCGCTCTGGCCGCTGTTGCGTCAGAGAGCGGCCCTTCCCCTGCATCTGCCCAGCCACGGCCGCGGGGCCGCCCTGGCCCCCGCCCTGCGCCGTCTGCTGCGCCAGCCACCCGGCTCCTGGGACCTGCCCGAACTGCCGGCCTTCGGCGGCCCCCTCGAAAGCGAAGGAGCCGTGGCCGAAGCCCAGCACAGGGCGGCCGCCCGCCTGGGGGCCGACGCCTGCTGGTTTGGGGTCAACGGCGCCTCGGGGATGCTGCAGGCGGCACTGTTGGGCCTCTGCCCGCCGGGCTCGCAGGTGCTGTTGCCCCGCAACCTGCACCGCTCCCTGCTGCATGCCTGCGTCCTGGGGGATCTGGAGCCTTTGCTCTACAGCCTGCCCCTGGATCCGCAAACCGGCCACTGGCTGCCCCCCACCGCCGCGCACCTGGGCCGGGTGCTGACGGAAGCCCGCCGCCATGGCCCCGTGGCCGCCCTGGTTCTGGTCGATCCCACCTACCACGGCCGCAAGGCCGACCTGGCGGCCCTGGTGGCCCTGGCCCATGGCGGCGCCGGCGGCTCCGGGGGCTCCGGGGGCTCCGGGGGCTCCGGGGGCCTACATGTGTTGGTGGATCAGGCCCATGGCGATGGCACCGCCCTGGCCGCCGGGGCCGACCTGGTGGTGCTGTCGCTGCAGAAGGCGGCCGGTGGCCTGGCCCAGAGCGCCGTCCTGCTGGCCCAGGGTCCCCGCATCGATCACCAGGCCTTAGAGCGAGCCCTGCTCTGGCTGCAGACCTCCAGCCCCAGTGCCCTCTTGCTGGCCTCCTGCGCCGCCGCCCTCGACGAGGGCCTCTCGGCCGCGGGCCAACGGCGCCGCCGCCGCGCCGAGGCCCGCGGACGGAAGCTTCACCAACACCTGAGCTCCCTCGATCTCCCCGTGGTCGCCACGGACGATCCCCTGCGGTTGGTGCTGGCCACCGCCCCGATGGGTCTCAACGGCCTGGACGCCGACACCTGGCTGCTGGAGAGGGGGGTGATCGCGGAATTGCCCGAACCGGGCAGCCTCACCTTCTGTCTCGGCCTGGGCCCGCCCCGAGGGCTCAAGAGACGCCTGGGCAAGCATCTGCTAGCCCTTCGAAACGCCCTGGGGGGACCGCCCCTCCCCCCGTTCAGCGAGCCACCATTGCCCCTGGTGGCGCCCCTGGATCTTCGCCTGGGCATCGCCTGGCGCTCAACCGCCGTTCAGCGCCCGATCCAGGACGCGATCGGATGGATTGCCGCCCAACCCCTGGTTCCCTACCCCCCTGGCATCCCCCTGCTGATTCCCGGCGAGCGGCTGGATCGGGATCGCGCCCTGTGGTTGCTGGAGCAGAGGCAACAATGGCCAGGTCAGATCGCTGATAGTTTGTGGGTGGTCGCCCCGGTCTGATCCCCCTGCACGACGAATATCACTGGGATTTCGTCACCCCGGGACTCCCCGATGGTGCCTTTGAGGATGCTCCGGGCTTCAGCCCCACCCCCATGGAGCTACGGGTCATGCTGTTGGCCCACCTCAGACCCCGCGCCGATTCGCTCGTCTGGGATGTGGGGGGCGGAACGGGCGCCCTGGCCCTTGAAATCGCCCGGCTACTCAGCTCCGGTGCCGTCCACACCCTCGAGAGGGACCCCGAAGCGATTGAATTGCTCGAACGCAATCGCCTGCGCTTTGGCATCTCCAATCTCCACATCCATGCCGGCCAGGCCCCTGCGGACCTGAACCAGTTACCGCCCCACCCCGATCGCGTGCTGCTGGAGGTGGGCCGGCCCCTCGGAGATGTTCTGTTGGCGGTCTGGCAGCAACTGCGCCCCACCGGTCGCCTGGTGATCAGCACCGTCAGCCTCGAGGGACTGGTCGATGCCACCGATACCCTGAGTCAACTGGGTGCGTTGGATGTGCAGGTGGTGCAGGCCACCGTTCATCGCATGCAGCGACGGGGCAGCCAGGCCAAGTTGGCCGCCGCCGAACCCCTCTTTTTGATTGCCGCTGAGCGTTAAGTCCACCCCGAGCCCCGTCTTGCCGCCGACTCCCCAGCCCCGTCCCCGCACCTCCCTGGCCCGCCTGGCAAGCGGCTGGGCGGCCGGGGGCATCGGGGTTCTGGTGGTGGTACTGGGGGGTTGGTACTTCACCCTGGCGGTGGGGGTGATCGTGCATCTGGGGCTGTTGGAGTTCTTCCGCATGGCCCTGTTCAAGGGAATCCGGCCAGCGGCCCGCACCACCCTGGTCGCCGTGCAGCTGTTGTTGTTCACCACCGAGGCCGCCGCCGGTGGCTGGCTGGCCTCCAGCTCCTCCACAGCCAGCGGCGCCAGTGTGGGCGACGTGGCCGCCGCGGTGCTGCCCGCCTCCGGCGCCGTGATCTGCGGCTGGCTGATGCTGCAGCCGCGCACCGGCACCATCGCCGATATCGCCGCCTCGATCTTCGGCCTGTTTTATCTGGGTTTCCTGCCCAGCCACTGGATCAAGCTGCGCGATCTCAGCGATCCCGCCCTGGCCCCCAATCTCACGGGCACCATGCCGGGTCTGTCCTTGCCCTGGACCTCTGGACTGGCCCTGACCCTGCTCGCCTGTTTTCTGATCGTGGCCACCGACATCGGCTCCTATGTCATCGGTCGCCGCTGGGGCCGCAGGCCCCTCTCACCGATCTCCCCCGGCAAGACCGTGGAGGGTGCCCTCGGCGGGGTCAGCTGCGCGGCCCTGGTGGGGGCCTGCGGCGGCCTGATCCTGGGCTGGAAAATGGGTTGGCTGCTCGGCGGCATCCTCGGGATCGTGGTGGCCCTGTTCGCCTTGGTCGGCGACCTCACCGAATCGATGATGAAGCGCGACGCTGGCCTCAAGGATTCCGGTGATGCCATCCCCGGCCACGGGGGCATCCTGGATCGGATCGACAGCTACCTGTTCGTGCCGGCGGTGGTCTATTCCCTCGTCACCCTGGCCCTGCCCCTGCTGCAGAGGCTCTGAGACTCCAGCCCGCCCCCGTGGGCAGGGGGGGGCTGGCGCTCAGGGATTGACCTGGGCTTCGCCCTCCAGCAGCAGGGTGCCAGCCTCCAGCTCGGCCCTCTCAATGCGAATCGCCGGATCCATGGGCAACCGATAGATCGGTCCATTCGCCTGGGTCTGGACCTCAACCGTTCCATCTGTGGCCGCCAGGGTCGCCTCCACCTCGATGGGCCGGCCGCTGCCGGCAGCGGGGGCGCTCAACACCAGATGCCTTTCAAGGATGCGAACCCGGGCCAAGGGAGACACCCCCAACAACTCTTCGGCCAGGCGGTCCCCCAACTGGCGCCACTGGGGCGAGCCCAGGGAGCGATTCAGTCCCTCGCTGCTGAGATAGACCTGACCCCAAACACGAAAGGGCTCCCTCAACAGGCTGGCCTGGCCCCGCAAGGCCGCCCCCAGCCGCAGACGAATGGCCTCCCCCCGCAGGTCCACCGCTTCGATCCGCCATTCCTGAAACACCGCCCGCCGGGCCCGCAGTCGGGCGCCATCAAGATGGCCCTGCATCAAGCGGGCGGCGGATCCCTCCAGCTGGATCTCCAGGCTCTCAATGTCTTCGCACTGCTGCCGCAGCCAGAGTTCCAGGGCTTTTGCCAGCAAAGCCAGCAGGGGCCCCCCACCGGAACGCTCCGCCTCGACGCTTGGGGGGGGGTCATCTGGTGGCAGGGCAGAAGCCGGACTCATCCCTGACAAGGATTGTTGCTGACGGGGCATTCTCTCTAGTCCATCCGGGCCCGGCGAGCCGCCAGAAACGCCTCCACCGCCGTGACCAGGGCCAGCAGCAGCAAGCCCGCCAGGCCAACCAAGCGATCGGACTCCTGGGATCCGCCGCGATTCTGGGCCAGGAAAGCCCCGAGGCCAAACCAGGCGGTGCTGACAACGCTGGTGATCCAGTAGGCACGCCAGCGGCGTTGATAGAGATATCCCGCCCCCAGACCCGGCAAAACGTTCAACAAGGCGGCCAGCCAGGGTGCTGACCAGGCCAGGACCAATCGGCGATCCCGGGCCGTGGGTTGGTTCCAGTCGCCTGGACCTCCGGGTTCAGGCAAAGGCGCGGAACTGGAAGAGCTGGAGGAAGCAAGCACAGCAGGCAGGCAACGAGACGCATTCACTCTGGCGAGGCTGCAACCACATGGGCCTCCAACAGGGCCCTGTGCAGTCGCTCCAGTCGACGAGCATTGACCCCAAGATCGGAATCGCCCAGCCGCGACTCCGATCGCACCTCCAATTCCCGCTGGCCGGGCAGGGCATGAATCTCGAGGTCGTCGACGAATCCAAACAGGCGGCTGCTGGCTGTGGCATGCAGGTACCCCTCCCGCGTGTCGACCACCTCCACCCCCTCCAGGGCCAGAATCACCGGCACCAGCTGCTCGATGCTGGTGCCCTCCCGGGCCAGGGGCCAGCGGGCCCTGGCGCAATGAGCTGGAGATTCACAAGGGGCTAGATGGTCCTGCCGCACGCCAAGGGTCGTGGGCTCAGGACCGGCCAGATGGAACAGCGAGGCCTGGGCGGGGGCCACAACCCCGATCTGGGCGAAAAGCAGAAGCCAGGCCGCCACCCCAAAGGCCCTGAGCCGCCGCCACAACCCATCGATACGATCGCCAGTAGGGGGCAAAGCCGGAACCGCGAGGATGGAGACATCTTCGGTGATGCAGGCCTTCAGCCGCGATCAACGCCGTCAGGGGCGATCAGGGTTCCCCTTGCGCCAGGTGGCGGCCACCCGCTCGGGTTGATCCAGATGGGGAAGGTGGCCGCAGACCTCCAACTCCTCGATCCTGTCCCCAAGGAGCGCCCGGGCCGCCCGCTTCTGCGGCGGCCGCAGAATCCGATCGTCGTTGCCCCAAAGCACCGCCAGGGGTTGGGGGGGCAGGGGAGAGCCACAGCCAGCAAAGCCTCCGGAACGGGCGAAGCGTCGCAGGGCATCCGCCCAACCGGGGGTTTGCAGATGCAGGGAGGCAATCTCCAGTTCAGCGGGGCCCACGGCGCTGTCCGGATCGGCGAAGGCGCTGCGGCACAAGCCCTGACGCACCCCCGCTCTGGCCAGGAAGCGCACCCCCAGGGCATCCAGAAGGGGCGGCACCGGCATCGGGCGTCCGGTCAGCCCGGCGGGGGCCAATAGCAACAGCCGCGTGATGGTTTCGGGGTGGCGCCGGGCCAGTTCCACCGCCACCGCCCCCCCCATCGAGGCGCCGATCACCCCCACCCCAGGACCCAGGCGGATCAGCAGGGCCTCTAGGTGACGCAGAACGGCCTCGGTGTTGTAGTCGGCTTCGGCGGGCCGGGGAGAAAAGCCAAAGCCATGCAGGTCCGGAATCACGAGGCGATGGTCCGAAGCCAACAGCGGCGCCAGGCGTCGAAATTCCAGAAACGAGCTGTCAAAGCCATGCAGCAAGAGCACGGTGGGACCCTGACCCACCACCGCCACCGGCGTCTGCAGGCCGAGTTCGCCCGTGGGGGTGTCGGGGCCGTGCCACCACTGCACACTCGTCGCCAACGCCCGAGCCTGGGGATCGATCAGGGTGCGACCGGCGGTGGCAACCAGCTCCTGAGAGGCCAGGACCAGCGGATCGGGGGATCCCTTCTCAAGGTCCGATGGCTGCATCTGTGATGGAAGCCCCCCTGACAAGCCGGGCACTGTTTGGTCGCTCAGTGGCAATGGATCTCGGCGGTGGTGCTCACTAAGGCGGCCATCAGATCGGTGGGCGTCACGGCGAAGGGCAACTGATGCAGGTCGGATCCTTCCTGGCAGGCGTGCTCACAGACCCGATGCAGGTCCTGGAGACTGGCGTGGGCTAAGCCCAGTTCCGCCAGATCCACGGGCAATCGCAGCAAGCGGAAGAATGAGAGCAACTGGCGGCGGGCCTGGCCAGCCAGGGGATGACCGGCGATGGTTTCTTCGAGGCGAAGCTGGGCGAGGATTCCAAAGCCCACTTTTTCGCCATGGAGATGGCCAGCGCTGGCGGGCAGCTGGGTCAAGCCGTTGTGGATGGCATGAGCGGCCACGGTGCGGCACCGGGCGCCGCCCAGGCCGCCCACCAAGCCAGCGGTCAAAGCACAACCCTCGGCCACCCGCACCCAGGCCGGCCCCTGGGGATCAGCCATCGCGGCTTCACCATCGAGCAGCAGCTGATCGCGAAGGGTGCGGGCCACCTGAAGGGCCTGTTGGATCAATCCATCCCCACTCGAGCCGCTGCTGACGGAGGCTTCGTACCACTTGGCCATCGCATCGGCCATGCCACTGGCGAGGGTTCGCGCCGGTGCTGAGCGCACCAGGTCATGGTCGAAGACCAAGAGCTCCGGACACCGGGGCAGGGTCACATCCTCCAAAAAGGCGCCTTGCGGGGAATACAGGTTGGCGAGTGCCGTCCACCCGGCGCAGGTGGCCGCACTCGTGGGCACCGTCAGACAGGGAAGGTCCAGACGGTGGGCCAACAATTTGCCGGCGTCCATCACCTTGCCGCCGCCGATGGCCAGCACCGCGTCGAATGGTTCAAGCAGGGGCTGGTCAGCGACGAGACGATCGAGATCTTCGACGCAGCAATCAAAGATCAGCTCAGCTTGAGCAGCCATGACGCCCTGGGAGGCCAGGTCAGCAACGCAGCGCTGACGCAGAGAGGCCGTGGCCTGGCTGCGGCCCAGAAGCAGGGGTCGACGGCTGTAGGAGCGAATCTCATCGAGAGAGTCACTCCAAGCACCCGGTCCTCGAACCACCAAGGGCGGTGCGAGGACCTGGCGCAGGCTGATTGCCAACGGATCGATCCTGGCTGGCAGGGGACTCACCGTTGAATCAGGCGCCGGCACCGGCGAGTTCAGGCAGGGCAGCGGGGGCGAGTTCCCCCTGCTTGAGGATCACCACCTGTTTGGCGTCGTTGATGTCCACCACAGCGGAATCACCTTCGCCGATCCGACCGGAGAGGAATTCCTCGGCTAGAGAATCTTCCAACAGACGCATCACCGCACGGCGCAAGGGCCTGGCGCCGTAACTGGGGTTGTAGCCCTCCTCAACGAGCCGTTCCTTGAAGGCCTCGGTCACCGACAGGTGAATGCCTTTCTCGGCCATGCGACCAAAGACCTCGCGCAGCATGATCTCGGCGATCAGCTTGACCTCATCACGGGTGAGCTGGCGGAAGACAATGATTTCGTCGAGGCGATTGAGGAACTCAGGGCGGAAATACTGCTTGAGTTCTTCGTTAACCAACGAACGAATTCGATTGTATTGAGTTTCTTCCTGGGCCCCACCTGAGAATTCAAAGCCCAGGCCGCCACCGCCCTTCTCGATGACTTTCGAACCAATGTTCGAGGTCATGATGATCAGGGTGTTCTTGAAATCAACGGTGCGACCCTTGGAATCGGTCAGTCGACCATCTTCCAGCAATTGCAACAGCAGGTTGAAGACATCGGGGTGGGCCTTTTCGATTTCATCAAAGAGAACCACGGTGTAGGGACGGCGACGAACCGCCTCGGTGAGCTGGCCGCCTTCGTTGAAGCCGACATAACCGGGAGGCGAACCAATCAGCTTGCTGACGGTGTGACGCTCCATGAATTCGCTCATGTCGAGGCGAATCATGGCGTCTTCACTGCCGAAGAAATAGGCCGCCAAGGCTTTGGTCAACTCGGTTTTACCCACACCGGTGGGTCCGGAGAAGATGAAGCTGGCGATGGGACGGTTGGGATTTTTCAAACCCACCCTGGCCCGACGAATGGCCCGCGACACAGCCTTCACGGCTTCGTCCTGGCCGATCAGACGCTGATGGAGGGTTTCCTCCATGTTGAGCAACTTCACCGATTCGCTCTCGGTGAGCTTCTGCACGGGAACCCCGGTCCAGGAGGCAACGATCTGGGCGATGTCCTCTTCGGTGACGACAGGCGTGCGCTCTTCAACAGAACCCGTCCCAATGGCTTCGGCCACGGCCACGGCACCGCTGTCTGAAGCAACGGCTTCAGCGGCCGTGGGCTCTTCATCGCGCCTTGATTGCAGAATGCTGCGGATCTGGTCGCGAAGTTCAACCTCTTTATCGCGCAATTCACCGGCTTTGGTGTAGTTCTGATCCCGCACCGCCTCTTCTTTCTGCTTCTGAACATCGCGCAACTGACGATCGACTTCCTTAGCGGCGGGTGGCAGCTTGGAATTCATCAGGCGCACGCGGCTACCGGCTTCATCGATGAGATCGATGGCTTTATCGGGAAGGAAGCGATCACTGATGTAGCGATCACCCAAGGTCGCAGCGGCGATCAGGGCTTCGTCGGAGATCTTCAGACGGTGGTGCTGTTCGTAGCGCTCCCGCAGGCCCCGCAGAATTTCGATCGTGTCGACCACGGAAGGCTCGCCCACCATGACCGGTTGGAAGCGGCGCTCCAGGGCCGCATCTCGCTCAATATGTTTGCGATATTCATCGAGTGTGGTGGCTCCAATGCACTGGAGTTCACCGCGAGCAAGGGCGGGCTTGAGAATATTGGCGGCATCGATGGCCCCTTCAGCGGCGCCGGCTCCAATCAGGGTGTGGACCTCATCAATGACGAGGATCACATTTCCGGCACTGCGAATTTCCTCCATGATCTTCTTGAGGCGCTCCTCAAATTCGCCCCGATACTTGGTGCCGGCGACCAGCAAACCAATATCCAGGGTGAGAACGCGTTTGTCCTCGAGAATGTCGGGAACCTCGCCTTGGGTGATGCGCTGGGCCAGACCTTCGGCGATGGCTGTCTTACCGACTCCTGGCTCACCGATGAGCACGGGATTGTTCTTGGTGCGGCGCCCCAGAATCTGGATCACCCGCTCAATCTCATTCTGACGCCCCACCACGGGATCAAGCTTGGACTCGGCCGCCATCTGGGTGAGATTGCTGCCGAACTCATCAAGAGTTGGCGTCTTCGTTGATCCCTTGCCGCTGCCGCCCGAGGCCACCTCAGCGGTTTCACCCAACATGCGAATCACCTGGGTGCGTACTTTGGCCAGGTCAACGCCCAGATTTTCCAGAACCCTGGCCGCCACACCCTCGCCCTCGCGAATGAGACCAAGCAAAAGGTGCTCGGTGCCGATGTAGTTATGGCCCAGCTGGCGCGCTTCCTCCAGGGAGAGCTCCAGAACCCGTTTCGCCCTTGGGGTGAAGGGGATCTCAACGGCGACGAAACCGGAACCGCGACCGATGATCTTCTCCACCTCAACCCGGGCGTCCTTGAGATTGACGCCCATGGACTTGAGGACCTTGGCCGCCACGCCGGTGCCCTCACCGATCAACCCCAGCAGGATTTGCTCCGTGCCCACGAAGTTGTGACCAAGGCGCCTGGCTTCTTCCTGGGCCAGCATGATCACCTTGATGGCCTTCTCGGTAAACCGCTCGAACATGGGCGAG
>JBEIVL010000049.1:0-10146 GCA_040373885.1 Aphanothece sp.
CCATAATCGGGATCATAATTCATGAAGGCACCGGCAGCGGCAACTGGACCCGAACCAAAGCTAAATTCGATGAAATTTTTTTCATCATTGGTGCCAGCCCAGCTGAGTGGATCTGTCCATTCACCATTGTCATCGATGTCATAAATTCTGGGGAATTTGGGATTGAAGGGGGCAGGGGCGCTGATGACGGGTTTGTCTTTGATTTCGTCGTTTGGGCTGCCGGTGAAAATGATGGTTTCCCCTGTACTTGCCCCAACGGTTACGGGGCCAGATGTATAGGTGTTGCCCGGGGGTTGGTCAGCGAAGTTGAAGCTGATGGGGGAGCTGAAGCCATTGCTGTCACTGACCAAGACTGCCTTAGATGGTGGTTGACTGGAGCAGAGAAGTAGGACGAGCAGGCCTGGTAGGGCCAGGGGCCCTTGGGTGCGCTTTGATAAACAAGATCTTAAAAGTGCCTGCATTTGCAAAAAGATACTCCAATATTCATTCTAATTTGCTTGCATTAATTAGCCTTAATTGATAGGTTTTTTACCCATGCCTGGCGCAAAGATTAAAATTGGTGCCTTAACTTTTTTTATTTTTTGGCAGCTGCGTTGGAACACAAATCGGCTCGACCGGCTTGTCTCAGGGCCGCGTCGCGGATCCGGCAGCTGTCGCAGACTCCGCAAGGCTGCTCGCCGCCGTTGTAGCAGCTCCAGGTGGCCCCAATGGGAACTCCCAGCCGCAGGGCCTCACGGACGATGTCCAGCTTGGTGGCCTGCACCAAAGGAGCCCAGAGTTTTGCTCCATGGCCTTCGCGTCCAGCGCGGGTGGCCAGGTCCGCCAGGGTCTGAAAGGCGTCCAGGTAATCGGGCCGGCAATCGGGATAACCGGAGTAATCCACCGCATTGACCCCCAGCACGAGGCGTTCGGCGCCGCGGGCCTCGGCCAGGCTCAACCCCAGGGCGATGAACACTGTGTTGCGGCCGGGCACATAGGTGGAGGGGATCGTGCCTTCGATCACGCCAGTGTTGGGTACAGCCAGGGTTGGATCGGTGAGGGCCGAGCCCCCCCAGGCGGCCAGGTTGACAGCGATGGTGTGGTGCTCGTTCAGGCCCAGATGCTGGCTGAGGTGTTGGGCCGCTTCTAGTTCACGGCGATGGCGCTGGCCATAGTCGAAGGAGAGCGCGATCAGGTTGTATCCGGCTTCGAGGGCCAGGGCTGCGGCTGTGGACGAATCGAGACCCCCCGAGAGCAGGACGATGGCGGTGGCCAACAGATTTGGGCAGGGTCAAACCATGATTGCGTGGCGCCGGGCGGAAGTGACCAATGGCGAAACGTTGACAGCCATCCGCGCATGAAAGAGGCATGCTCGAATCGCTTCGATGGCACTGCTTGCTGTTGCACTGCATCCTGATGCATTGCATCCTGTCTCAGATGGCCCCTCTGCAAGGATTCATCGATTGCGCTGGGTCAGCCCTGAACGCATCATGGTTTGCGCGAATGTTGCATGCGACACATGGTTCCTGAATGGTTTGGGAAGGGTTTTTGATGGCACGACTGACTGCCTTGTGGGGGCCACTGGTGGGCCTGGCGTTTTTGCTCAGTGGCTGCAATCAGGGGCTGCACCCGCCCGAAAATCTCAACTTGCTCCTCTCGGCTGGGTTGGGTGAGGACAAGCTCGCTAGAGCGGAGTTGGAACGGCTGACCCAGGATCTGGCCAATGAATTCATGCGGGTCAACCCTCAGGTGAGAATGCACCTGCGGCTGACCTCCGAAAATCAGGTGCTGCCCGTGATGCAGTCCCGCTCGGCTCTTGGCGCAGCCCCGGATCTGGTGATCACCCGGGTGCCGGCCGCCTATGAGCTGGCCAAGGAAAAGCTGTCCATCCCCAGTTCCCTCGAGCCGGCTGAACTCGACCCCCTGCGGGTCCATTTTCTTGGTCGTTTTCGCCAGGGCAATCACTTTCAGGCCCTGCCCCTGCTGGTGCAGCCCACCGTGGCCTGCTTCAACCGAAGCCGTGTTCCTTCACCTCCGCGCACCCTGGACCAATTGGTGCGCCAAGCCAACGGCGGTCAGAAGATGGGGCTGCCGCTGGAGATGCGGGAGCTCTTCTGGACGGCCACCGGTTTCAAAGCCCAACAACCGCTCTTGCAGCTGCTGGAGGAAAAGCGCGTGGCTCATTCGGGCCACCATCTGCAGGGGGAAGACAGGGCGGAGGTCCTGGCGTGGTTGCAGTGGCTGTATCGGGCCAATGTGGAACCCAATGTGATTTTCGTTGACACGTCGGATGAAATGGTGACACGTCTTGAGAAGGGTCAGCTGGATTGGATCAGCTGCAATGCCACCGCGATTCGTCGCCTGCAGAAATCCCTCGGATCGAATCTGGCTGTGGCCGATTTGCCCCGGGGACCCGATGGTGAACCGGCCCGTCCGATCGCCAGAATGTTGGTGATTAGTTTTGGGCGGGATTCGACACCCAGCCAGCGCAATGCCGCCGAGCGTTTTGCCTTGTTTGTACTCAATGAGTACACCCAAAATGCCTTGGTGGCCAAGGCGGTGGGAAACATGCCCGTCAATCAGAATGTGGTGCTTCCCTTGAAGGATTCGGCTTATTTACCTGTGATGGAAAGGAGTTTGAATAACTCCATCATTCCCAGTTTCCATGAGGGCATGCGCATCAACAAGCTGGCTGATTCACTTCGGCCCATTCTCAAACAAAACATCTATGGCGAGGCGAAACCAGAAGAGGTTTTGAAGGCCATTGAGCAACTCAGTTTCCAGGGCGAGGTTAATGCCGCTGCTCTTAACACAGGTACGAAACGATGAATCAGCTCCTTTTCGAGCTTGGTGGTTGGATCGGCCTGCTGGGGCGTTTTTCTCTCCTGGCGCAGGCCGCGGTGATCGCTGGCCTGTTTCTGCTCTCCCGTTTGGGGCTGCGCCATCGCCGGTTTTCCCCGGGGAGTTGGTCGCTCCTTTTTATCGAACTCGGTTGGCTGGCGGCCCTGGGGTTGGCCGTCTGGGTGATGGGTCTGTTGGGAATGCCGTCCGGATTGGTGGCCCTGGCGGCCCAGTTGTTGGCGGTCTGGATTGGTGTGGAAATTCTGCGTCTGCTGCTGCGCCGCAATCACAACTCCCAGGAGGTGGAGGCTTTTTTCCAGCGGGCCATCCGCCCTTTGTTTGCTGTTGTGGCCCTGGTGGCCATCATTGGCAAGCTTGACAACCTGGAGAGTTTCGGCGCCATTCCGCTGATGCGGTTGTTCGGTGAGAAGTTCACGGTCGGCGATCTCGGTCTGTTGCTGACCCTGCCGTACTTCGTGGTCATGCTCTCCGAGCTGCCGGCGTTTCTGACAGGGGCCACGGCTTCGAAGTTGATGGGCATGACCCCGGGAAACCGCAAGGCCCTTGAATTGATCGTGCGCTATTTGCTGATCGGCTTGGGCCTGGTCTGGATGTCCAGCATGGTCGGCCTCAATGGCAACGCACTGGCGGCCATGGCCGGTGGTCTTTCCGTGGGCCTGGGCTTCGGCATCAAGGAGGTCTTCTCCAATTTCGTCAGTGGGATCTGGTTGCTGTTTGAAGGCTCAGTGCGTCCTGGCGAGGTGCTGATTGTGGACGGGGTTGCCTGTGAAGTGAAAAATCTGGGTTTGCGGGCCTCCACGTTGCTTCGCTCCAGCGACAATGCCGAACTGGTGGTTCCCAACCAGACGTTTTTTACTAATACCACGACCACTTTTACGGGGGAAACCAAGGCACTAAGGTGCAGTACTGTGACAGTTGGAGCTGACTATAAACATGAGCCGGATGACGTGATTGCCTTGCTTGTGGCCACGGCAAAGGCCAATCCAAGGGTATTGAGCCTGCCGCCCCCGAAAGCTTATGTGTTGAATTTCGGGGATTCGGCGATTGATTATGAGCTTGAATTTTCAATGGCAGATCCGCTGACCAAAGGGAGCATTTCTAAGGAGCTACGGCGGGCTATTTGGTATGCCTTCCGTGATCATGGTATTGAGATGCCCTATCCCCAGCAGGTGCTCCATTGGGCCCCTAGGCCCCGCGCCTCCGAGGGTTAGGTTTGCGCTAACCATTAACGAACCCCGAGCCATTTATGGCTTTGTAGACTGAGGCGCCAACGGCAATCCCGGCGTACGTGGGCGATCGCCAGCTCCTGGCCCACGGAGCTTTTCCAGAGGGGTTGCAGCAACAAAATGGGGGGGGCACCCGACTCCGGGCGACGGGCCTCATCGGCGGCGCTGGCCATGGCCTCGGCGAAGGCCAGGTCGTCCCTGTCACCCACCACCACCTTGAGTTCATGGCAGGCGGCCAGTGCCTGCTGCCGCGGCGGCCGGTGGCGTTTGGGGGAGAGGGTGATCCAATCAAAGCGGCCACTGAGGGGATCAACGCCGCTGGTTTCCAGGTGGATGGGCAGATCCGGGAGGGCTGCGTTGAGGCCCTGGCAAAGGGCATCAAGGTTGTGGTGGAGGGGTTCGCCTCCCGTGATCACCGTGAAGGCCGCACCGGCGAGCTGGGCTTGGCGGGCCTGCTCCGCCAGGGCGCTCACGGCCACGCTGGGGTGGGCGGCCATCGGCCAGGAGCCCTTGGTGTCGCACCACGGGCATCCCACGGAGCAGCCGGCCAGGCGAATGAAAAAGGCGCTGCGACCGGCATGGAGTCCCTCCCCCTGCAGGGAGTGGAAGGTTTCCACAACGGGCAGGCTGGGTGGGCTTGAGCTTGGATCCACGGGCGGGGGTAGAGGCGGAGATGGCCAGGAAGGGCAATCGCCGCTCACGAATTTGAGGGAATGGGAGGGGGTGCAGCGATGGGGTGGGGGGCTCGACAGACGTCTCGCTGGGTTTCAAAACGTCGCGATTCCTTCCACATCCTCTACTTTCTCATTCTTCTGTGCCAGCTCTGGCCATCGCAAAACCAGGAAGGCCAGGGATGGCTCGGATCCGCGACGGCAATTCGCCCTTGGATTCGCTCTGAGTACGCCATCCGGTGATTGGGTTCGTGGGTTTGGGGAGCTTGTACTCCTGTGGGCCGATGGGTCACGCTGGCGAAGCTGTGAGCATTTCGGCCTCAATCGACGCCGCAGAACAACGGTTTTTTTCCTGGTCCTGCGCGGCCTCAATCAGCCCCCGGAACAGGGGATGGGGTTTGCCGGGGCGTGAGAGGAATTCGGGGTGGTATTGGCAGGCGGTGAAGAAAGGGTGGTCCTGCAGTTCGATGAGTTCAACGAGGCGGCCATCGGGGGATGTGCCACTGATTTGATACCCCGAAGCTACGAAAAGATTGCGGTAGGCGTTGTTGAATTCATAGCGATGCCGATGGCGTTCGTAGACCACCGCTTCGCCATACAGTCGCTCTCCCAGGGTTTGGGGCGTCAGTCGGCAGGGATAGACCCCCAGACGCATGGTGCCGCCGAGATCGACCACATCCTGTTGCTCGGGCAACAGGGCGATGACGGGATGGGGCGTGGCGGGATCGAGTTCGGTGCTGGTGGCTCCCGTCAGGCCGGCCAGGTTGCGGGCCCATTCGATCACGGCGCACTGCATCCCGAGGCAGAGCCCCAGGAAGGGCACTCTCTGCTCCCGGGCCCAGCGGATCGCCGCCACTTTGCCATCGACGCCCCGGTGGCCGAAGCCCCCCGGCACCACCACCGCATCCATGCCCTGCAGTAGAGCATCGGCCCCCTGCTCTTCGATCTGTTCGGCGCAGATCCAGCGCAGGTCGAGGCTGGCATCCTGCTCAAGGCAGGCGTGGCGCAGGGCTTCCACGACTGAAAGGTAGGCGTCGTTGAGCTGCACGTATTTGCCCACCAGCGCCACCCTCACGGCCGGCCCCGGACTGCGCAGTTTGCGCACCAGCTCGGCCCAGCGGGCCATGTCACTGTCGTGGTCCGGCAGGTCCAGCACATCGAGCACCTGGCGGCACAGTCCCTCCTGTTCCATCGCCAGGGGCACGGCATAGATGCTGTCGGCATCGAGGGCCGGAATCACGGCCCGGGTGGGGACGCCGCAGAAGCCACCGATCTTGGCCTTGAGGTCATCGCTGAAGGGCCGGTCACTGCGGCAGACGAGCACATCAGGCTGGATGCCGATCGAGCGCAGCTCCTTGACCGAGTGCTGGGTGGGTTTGGTCTTGAGCTCGCCGGAGGTGCCGATGTAAGGCAGCAGGGTGACGTGCACATAGGCGAGGTCATGGCGGCCCACGTCACCCCGGAATTCGCGGATGGCCTCGAGAAAGGGCAGGGATTCAATGTCGCCCACCGTGCCGCCGATCTCGGTGATCACCACATCGGCGCCGCTGTTGGCCGCCACCCGGTGGATGCGCTCGCGGATCTCACGGGTGATGTGGGGGATCACCTGCACCGTGCCGCCTTCGTAATCGCCGCGGCGCTCCTTGTTGATGACGGATTGGTAGATCGAGCCGGTGGTGACGCTATTGAGCCGCGACATGGCCGTGTCGGTGAAGCGTTCGTAATGGCCCAGGTCGAGGTCGGTCTCGGCGCCGTCCTCGGTGACGAACACCTCACCATGCTGATACGGGCTCATGGTGCCCGGATCAACGTTGAGATAGGGATCCAGCTTCAGGATCGAAACGCTATAGCCCCGGGACTTGAGCAGTCGGCCGAGGCTGGCCGCGACGATGCCCTTGCCGATGCTGGAGACCACCCCCCCGGTGACAAAGACATGTTTGCTGCGGTGCCCTGCCCTCGCGCCTGGCGCTAATGGGGCGGAGGAGGAGGGCATGGCAACACCGGCGATCCTTGACTTTAAGCGAAGGGCTTTGGCGCCGTCGGAGCGGTTTACAGGTCTTGCGGGGGCAGGGTCCTTGGGCAACCATGGCCCATGCCCAGGCCGATGGTTTCCTTGTTGCGCCCCCTGGGGGCCTTTCTGGTTCTGGTGGATCGGGATGGTCAACGCTGCAGTGTGCCGGTGCTGCTCAGTGGCGCCGTGGTGGGCACCGGCGTAGTGCGGCTGATGAGCGAGGCCTTGGCCCAGACCAGTCGCTTCAGTGTTGAGGTGCTGATGCTGATGGTGCTGCAGGTGTTCGGGCCGATGCTGGTGGCCATGGTGGCCATCGTTCGCCTCACCCCGGATTGGGTGCAGCGCATTGAGGTGGAGGGGCGGCAGGCCTGGCGGACCGTCGTGATGACGGCGCTGCCCCTGGCCTTGTTCCTGATGCTGCAGTTCCTGGTGGTGAGCCTGATCAGTGGGGTGGCGGCCTCGCCCCGCGCTGATTTTCTCGGGGAGATGTCGGAGCTGCTGGGCGGGTTGGAGTGGTCCGATCTGGTGCGGGCGATGCTGCGTTGTGCCGTGTTTCTGGTGGCCGGAGCCACCTGGTGTCTGCGTGAGACCCTTGTGGGCATTGCCCGGAGGCGGACGGTGGCCAACATCGTCGGCGATGGCATCCTTCACGCCCTGCTGATGGTGCTTTTGCTCAAGCTGTTCTGGATTTTGGCGATCGATCCGCTTCGCCTGGGTCGGTCCCAATGAAGCGGGAGACTTCGGGGACGGGGTTGTTTCTGCTGACTGGCGTGCTGCTGGCGGCGGCCTCATTGTTGGCCCTGGCCCGCGAGAAGCACTGGGGTGAGCCTCGCTTCGCGGTCGAGCTGCGCACATTCAACGCCGATGGTTTGCGCTCCGGCATGGAGGTGCGTCTCTCAGGGATGCCGGTCGGGCGGTTGGAGCGTTTGAGCTTGCAGCCCGATGCCTCCGTGCTGGTGAGCCTGGCGCTGGAGCAGCGCTATCGGCGGCTGATCGGCCCGGGCAGCCGGGCGTTTCAGGGGCAGGAGGGCCTGGTGGGGGACCACTACATCGGCATCGACCCCCGGCCCCTAGCCCCTGGAGTGACGCCCTCGGCCCAGGGCGTTCTGGCCCTGCCCTACGAGCCATCGCTGGATGGCCGCACCCTGATCGCCGGTTTGATGGCCAGCAAGCGGCAGGTGGATCTGACCCTGGAGCAGACGCGGCGCCTGGCCAGCGCCGATGTGCCCCGCACGCTCGGGGCTTTTCGCGGCACAATGGCCTCCGTGGATCGCCTCAGTGCCCAGACGGGGCAAGAGCTGAAACCCACCCTGGGCCGGGTGCGCCAGAGCCTGGGCCAGGTGGATCACCTGGCCACCACCGTCAGGCGCGAGACGCGTCAGTCCGCTCCGCAGCTGCGACGCACCCTGGCTGAGGCCGGTGGCGCTGCGCTGGCAGCCCAGACCACGGCCCGGGAGGCCACAGCGACGTTGCAGCAGGTGCGATCTCCCCTGCAGCGAACGGTTGGGGAGCTGGAGCAGTTGTCCCATGGGTTGAATCGCCTGCTGGCTCCCCTGCTGGGCAGCGGCTGGTTGGAGCCCGCCGGCGAAGCCGGAGCGGCGAAGGGTCAACGGGGAGAGATCAAGTCAGGCGGGGCGCTCACTGACCCTGGATCATCCCCCAGTTCGGAGCCGGAGGATCCAGCAAGGGCCCACCCGCGCATGCCACCCCTGCCTTGATGGTGCGGCGATTCAGTCCTCCAGCAGGCTGCGCAGCATCCAGGCCGTCTTCTCGTGGATCTGCAGGCGTTGGGTGAGCAGATCGGCGGTGGGTTGGTCGCCGGCCTCATCGGCGATGCGGAAGACGTTGCGGATGGTGCGGGCCACCGCCTCGTGGCCCTCCACCAGCTCCTTGACCATGTCCAGGGCGGCGGGGATCCCGACGGCTTCGGGAATGGTGGAGAGGCGGCCGTAGGTGGCACCGCCATAGGGGGCCGGCAGCCCCAGGGCGCGGATGCGCTCGGCGATGGCATCGAGGGCGGTCCAGAGTTCGGTGTACTGCCCCATGAACATCAGGTGCAGGGTGTTGAACATCGGACCGGTGACATTCCAGTGGAAGCCATGGGTCTTGGCGTAAAGCACGGTCGAGTCCGCCAGGACCAGACCCAGTCCCTCGGCGATCTGGTGGCGTTGGGCTTCGGGGATGCCGATGTCGATCGCGGGAGCGCTGGGGGCCATGGGGCGTTGGAATCGAGGAATCAGGGCCTCAACCTAGGCCTTGTCCCAGGGGGAAGGGGACCCGTTCCCAGGGGACGTCCAGGCCTGTTTCGATTGGCCTGAAGTGCCCTGAGTGAACGACCTGAGTGATCTATTCGAAGCTGCCGAGGTAGTCCCGCATCCGTTTGCGCCGCTGCGGTTGCCGCAGCTTGACCAGGGCGCTGGCTTCGATCTGGCGAACCCGTTCGCGGGAGATGCACATCTGTTCGCCGATTTCGGTGAGGGTGCGGGGGGCATCGTCCTCCAGGCCGAAGCGCAGGCGGATGACGCAGGCCTCGCGGCTGCTGAGCTCTTCGAGCAGGGCCATCAGATCGGCCCGGAGCTGGGCCCGGGTCAGCACCTGCTCGGGGGTGGGGTGGTGATCCTCCAGGAGATCGCGCAGGTCGCTGTCCTGCCCCTTGCCGACGGGCAGATCCAGGGAGATGGCCTGGGGCTGCCGCTGCATGATCATCCGCACCATGCCCTCGCTGACGCCCAGTTCGACGGCCAGCTCGGACACGTTGGGGCTGCGACCGAAGCGGGCGGAGAGGTCCCTCTGGGCCCGCTTGAGGCGATTCAGTTTTTCGGTGATGTGCACCGGCAGACGGATGGCCCGGCTCTGGCTGGCGATGGCCCTGGTGATTCCCTGGCGGATCCACCAATAGGCGTAGGTGCTGAAGCGGAAGCCCCGGGTGGGATCGAAGCGCTCGACAGCCCGCTCCAGTCCCAGGGTGCCCTCCTGCACCAGATCGAGCAGCTCCAGGCCCCGCTGCTGGTATTTCTTGGCCACCGCCACCACCAGCCGCAGGTTGGCCTGGATCATGCGCTCCTTGGCGCGCCGGCCCTGGTGCAGCGCCAGACGCAGTTCCGAGACCTTGAGGCCGCAGTGCTGGGCCAACTGGTCGAGCATCGCCTCCGAAAGGGGCTTGTCCCGTTCGGGGCGGCTCTGCTGGGCCAGAAGGTGCTCGCGGCGCTGGACCTGGCGGGCGAGGGTGACCTCCTCCTCCGGGGTCAGCAGATTCACCTTGCCGATGTCCCGCAGGTATTGCCGCACCAGGTCCGTGGAGGGGGCAGGGGGCAAGGGATCAGACCATGAATGACTTCAACGTGCAGCCCCGCAAAGACGCAGTCTGAGAATCACCCGTTTGACTTATGGATTGACG
>JBEIVL010000001.1:0-88702 GCA_040373885.1 Aphanothece sp.
CTGTGCATTCCGCCCGAGTCCAGCTCGATTCCTCAGACACCAATCGAGCCCGGCTTCAAACCTTTCTTGCCCTCCTGAATCAAACTCCAGAGGCGGATTCTGAGCTGTGAATCCCTGAAGTCCTCCGGGCGGTGGTTCAGGGGGGGTAAAACAACAGCGCCTCGATATCTTGTGCGCCCTGCAGGATGTGGATCACCTGAATCTGCTCCGGCTGCAGGCGGTAAAAAATCAAGTCATCACCATGGAAGCAGCGGCGAATCCCGAAACTCTCGTAGCGTGGCAGCAAGGGGTAGGCTCTGAGGGTGTCGGTCAGAGCCTGGCTGCGATCCAGTAGCTCTTCGGTGCAGCTGACGGCCCGGGTGGGGTTGTTGTTGTGGGCGAAATAGCGCGGCGAATGGCGAGAAGATCGGCCTTCGCCGCCGCGGTGATCACCACCCTCATGAGGCAGCAGTGCTCTCAGCGGCTGCACCACGCAGCTCCCGGCGCACCGCCTCAATCTCCTGCACCCGCCCTGCTTCGGCGTCGGCCAGGCCCAGGGTGATGGCCCCGTCGAGCCGCTCCAGACGGCGCTCCCGCTCCATCAGGCCGCGCAGGGCCTCGCGGATGAACTCGCTGTTGGAGCCATAGAAGCCAGATGCCACCTTCTGGCGGATGAAGCTAGCCATTTCCGGCGGCAAGGTGATGGAAAGCTTTTCAGCTGATTGCATCGCACATTCTCCGCAATGGCTTGAGCTGGAGTAAATGACTGTAGGAAAAAAATACTAAGCCCTTCGGCTGGGTTCTGCGCGTGCACCTGCCGGGCGAGCTGGGCTGCAGGTGGCAATCTCCAGCGGTGGACTCCCTGTTCAGGGCGCAAACACCCGCCTCATTTAGGAATGGCTCGGCCATCGCACTATTCAGTACACCCTCCAATATATCGATACAAGCTCTGAACCACGATCTGGTTAGATGTTATGTTGACCAATTTCACGAGGCTGCCCCAATTCGTCGCTAGAAAAACATTTCCAGCCGTCGACAATAAAGTTAAAAATTTTATCGTAGATGCGTCCGCTGAACGAGAACAACTCAAAATCATGCGAGTTATAAGTAAATATTTGGCGCGGTGCTTTGGTTAAAAATAATCCGTCGGAAGTGCCGCTAATTGGAAACACATATCCGTGGACTATCGCATTTCGATACTCAATAAGTAACTTAATGTCTTGATCGGTGTCGTCAGCTCGACTGGTATTAATCTTCTTCAGGTGATTTTTCAGAGTTTTACCTTGACATAATTCAGCCGCTATTGTCGAGATTTTCACGTCGCGTCGTGGGCGTTTGCATTCGTAGAAAATATTAACTTCGTGCGCAAAAGATTCGAGCGTTGCATACAGAAACATACAGCAAGCTGCAAACTTTCGCCTTAAGTCAATAAAAGTGAATTCAACATCCGCATTTTTATCCTGCTGTTTAGTTTTGTATTGTGCCTCGCATTCTAATATCTCATCACGAATAATTTTCGCTGAGTCTATGCAGAAAGTTGTATTGTGCGAAAAATACCATAGATCCCAGTTGGGATCCATATTAGCCTTGTCGATCTCTGGTTCTAACAATTTAAGAAACCGACTATACCGAAGATTCTGATCAGCATCTTTGCGAATAATGTCTTTAACGTCATCTAGAGTCATGGATTTTGTAGGGTCCAACTTGCCAGTTCAGTAGTTTCACTCAAGTGCTACCTTACTCTCCCTTCAACCGCTGGTTGTGTGGTCGCTCTCGATGCATCCTTGCGGTCACTTCTTCCAATTCAAGTAGCGTCGCTCGTACGCAGCCTGTGCATGTGGTATCTCTGAAGGTCCACGTACACGGGGATAGCTCATCTGGTTCGGAAGCGGCCTGCAGATGATGTCGCCGTAACCGTTCCCGCGCGAATCTATCAGGTCGTAACAGTCGAATATGCTAAACAATCGGTCCCCGTCGGTATCTCCGAGGAAGACCCCTACTTCACGCGCTCTCTCCATGACGAGAAACCAGGTCGCCGCGCAGGCTTGAACCGCGTCATTAAGTGTCGCCAATGCTCCATGATGCTTGACGGCGTTGTTTGCCTCTCGCCCTCCGATCTCTAGGGTCCCTTCAAGCGAATAATGAAATGGCCGAAGGGTTGCACAGACTGGCCACCAGGTGAACCGGATTTCTACGTCATTCCACTCCCATGTCTGGGCAAGACCCCATGCATTGATCGAGTGCCAGAAAGGAGCAGGGAAAACAGACTCCTGGAGATTAACTGCCTCATTGAGTATAGAGCAGAGGGCAAGACTAGTGACCTTGCCGTTCGAATCTAGGTCGGGCTGCAGATGGAAGAACTCGCCTTCGAGTCGCATCGAGAGGTATCTGAGCCGTGCAAGAAGGCTATGGGCCCTGGATTCATGTTCATTCATGTGCGATCTTCGAGATCTGGCCAAATGGCGTTTAATGTTACGAGTCTATTGGAGGGCTTGGCGGTGCAATTTCAAGGCCCCACATAACGCAACGTGGTTCTCCTGCAATGTGACCAAAAAAACCTATGTCTGCTCACAAAATGCGGTTTGCATTGTCAGCAGCAACCTGAGTTTAATTATTTGCCCTCTTACCAGCGCAAAGATCCATCAGTTCCGGCGTTCTCCATCTCAAAGTACAGTTCTCGGAACTGGATTGAGTGATCAAGATGCCTCACGAGTGCCGCCGAGTCACCAGAAGGATCCAGATAATCCAGAACTGTCTGCGTGTCGCCGTACTCGACCGTTACAAGATTCAGAAACTTCTCTGCTGATGCGAGCAAAAGAGAAATATCGGTATCTGTAATGGCAGGCAAAACACTGCGATCTGAACTGAGGAATGTGGCCCTGTCATTGTGAGCAATCCGCTTGTGGCGGTGTTTTCGTGCAGCTTCAATCTGCGGCATGACACATACTAGGACTTCCTCAAGTCTGTCTGCCAAGACTGCGCGACCATCGCGCTTAACGGCGTCCAGTACCCACAATAGCGAAGCATTCTCGTTCTTTCCCATGCTGGCGGGATCAAAGAGACGGGATATGCCGATGATGACAGCAGGTACTAGCACCTGCTGTACTTCCGCGAAGAAGAAGGGCGCTGTCTGATTAAAAATATCAACGCTCGCCTGATCTGTCGCAAACAGAATCTTCCACTGATGCCAACGTGCGTGTAACGAGATAATTTCGTTCTGGACGGGTCTACATGCCGCCTCGATCGATTGGGAAAAGTTCACGACACTCTCATGATCGCAGTAGAACAATGTTAACTAATGCTGCCATTACTTAGCGGCAATAGAGAAATAAGTTGAGTAGAGTTTTATGATAAATACACATGTTAATAGCTATATTAGAGCCCTGAAATCACACCCTTGATTAATGACAAGAGATGATCCACGGCGGTATTCCTCGCATGGTCGTCTGCCCATGTAACGGGATCGAAGCAGTAAATCAACGAAGAACCATTGTCGGTTATTTTCCCTGATTCAAGGGTGTTGATCTTGTATTCTCCACCATTCGGAATATGTAACATAAGGCTTTTATGTATTGCGACGCGGATAGGCGGCTGATTTTCTACTTCTACGTTGCACTCATATGACTGGCCGCGCTTGGCGCTGATCACAAGACCCTGCAAGCGGGCTCTCCCTTTGAATTCAGTCATAAAACTGATCCTATGCAAATCACGCTTGTATCTAGTTGCCCTTCTCTCCTCCCTCAATTCCTCAATCTGCAATTGTAAATCCGGGGTTGGCAAAAGTTGGACAAGCTGTAAGTAACATCTATCTTCATCTTAAAACAGGGATGCTTTCCAGCACTCTGCGCTAACAGTTCCATCTGCGCCAACGGCACGATTAAGATAATCACACATACTAAGGACACGTGGGTCGAAAGAAGTCCCTATAAGTATCAGAACCTGGCTTTTATTGACTTCGGAAAACCCAGTTAGATCGGTGAAAATCTGCTTTGCTTCAATCTCTGTTGCAGCAATAGAACGTAGCGGGGTCTGAGTCGTGCGCCCACAATTCTCAAGAAAGCGTTGTATGACCTCGTCATGAGAAAGCATTGCGTATTGTGATGCATAATTGAATGCTTGAGTAAATGCTGAAGTGCCAACATGACCTCGCTTAAGCTCAACGATAACCAACTCAGCATTGTTGTCGATTGCAATGAGATCGGATCTGTCCGAATCGGTAGCCCAGTCTTGTCTCGCGATCCAGATTAATCTTCTACCCAATATATCGCTGCTGCTTGCAAACCACTCTTCAAGAGGCTTTGTCTCAAGAAATCCTTGAGATACCAGATCGGTTTGTCTAACGGGTGAAATCGAGCAGTTGGCCTGACTTATTATGAATAACATGTGCGTGCTTTAGCTCAGTTGGTCAATCTAATGCTACTTGGGTGGTTTCCGTGAACCACCGCGCAGCTCCTGCCGCTTTCCATGAACCACCTCCAGGCAGTCAAGCTGACCCCAGCAACACCAAGCGATTTCTGCAATATATATCCATGGCTACGACTAGGAATCGGACCCTTGACCCACTTGTTAACGTACCTACATTGTCTCAATACTGGGGTTGAAGGGAGGTCCTAAGCCGCTAACCAGGTCCTGGGCTGTCTTCATCGGCAGGAACAGCGTCTGCGGACGACTCACCAGCGGTTGAAACTGGTGCTTCGTGTAGAAGGCAGTGGCGTCCTCGTCAATGGCATCGGCGCAGATCGCGTAGGCCCCGATCGGCGCCTTGGCCACGCGATGGATGGCGTCATAAAGCAGCATGCTGCCGACCCCTGCCCCTCGGAAAGCCAGGTCCCTGCCCATCCAGCCAATCAATACAACGGGAACACTGGGATAGCGCGGCAGTTTCTTGGCCAGTTCTTGGTCAACATCGTTCAGTGGGATGCTGTGGGCTGAAAGCGTGTAGAAGCCCGCCACCTTGCCGCTGCTGCGTTCGATCAAGACAAAGCAGGCGGCGTAGCCGCGCTTGACGTCCTGAGAAACCGCCTCGCGGAAGTAGCGGTCAATGCGGTCATGGCCGCTACAGAAACCAGCCCGTTCGTGCTTGGCGAGGGCCTCTGAAACGAAGCGCGTCACCGAACCTCAACATTCTTCAGATGCAGTCGCTTGGCCTCGTTCAGGGCGGTGTTCGGGGCTGGTGGCTGGATCAGGGCTTCAGCAAAACGCTGCTGATCTTCTGCGCTCAAGCGGAGGATGGCTTGCTCCTCAATGGCTCGCAGTGCCGCATCGTGGGCGGCACTGACGACGAAATCAGTGAGGCTGCGCCCTTGCAATTCCGCCGCCCGTTTCAGGGTGGCATAGATGTTTGCGGGTAGACGTGCTTCGAGTCGTGAGGTTTGTTCGGTGGCCATAAATTATTTCCCTATGTTTAACATACGGCAAATTGCCGTACAAGTCAAGATCGATGCTTTGTGTTGCACCAGCTGGAGCGACGGTGGCTGCGGTGCTCAAGCAGCTGCTGCTCGTACTGACTGACAATGGTCCGATGCCCGAGTCCCAGCCCCAATCCCCCTCCAGCACCGGTGCCAGCAGCCTCACCGCCTGGGCCTTCCTGACCCCGGCCCTGATCCTGCTGGCGATCTCGGTGCTGATTCCGGCGTTGCTGGCTTTGGTGATGGCCTTCAGCCGCACCGGCCTCGATCTCGGCGAGCCCTTGCAGTTCGTCGGCGCGGCGAACCTGCGGCGCCTGATCGCCGATCCGATGCTGCGGCGCGTCATGGTCACCACCTTTTTGTATCTGATCGGCATCGTGCCGCCGATCGTGTTGGGCTCCCTGGCCCTGGCCGTGCTGGTCAACCAACCCCTGCCCGGCATGGCCCTGTTTCGTGGCGCCTTCTACACGCCGGTGCTGGTGTCGCTGGTGGTGGCGGCGATTGCTTTCCGCTGGCTCTATGCCGAAAACGGTCTCATCAATGGCTGGTTGGGGGCCTGGCTGGGCCCGGCCTTCACCCCGATCGGCTTTCTGACCCTGCCGGCCCTGGCCTTGCCCGCCGTGATGCTGGTGACCCTCTGGAAAGGCCTTGGCTATTACATGGTGATCTTTCTGGCGGGGCTGCAGGGCATTCCCGCCGAGCTCTACGAGGCCGCATCCCTCGATGGCAGCCACGGCTGGCGACGCCATCTCGACATCACCTTGCCCCTGATGGCTCCCTATGTGGCCCTGGTGGCGGTGATTGCCGCCATCGGCGCCACCAAGGTGTTTGAGGAGGTCTTTCTGATGACCCAGGGCGGGCCCGCCGACGCCACCCGCACTGTTGTTTATTACGTGTACGACCTGGCCTTCAGCGAGCTGGATATCAGCTACGCCTGCACGGTCGGATTGGCCCTGTTCGTGCTGGTGTTGCTCCTCAGCCTGCTGCGTTCGTTGGTCAGCGGTGATCGCTTCGTTGGCTGAGCGCCCATCCGGTCGGCAAGCGCTCGGCGATCCTGGCGCCGGTCAGGCGACATCATGGGGAGATTGCCGCCAGGCCAAGGTGCAGGACAGCCCAGACCCAGCCTCCCTGTCCCCTGATGCGGTGGCCTCCGTTGGCGTGGTGGGGGGCGGCCAGCTGGCTTTGATGCTCGCGCAGGAGGCCCCGGGACTGGGGCTCCAGTTGCATCTGCAGGCCGCCAGCGCCACCGATCCGGCCGTCCCCCTGGCCAGCAGCGTCATCCTGGCGCCTCTCGATGACGTAACGGCCACGTCCGAGTTGGCCCAGCGCTGCCAGGTCATCACCTTTGAAAATGAGTGGGTGCCGCTTGAGGCCCTGGCCGCCCTGCGCCAGGCCGGCGTGCGCTTCCTCCCCGACCTGGGCTCCCTGGAGTCGTTGATGAGCAAACGCGGCCAGCGCGAATTGCTGGAGCGGCTTGCGTTGCCGACACCGCGATGGTGTCCCTTAGAACAGGTTCTCGAGCCGCCTCCACCGCCCCCGGAGGCCCCGGAATCGACCCAGGGCTACGTTGGCCCACCGCAAGCGGCTGTGGCGGCGCCCCGGCAGCGGCGCCCTGAGCTGCCGAAGGGCTTCCGCTTCCCGCTCATGGCCAAAAGCAGCCGTGGCGGTTACGACGGCAAGGGCACGGTGCCGATTCCCGATCAGAAGGCCCTCGAATCCCTGCTGGCGGCCGTTGATCCGGCGGGCTGGCTGCTGGAGGAGAGCGTGGCCTTCGAGATGGAGCTCGCCCTGGTCGCCGCCCGCGATCAGGGGGGCAACGTGGTTTGTTACCCCCTGGTTCAAACTCATCAGCAACACCAGGTCTGCGACTGGGTGCTGTTTCCGGCACCCGTCAACCACGCCGTCGAGGCCTTCGCCCGCAACATCGCCGCCTCCCTGTTGACCGCCCTCGACTATGTCGGCCTGCTGGCGATTGAATTCTTCTATGGCCCCGGCGGTCTGCAGGTCAATGAGATCGCGCCCCGCACCCACAATTCGGGTCACTACACGATTGAGGCCTGTGCCTGCAGTCAGTTTGGCCAGCAACTGCGTCTGGCGGCCCTGTTGCCGATGGGATCTCCCGAACCCCTGGTGCCCGGGGCGTTGATGGTCAACCTGCTGGGACGGGAGGGCGCTGAAGGCCGCGATGAGGACGATTGCCGGGCCCTGGCGGCCCTGGGCGACGCCCACCTGCATTGGTACGGCAAAAGCCCAAGCCTTCCCGGCCGCAAATTGGGCCACATCACCATCTTGTTGCGATCCACCACGCCCGAGGCGCTGCGACTGGAGGCCAGCGAGAGGCTTCAGGAGGTGCGCTCGATCTGGCCGAGCGAGGCCACGAAGCTTCCTTTAGAGTGATTTCGGACTGCTGTGTTGGTGACTGCCTTTCACAGTTTCTGATCTGACTCCCTTTCGACATGGGGGGTCTGCAGCGACGGCAACGTAAGTCGGCCTTGAGCTGGAAACGACGCCCCGCCCTTGATCCCCCTTCTGGTTCCTCCAGGTCGAACACTGGGGCAAGACGGCACCGCGGTCCACCCTTTTGAGCCCCCTACCCTTCTGATGCGCTCCCCCTTTAGGGACCGGACCCTGCCTGGTTGCCGGCCCTTGAATGTCCTGATGGGTGCTGGGGTTGGCACGGCTCTGATCTTGGCTCTGGCCCCGGCCGGTGGGGCCCAGGAGTTGCCCCAGCCCCTGCCCTGGAACTGGGCCAGCCAATGTCGGCCCCAAACGGGCCCCACCGCCACGGTGCGTCAGGGCACTGGCTGGGTGCAGCAACGGCCGGTCTCCGTTTGCGTGTTGCTGCCCCCAGGGGGCATCGAGAACTCCTTTCAGTCGATCGGTGCCGGCAAGGTGCAGGTCGGTTATCTGCTGGGACGCCTTGATCGCCTCCCCATGGGCAATGGGCCGACCACCCGGTTGGAGGTGCTGTCCCAGTTGGCCTTTGATTGCCGTTCCGGTGAGCTGCTGCGCCGTGAGCTCGGCAGCCGCAGCCTCTCGCCCCAGGGTGCGGTCCTCAGCCAGCCCCCCGCCTCCGTTGGGCCCTGGCGGAACGCCGGTCCTGCCCCGGAGGCGGCCATGGCCCGCAGCCTGCGAGCCAATTGTCCAGCCACGGTTCGCTGAACCCAACCACGGTTCGCTGAACCCAATCACCATTCGCTGACCCCAACCAACATTCCCCGAGCTCGGGCAACGTTGTTGCAACGCATTCACAGATCACCGAACCCCTCCCCGGTCTTCTGCCAAGATCCCGCCCGATGTCGCGTCGCCCGTGAACGCTGAGCCGCCCACCTTTCAGCAGGCTTTTGAGCACTTGTTAAGCCGCGCCCCGGGTCCTGTGTTTCCCAGGGCCCGAGAGCTTTATCTGCGCAAATATCCCCTTGAAACCGATCCCTCCACTCCCTTTCGCACCTATCTGCTCGACGAATCGATTCAGGAATCCGAGGCGGGCATCCTGCGCATCAGCGCCCTGCGTTTCGCGGTGGTCCAGGTGGGGCCCCATCCCCTTGATCTGGAGGCCTGTCGCACCTACCTGACCCAGCGCTGGGGGCTGGAGCCCGACGACCTGGTGCCGATGGGCGGTGACGGCTGGTTCCGCGATGGCGCCCCCTGGGCCCGCTTCAGCGCCACCGCCGTCCACGAACGGGCGGCCCCCACCACCTTGATCAGCCGGCCAGATGGTCCAGACGTTCCTGCAACCTCTGCCGATCCCAATCGGTGACCACAAACACCTCCTGGGCACTGGCGCCTCGGCGGGCCACCACCTTGAATCCTCCCGTGATCGGCGTCGACACCCGCAATCGCAGGCTTTCACTGCGTCCACGCACACGGCTGATCACCGCTGGAGTCACCGTGTCGATCCCCCCTTCACGCGCCAAGGCCTTGAGCAGGGGAATCAAACCCTCGAGATAGGTGCTGTGGGTGATGACCACGCGGCCCATGGTGTTTGGCGGCTCAGGCGCGCTCTAGAGGGGCCATGGTGAGCCCCTCGGCGCCCAGCAGCTGGTGGTAGTGCTCGGCTTGTTCCTGGGGACCACTCCAGACCACGGCGGAACCCTGGCTGTCGATGCGATGCGCCAACTCCCAGGCCCGATCGGGCACCATGCCAGGGATATGGCGCACCAGGCAGTCGACGACGTGCTGAAAGGTATTGAAATCGTCATTGAGCACGATCACCCGGAAATGGGGATAGGGCTGGCGCAGCTGTTCCCGTTCCTGGGTGCGCTCGGGGGTCAAGGTGGGCGTGTTACTCATGGCCAGCATGGCGAGCCGGTGGTCCCCAACCTAGGTACACTGGCCCCCATTGCAGAGCTGCCTCATGCTGATCACCTTGGGTTGGGCCTCCCTTGCTGCCATCTTCACCTTTTCAATTGCCATGACGGTCTGGGGACGCAACGGTGATGGCAGCATCAATTTCTGAGGTTCTCCCCAGTTCTTCCACCTTGCTCGCCTGGGTGGCCTCGGCCCTTTTGCTTTTTGTCACAGGCGGGGTGGTCTACCTCTCTGCGGTTGATTGGCGCGACAAACGCCGACGTGACAACGCCACCCGCAGCCGTCGCTGACGCCCTGAATCAGCTCTCGGTCGCCGTGGCAGTATCGGCCTCACCCTCCATCATGCGGACGTGCAGGTTCCTTCGGGCTTCGCTTCGCCGGGCGGCTACGGCGCCATGACTGGCGTTGCCCAGCGATGAAGAGGATGCGTCTTTCCTGGCGTCTGCCGACAGCTTTCTCGCGTTGGACAAGGCTGACCAGGGGGCCAGGGGTCACCCAATCGCGCGGTCTGACCAGGGCGCTCCCGGGGGGGCTGACAGGGAGCCTGGCGGTTCTGCCCAGACCGCCCCTGCCCTGGACGAGCGCCGTTATGGCGCTGTTGATTGTTCTGCCGTCCCTTGCCCTTTGGCGGTGGCCCCGGCCCAGGGCCGAAGGCTTGGAGCAGTTGATGGCCAGTGCCAGCCTGCTGCAGAGCTTCCCCGCCACCCCCGGTCGCCGACTCCCTAATCTCTGGCGGCAACGCTTGGGTGAGGGCCTCGGAGCAGCCCTTTGGCAACGCCAGACGCGTCCCTGGTGGCAGATCTGGGGGCCCGAGGGACATGGACTTCCCTTTCTGGTTCTGCAGGCTAGTGGCTGGCCCCTTGAGCTCAGCAAACCCCTGCCCCCCCAGGCCCTGCGCATCAATGATCTGATGGTGGTGGCCCCCGACCCGCTCTCGCGCCAGTCCCTGGCCGACAGCCTGAGGCCCCAGCAACGGCGCAGTCGCGGCCTGCACAGCCGTTGCCTGGAGCGCCTCAGCGTTGATCAGGCCGTTTTCTGGAATCCAACGGCCCTTGGAGCCATGGTGGGTCCCCTGGCTCCCCTGATGCAGCGCTTTCAGGAGGGTTGCCTCAGCCTCAGTCTCGAAGCCAAGGGATTGAGCTGGGAGGGGGAGGCCACATCGGTGGATGGTGTGCTGGCCCAGCTCGACACCGCGGCGATTCCGGTGGCGGACCCTGTCGCCACCCTGCCCCTGCCGGCCGATGAGTTGTTGGAGGTGCAGGGGGGCTCGCTTCAGGATCTGCTGGAGGGGTTGCTGTCCCGTCAGCTGATCCGGGAGCCCCTGGCCCTGCGTTATGGCCTCGATTCGGAACGCCTGCGCGGATTGCGCTTCGCCCCCTTCCGCCTGCGCTTACGGCCCCAGCCCCAGGGGCCCTTCCAGGCCTCGCTTGAGCTTCAGGTGCGCCTGCGGCAGTCGCCCCAGATGTGGCTGCCGGTGCTGGAGCGCCTGGCCCAATCGCTGCGGGACCAGGGCTTTAAAGAGATCCCGTTTGCCCTCGCCGCCACTCTGCCGTCAACCCCAACAGCGCCAGCAACCGAACCCAAGCCAGAGACTTCCTCCAAGGCGGCAACCCCACCCCCTGGATCCACCGCTCCCCAGGCGGTAATGGCCCCCAAGGCGTCCGGCGTCACCACGGCAGAATCCGCGAACAAGGCGGACTCCCCAAACACTGCAGACACCACAAACAAGTCAGTCAACCCAGGCAAAAATGCCGCCGAGGCACCTCCAACCACCACCAGTGGGATTGGTTCGGGAAATCCATCGGCCCGGCAGACCAAACCGCTCCATCCCAGGCCCTCGGTCAATCCGCTGGCCATGGCCTGGCGCCGCAGTGATGGAGCGGTGGTGGGGGGGTGGCGTTGGATTGCCGCCCCCAGCGGGCAAGACGCCGAGGTGCTGTTCTTCCTTGGTCCCGCGCCGGCCCAGGTGAGGCTGATGCCAAGCCGGGCGTTTCCGCGCGAGCGGTCTCTGCAACTGCGGGTCAGGCCCCGGGCCCTGGATCAACTCGGTCTGCTGCCGGCGGACGTGCCCCAGGTGGTCCGGGGCAGTGAGCAGCTCTGGACCCTGAGCGAGCCGCTCACGGCCCCGACGGTGTTTGTGCCGGTGAGTCGCCTGCGGGGAGGTCTGAGCCTGGCTCCGTGCGCTGACGGCGTTCACTGCGCCGCCGTTCGGCAGCCACCGTCTCCTCCATGAGTTCGACGGCCTGGGTCATTTTTTCCAGGTTGCTGGCGTAGAGGCTCAGATCCTTGTCGACACGCTCGCGAAGCAGGCCCATGGAGGCGCCGATGTCGTGGGCTTCCTGGCGAAGCGCTGTGGGGTCCAGGGTTGAGGCGCCTTGGGCCTGACCCAGCAGGCTGAGCAGGCCGACGGCCATCAGGCGTGAGTAATGAAAATCGGGTCGGCGAACGCTGGCCAGGGCGGTTGCCACCGGCTCTGGCGCTCCAGCCCCTTCATTCTCAATCCACTGCTTGACCTCGCCCACCGAGTGGTGGCCCATGGCCGCCATGGCCTGGTCGTTGAGACGACGGATTTCAGCCGCATCAAACCCTGAGGACGCACAGAGGGCCTCAAAAAGGGGTTGGCGCTGCTCCGCCGGCCGATATTGGCGCGAGAAGCTGTCGAACACCTGAACCAAGCCAGTGGCAAACAGGGCGTCGCACTGGAAACCGCGCTGATGACTGAGCAAATGCAGTTCGACCAACAGCTCATCGATCATCCGGCGGTAGAGCGGACTGATCACATGGGAGAAGGCGCCATGGAAGGCGCGCTTGCTGTCGGCAACTGTGAGAGCGGCGCTCACGAGGATGGGCCTCCCGAATGGAGCGACCATAGCGCTGCGGACCACGGAGGCTGGGGTTAAGCGCTGGCGTACAGCGTGGCCATGGCGGGGGGATCGAACGGTGGGTGAGGGGCCTGGCTAGGATCAACTCAATTTGTCGCCATGGATGCCATGATCCCGATCGTGATCGAAGAGTCGGGTCGGGGAGAGAGAGCCTTCGACATCTATTCGCGGTTGCTGCGGGAACGGATCATTTTTCTAGGGGAGCCCGTCACCGCTGAATCGGCGAATCGAGTCGTGGCTCAGTTGTTGTTCCTCGAAGCAGAAGATCCGGAAAAAGATGTTTTTCTCTACATCAATTCCCCCGGAGGCTCTGTTTACGACGGTCTGGGAATATTTGACACCATCCAGCACATCAAACCTGATGTTCAGACCGTTTGCGTCGGACTCGCCGCCAGCATGGGAGCTTTCCTGCTCTGCGCCGGAACCCCTGGCAAGCGCAGCAGCCTGACCCATTCACGCATCATGATTCACCAGCCCCTGGGCGGAGCCCGGGGTCAGGCCAGCGACATTCGCATCCAAGCCGATGAGATTCTTTATCTCAAAGACAAGCTCAATCGCGAGCTAGCCGATCGCACCGGCCAGCCCTTGGAACGCATTCAGACCGACACGGATCGGGATTTCTTCATGTCGCCTGAAGAAGCCAAGGCCTACGGCCTGATTGACAAGGTGATTGACAAGCGTCCTGTCAAACCCATTTGAGTTTGAACGCTGGAAACGTTTGTTTCAGGTGTTTTCATGCCAAACCCCCTGTCGCTTCCCTCAGGAAGCGACAGGGGGTTAATGACATCATTCCGTCAGACGAGACTCAATTGAAACCGGCTTTAAAGGGTCGCCAGGGGCTGTTCCACCACCTTTTCGCTTTCGCTTTGCTCGTCCTGAAGCAGGGGGGAGAAACGATCTTTCTCAGGAATGGTGGTGTATTCGGCAACGATCTGGCGGAGCTCTTCGCCATCGAGACTCTCCTTCTCGATCAGCAATTCCACTAGTCGATCCATGCAGTCCCTCTGGGACGCCACCAGGGCCACGGTGTCGGTGTAGCAGTCCTGGACGATGGAACGGACGGCGCCATCGATACGGTTGGCGATGGCGTCGGACACATCACTGCGGGTCATCAAATCACGGCCCAGGAAAACCTCCTGATTACCGGCTTCCAAGGAGAGGGGTCCCAATTCGCTCATGCCGAAACGGGTGACCATTTGGCGCGCCATGGAGGCCACCTGCTGGATGTCCCCGCCAGCGCCCGTGGTGACTTCGGCATGACCGAACACCACGTCCTCGGCGGCTCGGCCACCAAGAGCCCCCATGATGCGGGCCCGCAGTTGGGCACGGCTGACCAGGCTCTGCTCCTCATCGGGTGCAAACCAGGTGAGGCCCTGGGCCTGACCTCGGGGAATCAGGGTGACTTTCTGCACAGGATCGTGGTGGCGCACCAGGGTGCCCACCAAGGCATGGCCAATTTCGTGATAAGCGATCAACCGCTTGCTGCGGCCATCGGTGAGCGGTTTGCCCTCCATACCGGCAATCACGCGATCGACGGCGTCGTCGATCTCGGTGAGTGTGGTGGCGTCCTTGCGGCGGCGAGCGGTGAGAATGGCGGCCTCATTGAGCAGGTTGGCCAGATCAGCACCCGTGAAACCGGGAGTGCGTCGGGCGATGGCTTCAAGAGAGACGGCTTCGGCGAGTTTCTTATTACGGCTATGAACCTTGAGAATGGAAAGTCGGCCTTTAATGTCGGGGGCATCGACGCTCACCTGGCGATCAAAGCGGCCCGGACGCATCAGGGCCGAATCGAGCACATCGGGGCGGTTGGTGGCGGCAATGATGATGATGCCGCTGTTGCCCTCAAAACCATCCATCTCTGTGAGCAACTGGTTGAGGGTCTGCTCCCGTTCGTCATTGCCGCCGCCGATACCGGCACCCCGTTGGCGACCGACCGCATCGATTTCATCGATGAAGATCAAACAAGGGCTGTTTTCCTTGGCCCGCTTGAAAAGGTCCCGCACCCGACTGGCACCAACGCCGACGAACATTTCGACGAACTCGGATCCCGAGAGTGAGAAGAAAGGCACCCCCGCTTCGCCAGCAATGGCCTTGGCCAGCAAGGTTTTGCCGGTTCCAGGAGGACCCACCAGCAGCACGCCCCGAGGAATCTTGGCGCCCACCGAAGTGAAGCGCTCAGGGGTCTTCAAGAAGGTGACAACCTCCTCAAGATCCTGCTTGGCCTCTTCGACACCCGCCACGTCAGCGAACATCACGCCAGTTTCAGCCTCCATAAGGAAGCGAGCTTTGGTCTTGCCGAATTGCATCGCCTGGCCCGGGCCGCCTGGCATGCCCGAAGAGCGGCGGGCCAGGAAGATCAGCGATCCGATCAGCAGCAGCGGGAAGAGCAGATTGCCCAGCAGTCCAAGAACGGGGGAGGGAGCCTTGGGGGGATGGACATCGAAGCTGATGCCCTGGTCCTTGAGATTGTTGACCAGTTCCGGTGCGACGCCGGGGAGGTCAACCCTGAGGCGTTGAACACGGTTGTCGAGGTCAGGATCAACGGCTTCGATGATGGCGGTGCGTCCACCATCAAAGATGTCGACGGCGGTGACCCGGCCGGCTTTGACGTAATCGAGGAAGCGGCCGTAGGTCATGCGGGCCACGGCGGTGGTGCGGGGGCCAGCAAGAGTGCCCGCAGCTGTTGGGTTCTCAGCTCCGCTGGTTGGGGGTCTGAAGCGGGAAGCACCACCGGAAAGGATCTGCCAACCCAGGACGAGGGCCAGCAGTAGAGGTAGACCCCAGAGAGCCAGGAGGCGCCAGCGCTGCTTCATCGGGTCCAAGCGATTTTGAACAAGTGTAAAGGGAACCCGGAAGCAACCGCTGACGCCTTGTTCTCGCCTTCAAAGGCTGTTCAGCCAAGGAGAGTTGGCACTGGATTCGGTCAAATCCCCCGTCAATGCCGCTAATGGAGCGGGTTCGGAGCCGCAGGCACTGGAATTGATGATCAGCTCATCGGCCAGCAGAGACTCCACCAGTTCGGGACCGCCAAGCCCATGGGTCCAGATCTTGATCTCGCTGGACTGGGGGCAGGTGAAATTGAGCAGCTCGAAGGGAAAGACGACGCGTTCAAGGAAGAAACCCTGAGGACCAACGCACCGCAGGATGACCATGCGATCGGAGCCGTTGCGGTAGCTGCAGTCGAGATCGCCGTCGCAAGGCGGCTCCCCCAGCTCCAGAACGACAGCCTCCAGATCAGAAACAATGGTCCGCTCCAACGTCGAAGGCTCAGGGGAGTCCCATCTAGCCATTAGTGACAGGGGCCGTTTGGTGACAAAGGCGACTCTTTCGGGGTCTTAACGATTTCTTCCACCAGTTCCCTTGCCAAAGTTTCCCCCTTGTGTCAAAGACCTTGACCGGGGCGATTCAGAGCGTCATCCACTGGATCCGTTGGGCCTACGGGCCGGGCTCCGGCCGGGTGCAGGGGCCCTTGGTCTGCCGATGGGCTTTGACTCGCAATGGGTAAAGGATTGCGAGTTCGGAGGCTGTGCAGGATTCAGAGGCTGCGCAAGGCCACGATCGGATCGAGGCGGGCTGCCCGGCGGGCCGGAACCACCCCAAAGAACAGGCCAATCGATCCGGAGAGCAGCACGGTGGTCAGCACCGTGCTGGCCTCGATCGTGGCCGGCAGGGGGGTGAAAGCCGCCGCCAAGGTGATGGCGCCGATGCCGAGGCCGCTACCAATCACGCCGCCAAGACTGGCCAAAACCAGCGATTCCACCAAGAACTGCAGCAGCAGGTCGCTGGGACGAGCTCCCAAGGCCTTGCGCAAGCCGATCTCTTCAGTGCGTTCACTCACCGACACCAGCATGATGTTCATGATGCCAATGCCCCCGACCAGCAGGGAAACGGCACCGATGGCGGCCAGCAGCAGGGTGAGACCACCGGTGATTTTGCCCACAATCGCCAGGGCATCCTTCTGGGAGCGCACGGCGAAATCGTCTTCCGCCAGGATGCGATGCCTCTGGCGCAGCAGATTGGTGATCTGAAAGGCGGCGGCACCGGTGCTTTTCTCATCCATGGCCTCCACGCTGATGAAACTCAGGTTGACCCCGTAGGTCGGGTCACGGCCACTGAGGCGGCTCACCATCGTGGTGAGCGGCAGATAGGCCGCCTCGTCCTGGTTGGCGCCGAACACTGCTCCTTTGGCCCGCAACACCCCGATCACTTCAAAGGATTGATCACGGATGCGTATCTGTCGGCCGATGGCCTGGCCAGTCGGCAGCAGCTTGTCGCGCAGATCGGGACCAATCACCGTCACCATCCTGGCTCCGGAAAGGTCGTTGCTGTTAAAGAAACGTCCCTGAGCCATCTCAAAACTGCGCACCGGCAGAAATTCGGGAGTCACGCCTGACACCGTGGCTGTGGCACTCAGGGCCCCGGATTGGACCACTTCACTGAGGGTGATTTGGGGGGCCACCTGGCGCACGCTGGGAACCTGTTCGGCGATCGCCTTGGCGTCTTCCAGCACCAGGGTTTTGGGCGAATCAATCCCCTGGCGTCGGGTGTCGTTGCGGCCAGGCACCACGAACAGCACATTGGCCCCAAGAGTGCTCAACTGCCCCTCGGCCAGATTCTGAGCTCCCTTGCCGACCCCCACCAGCGTGATCACCGAGGCATTGCCGATCACGATGCCCAGCATGGTCAGCAGGCTGCGCAGCCGATTGGCCTGCAGCGTGGTGAGGGCCATGCCAATGGTTTCGCCCAAGGGCAGACGGCGGGGCATGGAATTCGGCGCGATCTCTACAGCATGGAGGCGGAGGCGGGGGTGTTGTGGTTCTGGGCCCCACGGTGCACCACGCCCTGCTGCAGTTCCAGAGTGACAACCTCCCCTTGACGCAGATCCACCGTTGCGTTGGTGACGCCAACGATCACCGGCACGCCGAGCCGTTCGGCGACCAGGGCGGTGTGACCCTGGCGCCCCTCTTCTTCCACAATCACTCCCTTGGCCTTGCGGATCGCATCCAGATAGGCAGCGTTGGTCTCGCGCACCACCAGGATCTCGCCGTTGGCCAGGCGGTCCGCCTCTTCCGGGGAGCTGGCCAGGTGCACCTTGCCACTCACGGACCCATTGCCGATGCCGATGCCCCGTCCGAGGACCGCCGAGACGATGCCAACTTTCACGAGATCGGTGGAACCGCTGACCCCTTCGAGAGTGCCGGCGGTTTCCACCACCAGATCCCCCTCGCGCAGCAGGCCTTTCTGCAACGCCACCCCCATGGCCAGCGTGAAGGTGCTGGCTGTGGAGGGTTGGTCGGCGATCAGCAGCGGGTTCACCCCCCAGACCAACTGCAGCTGACGGGCCACGGACTCCTCGCTTGTGATCGCCAGGATCGGGGTGCTGGGGCGGAATTTGCTGACATTGCGGGCGGTGGATCCCGATTTGGTCAGGGGCAGGATGGCGGCCGCGTTGAGCTGGCGGGCAATGCTGCTGACGGCCTGGCTGATGGCGTTCGGGATCGTGGTGGCCATCTGGCCATCGAGAACCCGTAGGGGGTAGTCCCGCTCGATGCGCTTGGAGATTCGCGCCATGGTGGCCACCGCCTCGACCGGGTAGTCGCCCACGGCGGTCTCGTTGGAGAGCATCACGGCGTCCGTGCCATCGAGAATGGCGTTGGCCACATCGCTGACCTCAGCCCGGGTGGGACGGGGGCAGCTGGCCATCGAATCGAGCATCTGGGTGGCCGTGATGATCGGGATGCCGAGGCTGTTGGCCTTGCGGATCAATTCCTTTTGCAGCAGAGGCACTTCCTCGGCAGGCATCTCGACGCCGAGATCGCCTCGGGCAACCATGACGCCATCGCAGAGGGGCAGGATGGCATCGATCGAATCAATGGCCTCAAACTTTTCGATCTTGGCCACCACCGGTGTGTTGAACCCGTGGCTCTCAATCAGATCGCGAATCTCCTCCATGTCCGAGGGATTGCGCACAAAACTGAGGGCGACCCAGTCGACACCCTGCTGCAGCCCGAAGGCGAGATCACGGCGATCCTTGGGGGTCAGGGCACGAATGGAAAGCTGCACATCGGGGAAATTGACCCCCTTGTTGTTGGAGAGCACTCCACCCACCGTGACCCGGCAGTGGAGGCTGTGGTCAGCTTGATCAACTCGTTCAACGACCATCTCGACACGTCCATCATCGAGAAGGATGCGACAGCCACTGTGCACCTCTTCAGCCAATTTGTCGTAGGTGACGGTGGCGATCGACTGGTTGCAGTTCACCTGCCGGGAGGTGAGGGTGAAAGCATCGCCCGTGGCCAGGGAGATGGGACCGGCCTCAAAGCGCCCCAGGCGGATCTTGGGACCCTGCAGATCTTGAAGAATGCCGATGTGAACCCCCATCTCCTGGGCCACCTCGCGGATGGTGCGGATGCGCTCGGCGTGGTCCTCGTGATCGCCGTGGGAAAAGTTGAGGCGAAAGGTCGTGGCACCGGCTTCGATCAGCTGACGCAGGACCTCCTTGGATTCGGTGGCCGGGCCGATCGTGGCCACGATCTTGGTGCGACGCATCGGATCGACCGTGGCCATGGGAGCTCACTATCAGTGGCGGAAACTACCATCCTGACTCCCACGGCTCCCGCTCACCATGGACTTCGCCTCCTACCAGCGACGCTCCCGGGAAACGGCCCGTTATCCCGACGCTGGTGCCAACCCGATCTATCCGACCCTGGGGCTGTGCGGGGAATCGGGGGAAGTGGCTGACAAGGTGAAAAAGGTGCTGCGGGACCGTCAAGGGGTCTTTGACGCGGCCAGCCTGGACGACATTCGCTTGGAGTTGGGGGATGTGCTCTGGTACATCTCCCAGCTGGCCAGCGAGCTCAATCTCAGCCTCGATGACATCGCTGAGGCCAACCTGGCGAAACTGGCCAGCAGGGTGGCCCGGGATGTGATCTCCGGCAGCGGCGACCGCCGCTGAGGCAGGACCCCTAGCCTGATTTTTCCTCGGGTCCTTGGTGCGGTGACCAACCTTCTGCCCCGTCTGTCCTGGTTCCCGGGGCGTCTGCTGGCGGGTTTTCTGCTCTTTCTGGGCCTCTGGCTGGGGGGGGCGGCCACGGTCTGGGCCCTTGAAATGCGGGTCACGGACGCGACGGTGGCCCCCTGTCCCCTCGACGACGTGGGCAGTCAGCCCCAACAACGCCGCCCTGCCGGTGCCGCCTGTTACGCCCTGCGGGGCCAAGTCAGCAACACCAGCTCCCGCACCGTGCGCGACACCGATGTCTTCGCCCTGATCCTTGATGCCAGCGGCGAACCGGTGCTACCCAACCGCACGCGCCTGGGTTCAATCGGGGACATTCCCCCCGGCCAATCGGCCTTTGCCCTGAGGCTGGCCGTGCCCGCAGGAACACCAGGGCCCTTCACGGTACGAGCCGCCAAGGCCCGGGGATTCAATGCTCCGGTGCGCACGGGAGCCGCTCCGGGGGAAGAATTGCTGCCCCTGGAGGAAGCGCTTCTGCCCTGAACGCTCTTGCTCGCACTGATCAAGGAGGGATCAAGATTCACTGGCCTGGTCCTGGAAATCGGAATCAGGCGGTGCATCAACTAAGAATTGAGAGCTTGGAACTAACCCAGTCCTGACCCCGCCAACAACATTTTTCCCTGTTCCAGCAGGCTCTGCACCAGGTTGAGGGCGATGAAGGCCACAAAGGCCGAAAGATCGATGCCACCGAGGGGGGGGATCAGGCCGCGGAACAGGTTGAGATAGGGATCGGTGATCGAACTGATGCCACTGAGGATGGGGTTGCCCCCCCAATCCAGGTTGGGGAACCAGCTGAGCAGCACCCGGATCAACAGCAGAACCGAATAGATCGTCAGGGTCTGGGCCAGCACGGACACGAGCTGACTGAAGATCGCCATGGAGACAAGGAGACTGGGATGGGTGGAATCTAAGACGGGGTGTCGGAGCTGGCCGGCGCCGGTCGGGGCGCCTTGGCAACCTCTTCGGGACGGATCGCAAACGTGCGATGAAATTTCTCGCTCAGGCTCAGCCAGAACGAACGGCCCTCGCTTTGCCGTTTCCGTTCGATGAAGTCCTGGGCCAAGAGTTCCTTGATGTGGTCGTAGGCGCCAGAGCCCCTCAGTTCAACGAGGTCGGACTGGAGGATGCGTTTCTTCAGGGCAATCGTGGCCAGGGTGCGCAGGGCGGCGGTGGAGAGATCGACGGGCAGCAGATCCTGCACCAGATCAGCCAGGCTGGAGCGCAGCTGCAGGCTGTAGCGCGGACCTTCCTGGTGGATTTCCAGAGCGGTATCGCGGTGGGCGTAATCCGCCATCAAGGTGATCAGGGCGAGTTCAGCATCGGCACGGTCGATGCCGGCGATGTCCGCCAGTTCGGCCAGGCTGAGGGGACGGCCCTTGAGATACAGAATCGCTTCAAGCCTGGCAGGCAGGGACAGGCCGAGCGGCCCGATCGGGGCGAGATCCGTGGGGGGATCCTGGGGAGAGAAATCGCTGGACATCACCATTCCAGCTTCAGGCTGTTGGCAAGTTATCGCAGGCCTCAGGGACTGACGAGCCGTTGTGCCGGCACCGCCAGGCTCTCCTGTTGGCCGAGAAACAGGCGGTAAGCAGGATTGTCGGTTTCTTCCCAGTGCTGATAGGGCAGTCGCTCAACGAACTGCTCCCACTCGCTGGTTTCAGCCGGCGGAACCTGAACTCCTACAACGATGCTGCCAACGTCGGCGCCATGGTTGCGGTAGTGAAAAATGCTGATGTTCCAATTGGGATGCAAAGCGGAAACGAAGGCCATTAAGGCCCCTGGTCTCTCGGGAAATTCGAAGCGGTAGAGACGTTCCTGGCCCACCTCCGGCACCTGTTGGGCGGCGGCGCCGAGGCGGCCCCCCACCATGTGGCAGAGGTGAAGTTTGGCCAGCTCATTGCCGCTCAGATCAAGGCAGGCAAAGCCGCCGTTCTCGAGATCGACGATCAATTGGCGCGTGTCGCCGGGGTCCCGGCTCTGCACACCAACAAAAATATGGGCGACCCTGGGATCGGCGAGTCGGTAGCTGAATTCGGTGAGGTTGTGGCCGCCCAGCAGGCTGCAGAAGCGCTTCAGGCTGCCGGGATGTTCGGGAATCTCCACCGCCAGGAAGGCCTCACGCTCTTCGCCGATTTCGGCCCGTTCGGCCACGAATAACAGGCGCTCGAAGTTCATGTTGGCGCCACAGGCCACCGCCACCAGGGTGCGGTCCTTCAGGCCCCGAACCTGGACATCGGCCTTCATGCCGGCCACGGCCAGGGCGCCGGCGGGTTCGAGGATCGAGCGGGTGTCCTCAAAGACATCCTTGATGGCCGCGCAGATGGCGTCGGTGTCCACCGTCACCATGCGATCCACGTATTGCTGGGCCAAAGGGAAAGTCAGCTCGCCCACCTGTTTGACGGCGACCCCATCGGCGAACAGGCCCACCTGGTCAAGCCGCACCCTCTCGCCGCAGGCCAGGGAGCGGGTCATGGCATCGGCATCGACGGGTTCCACCCCGACCAGCTCCACCTGGGGCCAGAGGCTTTTGACGTAGGCACCGATACCGGCGATCAGCCCACCGCCACCGACGGCCACGTAGATGACATCCGGCGGCGCCGAACACTGGCGCAGGATCTCGATGGCGATGGTGCCCTGACCGGCAATCACCTCCGGATCATCAAAGGGATGGATGAAGCACAGCCCGCGCTCCACCTGGAGCCGGTGGGCCTCCTGGCAGGCCTCGTCGTAGGTGTCTCCGTGCAGCACGACCTCGGCGCCGCGGGCTGCCACCGAACGCACCTTGACGCCAGGTGTGGTGACGGGCATCACGATCACCGCCTGGCAGCCCAGCCGTTGGGCCGCCAGGGCCACCCCCTGGGCATGGTTGCCGGCGCTGGCGGCGATGACGCCCCGATCCAGTTCTTGCCGGCTGAGTCCGGCCATTTTGTTGAAGGCCCCCCGCAGCTTGAAACTGAAGACGGGCTGGAGGTCCTCCCGTTTGAGCAGGACCCGGTTGCCAAGACGGGCCGAGAGGTTGGGGGCTGGATCGAGCGGCGATTCAATCGCGACGTCGTAGACCCGGGCGCGCAGGATGCGCTGCAGGTAGGTGGGGTCTTCGGACACGCCGCTGAGGGGGAAGGATCAGGCTGATGGCTCCAGTGTGACAAGCCGGGATCCCCACTCGTTGGCGAAAGGCAACGGTCTCGGCAGCGGGCGTAGATTGCTTGCTTCTGTCTGTGGCCGCATGCACCTCAGCGAGCTGAGCCATCCGAATCAGCTGCAGGGCCTTAGCACCGCAGAACTTGAGCGTATCGCCTCCCAGATCCGCGAGAAACATCTTGAGGTGGTTTCCACCAGCGGCGGCCATTTGGGGCCCGGCTTGGGTGTGGTCGAACTGACACTGGCTCTCTACCAGACCCTGAATCTCGATGAAGACCGGGTGGTCTGGGATGTGGGGCATCAGGCCTATCCGCACAAATTACTGACCGGCCGTTACAACACTTTCCACACCTTGCGCCAGAAGGGTGGAGTGGCTGGGTATCTCAAACGTTGTGAGAGCCCCTTCGATCATTTTGGGGCTGGCCACGCCTCCACCAGCATCTCGGCGGCCTTGGGCATGGCCCTAGCGCGAGATCGGCGTGGCGAATCCTTCCGCTGTGTGGCTGTCATCGGCGATGGCGCTCTGACGGGGGGGATGGCCCTCGAGGCGATCAACCACGCCGGCCACCTGCCCAACACCCGCATTCTTGTTGTCCTCAATGACAACGACATGTCGATCTCACCACCGGTGGGAGCCTTGTCCACCCACCTCAATCGCATGCGATTGAGCAAGCCGGTGCAGTTCCTTTCCGGCAACGCCGAGGAGGCGATTCGCCACCTGCCATTCCTGCACGGCGAGTTGCCTGCGGAGTTGCGCAACCTCAAAGAGAGCATGCGCCGCCTAGCGGTGCCCAAGGTGGGCGCGGTGTTCGAAGAGTTGGGCTTCACCTATGTGGGTCCCGTCGATGGTCACGACATCGGCGAAATGGTTCGCACCTTTCAGGCCGCCCACCGGGTTGATGGGCCGGTTTTGGTGCATGTGGCCACCACCAAGGGCAAGGGCTATCCCTATGCCGAAGCCGATCAGGTGGGCTACCACGCCCAGTCCGCCTTCGATCTGGCCTCAGGCAAGGCCTACCCCTCCACCAAACCGAAACCGGCCAGCTACAGCAAGGTCTTCGGCCAGACCCTGGTCAAGATCTGTGAGCACAATCCCCGCGTGGTGGGCATCACGGCGGCCATGGCCACCGGCACGGGCTTGGATCTACTGGAGAAGGCCCTGCCCGATCAATACTTTGATGTTGGCATCGCCGAACAGCACGCGGTCACGATGGCCGCCGGCATGGCTTGCGAGGGTCTGCGGCCGGTGGTGGCGATTTACAGCACCTTCCTGCAGCGGGCCTACGACCAGCTGATTCACGATGTCGGCATCCAGAAGTTGCCGGTCACGTTTGTGCTCGATCGGGCTGGCATCGTCGGCGCCGATGGACCCACCCACCAGGGTCAGTACGACATCAGCTATCTGCGGGCGGTGCCCAATTTCACCGTGATGGCCCCCAAGGATGAGGCCGAACTGCAGCGCATGTTGGTCACCTCCATCGCCCACGATGGCCCCTGCGCGATCCGTTTCCCCCGGGGTGAAGGCGAGGGCGTTCCTTTGATGGAGGAGGGCTGGCAACCCCTGGAGATTGGTCGCGGTGAACTACTCACCAACGGCGATGACCTGCTGATCGTGGCCTATGGCTCGATGGTTGCGCCGGCCATGGCCACGGCCGGCCTGCTTCAGGAAAAGGGGGTGCGAGCCACGGTGGTCAATGCCCGTTTTGTTCGCCCCCTGGACACCGAGCTGATTTTGCCCCTGGCCCGCCGCATCGGTCGGGTGGTGACCATGGAAGAAGGGGCCCTGGCCGGCGGCTTTGGCGCGGCGGTCGTGGAGGCTTGCAACGATGCTGAGGTGCTGGTGCCGATTTTGCGCATCGGCATCCCCGATGTGCTGGTCGACCATGCCAGCCCGGAAGAAAGCAAGCAGAGCCTGGGCCTGACTCCTCCCCAGATGGCCGCCCGCATTCTCGAGCGATTCGGGGTACCGCTAGAGGCGGATCGCGTGACCGAGCGACAACCCTTGCGGGCTTGAGCCCCGCTGTTCCTGCCCCTCGAATCAAGGCCAGGAGTTGGGCATAAAAAAAGCGGGGGTGTCAGGCCCCGCTTTTTGGCGCCAACAGACGCGTGGATTTCAGAGCACGCCGCGGGAGGCCAGACCCTGGATCGCGCCCATGCCGAGGATGTGACCCAGGCTGATGGTGCCCAGCATGGCGCCGTGGCTGAGACCGCCGAACAGGGAGGAGCTGGGCAGCTGCAGGCCCACGTTGGGTTGCTTGATGGTGGCCTTACCGATGGCGATGGCGATGATGTTGGCCACGATCATCACCAGGGCCACCTTGGGGGACCAGGAGATGTTGGCGGGAGCCAGGGCCAGAAGGGGGGTGATCATGATTCAGAAGCCGGCATCCCATCTTCCGGGGGGCGCGGGCCCAGAGGGCCCGGCCGTAAGACTTGTTCACCAGGGCGAGCCTGGAGAAAGCCCATCACCACCAGCAGATTGCTGAGGGTCAGAAAGGCCTCGGCGCCACCATGCAGACCATCAACATCGGCCAGCAACTTGCCGTAGCGCACCTGGGCCAGGATGGCCGCGGCGATGGTGACGGCCACAAATAACAAGGTCAGCTGAAAGCCCCTAAGCGCCAAAGAGGGAAAGCCCCGCACCTTGGCGGCCCAATAGAGAAAGGCGAGATAGGGAATCAGGGAAAGCACAAAAAAGGGAGCGGGATCGACGCTCTCCAGCCAGGTGAGCAGGGGGGGAATTTCAGGAGACATCACTGGAGATTCCACTGGCCGTTGAGCGCCGTTGCAGGCGCAGCAGGTTGAAGGCGGCCCCGGCCAGGGCCAGGTTGCCCAGGGCCGTCAGGCCGGCCTGAAAGACGACCAGCCCCTTGAGGGCGGTGCTGTTATCAAACAGATGCCAGGTGCAGGCCGCCATGGCGCTGGCCAGGGCGGGCACCATGGCCAGCGCCAGCCAGCGCCAACCGGATTCGCGGCGGCGGCGGCCGAAGGCCTCAACGGCGACGATCGCCAGAATCCACTCCAGTACCGAGGTGACGTGGATCCACCAGGTGCCCAGGGACAGGGCATGCATCGGCCACGGGCAAGAATTCTTAATTTAGGGGTTAAGCCCCTGGCAAGGGGGTGAGCCGGTGGATCGGGTTAGCGGGCAGATTGGGTCAGCGGGTAGATCGGATGTGGTAGTTAGATCGGCCGTGCTCCCCATCCCAAAACCCAGTTAACAATAAAGAAAAAATTCTTACAGTTTTGTGATTTAAGAAACCAGGGCGCTATCGCTATAAAAAGACCCATTGATTTTGATGCGTTTCCCTGCTCTCGCTACATCGGGGGGTTTCACAGGGACAGATCCCTCCGGTCCCCAGGAGCATCGGCCTGTCGGTGCGTAGCTTCGGCAGCAACGCTTTGGGGTGCGTGAATGGCTTCACCGCGATTGGCTACCGATGTACTGATCTGCGGGTACTACGGCGAGCACAACCTTGGCGATGACGCCCTGCTGGCGGTTTTGCTGGACCAGCTGCCCCGGGGCTGCCGGCCCGTGGTCACCGCCCGCGACCAGGAGCAGGTGCGTCAGCGTTTTGGCGTGGCGACCACCGATCGCACCCGCTTGGGCGGAGTGCTGCAAGCTCTACGCGCTTGCGATGCCCTGGTGTTGGGAGGCGGCAGTCTGCTGCAGGACGCCACCAGCCTGCGCAGCCTCATCTATTACGTGGTGCTGATGGCCGCGGCCCGTCTGCAGGGCAAACCGGTGCTGCTGTGGGCCCAGGGGCTGGGACCCCTGCGGCGGCGGCGCAGTCAGGCCCTGGTGCGGGCGTTGCTGCCCCAGGCGACGGCGATCAGCTGGCGCGATGGGGCCTCAGCCGCCCTGGCTCGCCGTTGGGGGGTGGAGGCTCGGGTCGGCAGTGATCCGGTCTGGTCCATGGAGCGGCGCGGACCTTGGCAGGGGATCGGAGGGCCGATTGTGCTGTGCTGGCGGCCGGTCTCTCACCTTTCGGCGCAAGGTTGGGCCACCCTTTTGGAGGCCCTGGCCCGGCTCGCCCCCGATCGCCCCGTGCTTTGGCTGCCCTTCCACCAGGAGCAGGACCGAGGCCTCTTGCAGGAGCTTGATCAGCAGGGGCTGGTGCCCGAGGTCCTGCGCCAGCGCAGCTCGGAAGTGCATGTGGCCGATCCCCGGGAGGCGCTTGACCTGTTTGCCGGTGCGGGGCTGGTGCTGGCGATGCGGCTGCACGGCCTGATCCTGGCGGCCCTGGCCGGCAGCCCCTGCGCCGCCCTCAGCTACGACCCCAAGGTGTCGGCGGCGGCGGCGGCCATCGGCTGCGGCGATCAGGATCTGGCCCAGCCCCTGCAGGTCGATCGGCTGCTGCTGCAATGGCAGGCCGCCCTCGACCAGCCCCCTGACCCAGCCGCGATCGAGGCCCAGAGGGCCCTGAGCCGGATCCACCAGGAGGTGCTGCTGGTGGCGCCATGAGGGGGGGGCTGCGCGTCTTATGGGGTTTCATGAGCCTGGAGGCGGGCGAATGCTGGTGGCCGAGCCGACTTGAGACGCGACTCCATCGCGACTCACCTGGTTCATTCGATCCCACCTGCCATGAGGGGGGGCCGGAGCTGGAACCAGAGAAAAGCCTTGGGCCCCTTCGGCTTAGCGCTCGCCCTCAAGCAAACTGGATCCCACCGCCTATCGGCCCCTGAGCCTTTGGTCCCGGCAACTCGCTCAAGAGCTGGACTCCCTGCCTAGGGAGCGCCGCAGGCTGTTGCGCACCTACCAGCCCGCAGGCAGCGGTGAACTGCGTCACCAGGGGCAGCCATCGGCAGATGCCGCCCTAGGGCACCCGCTGCTGGATCTGGCCAGCAATGACTACCTCGGTTTCAGCCGCCATCCGGCCGTGCTGGCCGCCGCCGCTGAGGAGTTGGCCGCCAGTGGTCTGGGGGCCGGGGCCTCCCGCCTGGTTTCCGGGACTCGACCGATCCACGGGCAACTGGAACAGAAACTGGCGAAGTGGCTTGGGCGCGACACGGTGCTGTTGTTCCCCAGCGGTTTCCAGGCCAATCTCGCCGCCTTGGTGGCCCTCGCCGATCGCCACACCCTGGTGCTGGCCGATCGCCACTGCCACCATTCGCTGCTGCTGGGGGTGCGAGCCAGCGGGGCCCGCTTGCAGCGCTTCGCCCCCAACGATCTGGACGACCTGGAGCGGCGCCTGGTGGGCGCCCACCAGGCCCCTGCCGGTCCACCTCGGCGAGTGCTGGTGGTGAGCGAAACCCTGTTCAGCATGGAGGGAACCAGCCCGCACGTGGCCGCCATGGAGGCCCTGTGCCGCCGCTTTGAGGCCCTGTTGCTGCTCGATGAGGCCCATGCCCTCGGGGTGCTCGGGCCCGGGGGCCGCGGCCTGGCCTGGGGGCTGAAGGGCGTCACCCTGATCAGTGGCACCTTCGGTAAGGCCTTCGGCAGCGGTGGTGCCTTTCTGGCTGCCGATGGGGATCTGGGGGAATGGCTGCTGCAGCACTGCGGCGGCTTCCGTTACACCACTGCCCTGGCCCCCGCCCTGGCGGCCGGTGCCCAGGCAGCCCTGGGCCTGTTGATCGCCCAGCCCCAGCTCTCGGCCGAACTGCTGGGGTTGAGTGGGCGCTGGCGGGACGCTCTGGAGGCCTCCGGTTGGCCCCGTCCCCCCGGCGATGGGCCGATCCTGCCGTTGCTGGTGGGTGGCGATGGGGCGGCCCTGGACCTGCAACAGCGCCTGGAACACGCCGGTCTGCTGGGGGTGGCGATCCGCCCGCCCACCGTGCCGGAAGGCAGCAGCCGTCTGCGCTTGGTGGTGCGCCATGGGCTGCCGCCCAGCACCCTCGAGACGCTACTGGCGGCCCTTGGACCGGGTCCCCTGATCGCTGCCATCGACAGCACTACCCCCGCTGTCTGCGCCTTCGACGCCATGACGGCCACAAGGACAGCCACCGCCGTCGGCTCTTCCGAGGCAACGACGGCCATCTCCGGAGCCACTGGCACCTCCTCAACCACCGAGACCTCCCCAGTCACTGCGGCCGCCAACATCACAACCCACCTCCCCCTTCGCGCCGACACAGCTCTGTGCACCTGCGACGCAACAACCGCCAGCTCCGCCACTCCAACCACCTCAGCAACGATCGAAGCCTCCGAAGCGATTGATCCCTCCACATCTGGCTCCACATCTGACAGCACCATCACCGCTTCCTCCATCACCCCCGCTCCCGCCAGTCCGGCCAATCCCTCCACCCCCCTCAGGGCCGATCTCTCCACCAAGGGCCCCGGCCAGGTTTCAGAACCCCCTGCCGAGATCATCGCCATGCACGGCTGGGCGGGAGATGGTGGCCACTGGCAGGCCTGGCAGCAGGCCGCCACCAGCCGCGGTTGGCGCCTCCAGGTGGGGGAAAGGGGCTATGGCCAGCGAATGGCGCAGCTGCCCCAGTGGTCCTCGCGCGGACGCAAGTGGCTCCTTTGCCATTCTTTGGGGGTGCATCTGGTGCCCCCCGAGCTCCTGGCCGCCAGCGATGCCGTGGTGTTGTTGGCCAGTTTTGGCCGATTCGTGCCGCCGGGACCCGAGGGGCGTTCCCTGCGCATCGCCCTGGCCGGCATGGCCGCCGAATTGCAGGAAACCGGCGATGAACGGCAGAGCGCCTTGAGGGCCCAGCAACTGCTGCGCCGTTTCCTCAGCAAGATCCAGGCCCCGGGTTTGGGGGATGGCGCCGGCGACGATGGCCTCCCGGGACCAGCCGACCAACCGATCGGAGCCTTGGGCCGCGATCGCTTGCGGCGCGACCTGGAACTCCTCACCAGACTCACGGCCCTTCCCCCTTGCTTTCCACGACAGGTGCCCGTGTTGCTGGTGGAAGCGACCGACGATGCCATCGTTCATCCCGCAGCCCGGGATCGGCTGCGCCAGGATCTGCCGGAGGCCCGAGTGAGGGTGCTGGAAGGGCCCGGCCATGCCATGCGACACCCGGCATTGATCCCCATGGTGTTCGACTGGTTGGAGGATGGTGCGACGTGAAGACGGCGGCGGCCCTGACGAGCGATTTCAGCCAGCGGGTACGGGCCGGTTTCGCGCGCCGGGCCTCCCATTACGACAGCCAGGCCAGGCTGCAGCAGGCCGTGGCCTGGAGACTGGCCCGTTGGTGCCGCGATCTCCCCCTGCCCGCCGGCCCGGTGGCGGATCTGGGGGCCGGTAGCGGGCTGCTCAGTCGCACGCTGATGCAGCTCTGGCCGGCCCTTGCGGCTCGTCCTCCCCTGCAGTTGGACCACTGCCACGCGCTTCTGGCCCAAAACCCCTTGCTGCAGGGGGCCTTCCCTGCCCCCCAAAAGCTCTGGGACCTCAATGAAGGACTGCCCGTCGAGCTGGCGCAAGCCGCTCTGCTGGCCTCAAGTTTCGCCCTGCACTGGCTCGACCAGCCCGCCGCCCTGCTGGAGGGTTGGTGCGATCGGCTGGCACCTGGTGGCTGGTTGTTGCTGGCCGTTCCAACCGCCGGCAGTTTTCCCCAATGGCGCCAGGCGGCGGCCGCGGCCACTGTGCCGTGCACCGCCCTGGACCTTCCCGAAGCCTCCGCGCTGCTGGCCTCGATCGGGGCCCGGGGCCTGCGACCCCATCGGCAGGCGCTTCAGCGTTTCAGCCAAGGGGGAGCTGACGGGCTCACAAGCCTGCGCCAGTTCAAATCGATCGGTGCCGGCACCAGCCACCAGGCCCCCCTATCGCTGGGGCAGTGGCGACGTTTACGGGCCCACTGGCCGCTCCAGGGTGGCCTCAGTTGGGAGGTGTTGCTGGTGCTGGCCCGGAGAGAGCCATGCGGCTGATCGTCGCCGGCACCGACACCGATGTGGGCAAGACCGTGGTCAGCGCCCTACTGGTCCAAGGACTTGGGGCCCATTACTGGAAACCCGTTCAGAGCGGGCTGGCCGATGGCAGTGACAGCCAATGGGTGCAGGAGTGCCTGGGTCTGCCGCCGGATCGCCTCCTGCCGGAAAGCTACCGGCTGCAAGCCCCCGTTTCTCCGCATTGGGCCGCCGAACAGGAACGGGTGCTGATCGACCCACAGCGGCTACTGCTGCCCGGCCCCGTCGAGCCCCTGGTGCTTGAAACGGCTGGGGGATTGATGACTCCCCTCGGCCGCCATTGGCTGCAGATCGATCAGATCAGCCGCTGGGGCCTGCCCGTGCTGCTGGTCGCCCGCAGTGGCCTCGGCACCCTCAACCACACGTTGCTCAGTCTCGAAGCCTTGCGGCATCGCTCCATTGAGGTGCTGGGGCTGGTGCTCAACGGCCCCCTGCATGCGGACAATCCGCGCACTCTCGCCGACCTGGGGCAAGTCCCCGTCCTGCTGCAGCTTCCCCGTCTCGATCCCCTCAATGCCGCTGCGCTGCAACGCTGTTGGCTGGAGAGCGACCTCTCCACTACCCTGTGCCCATGACCAAGAAACACCTGCTGGTGAGCCTGGCTGTGGCCCTGGTGTGCAGCGGCATTCTGGTGGTGTTCACCGATATCGAAGCGAGCCTGCGAGGCTTGATTGTCTGCGGCCACCTCGCTCCGCAACGGCACGGCCGTTGCCCTTGAGACGTCGGTGCTTCAGGCCATGGAGCGCGCACGAATCGGGCAGTGACCAATGAGGGCGGAAACGTTTTGTTTGGCCATGGAAAGGGGCCAGCCTTGACGTAATTGTTCACGCATCAATTCGAGTTGCGAATGAGTCCAACCCTGTCGCTCAAGCATTACTCTGATCATTTGCCATTGACCCTCAGCGAACATGTCATTTCGAGGAGATCTATGACTGTTATGACTAGACGAAGTCGAGACAGGCGAGATGAAACGCTTCGAAGCGTAAGCCGATCGTGAAGATTTCATGAAGCTAACGAGACAGGCGGGGATAACGGCCCTAGCGAGAAGCAAAAAGCGGGATCCGCCTGTCAGTGGCTTAATCATGCCGACGGTTTTCCGTTTTGGTTCCTAGTTGACTCGCCATGACGAACTTTTCATCTTCTCTTTGGTATTCCGATTCTCTTTGGCATTCTCATCTTTGGCACCCGTTCACCCAGGTGGCTACGGCCGATCCACCCCCACGGGTGGTGTCTGCGCGGGGCTCCCTGATCTATCTGGAGGATGGGACCCCTTTGATCGATGCCATCAGTAGTTGGTGGGTGACACTGCACGGTCATGCAGAACCCTCGATTGCCTCGGCAATCGCCCATCAGGCCGCCCTTTTGGAGCAGGTGATTTTCGCCAACTTTCGCCACATCGGCGCCGAACGTCTGGCCGAACGCCTCTGTGCGCATACGGGCCTGGATCGACTCTTTTTTTCAGACAACGGCTCCACCGCCGTTGAAGTGGCGCTCAAGATCGCCTGGCAGTGGTGGCACAACCGCGGCGAGCCCCGTTCCCAACTGATCGCCTTCGCTGGCGCCTACCACGGCGACACCTTTGGGGCGATGGCCGTCGGCGAGCGCTCGTTGTTCAGTGCTCCGTTTGATCCCCTTCTCTTTGATGTGGCCCGCGCTCCCTGGCCGGCCACCTGGTGGGGGGATGCCTCGGTGCAGGAGCGCGAAGACGATGCTTTGGCGGTTCTCGAGGACCTGTTGCAAACTCCAACCGCCGCAGTGATCCTGGAGCCTCTGCTGCAGGGGGCAGGCGGCATGGCCATGGTCCGTCCCGCCTTTTTGCAGGCGGTGCAACGGTTGACGCGCCAGGCGGGGGCCCTACTGATTGCCGATGAAGTGCTCACTGGCTTTGGCCGCAGCGGCGCCCTGTTCGCCTGCCAACGGGCCGGCCTGACCCCCGACCTGATGGCCCTCTCCAAGGGGCTCACCGGTGGCTTCCTGCCGATGGGCGTGACCCTGGCCCGGGAGTTTCTCTACGAGGGCTTCATCGGCAGCGATCCCAGCCTCACCCTGTTCCATGGCCACAGCTTCACCGCCAACCCCCTCGGCTGCGCCGCTGCCCTGGCCAGCCTGGACCTTCTGGAAGCCAGCCCGGAGCGCCATCAGGCCATGGAGTCGCGGCTGAAGCCCGGCCTGATGGCCCTTGCGAGTCACCCCAAGGTGCGGCGACCCCGCCAGCTCGGTGGCGTCGCCGCCTTCGATCTGATGGTCGAGGATCCCGGCTATCTCAATGGAGCTGGCCGGCGGCTGCAGCAATTGGTGCAGCAGCAGGGCGTCTTTTTACGGCCCCTCGGATCGGTGGTGTACCTGCTGCCGCCGTTGAGCACGACCGACGCTCAACTGGATCAGTGCTTCAAGGCGATCACTGCGGCACTGGATCAACTCTGAGGCTTCAGGGAGCCGATCCAGCCTTCAAGGTCCGGCCAGGATCGCCGCCTCCACATCGGCGCGGGAAAGTCCGTAAGGGAAATGGCGCACCCTGCGTTGACCATCCTGCTGCCAGCTGACCCGCAGATCCTCCATGTCCAGTTCGATGCGGGCACTCCATTGGGGCCGATGCAGATCCCAGCTGGAAGGCCGTTGGCAGTCCTGATGGGCGCCGATCTGGCGCAGCCACTCCTCCAACGAGGGCAGGGGGTGGTTGTAGAGGGGCATCTGCTCAGAGGGGAGCATCAACATCAAGAGGCGGATCGTTCAGGGCAGTCTGGGCATCGCTGGGGGCCAATGGTGTTTCAGCGACCGAAACGCCGCCGTCGACCCACCAGCTGGGTGGGTTGATCAGGGCGGCACCCCGGGCCCAGGCCACGCCAAGACCCAGCACCAGACTCAGGATCAAAGCGACGCCCAACAGCAGCAGGGCAAACCATTCACCGCCCGACAGGGCCCGGCGCACCGAAACCCTGCTGCCCCCTTCAGACCCAGGGGCAGAGCGGTGCAGTGGTGGCAGGGACGGAACGGCCAACAGAGCCAGTTCGCGGTCGTAGGCCTGCCGGCGCATCGGATCGCTGAGGGTGGAGTAGGCCATCTGCAACCGGGCAAAGGCCGGTTGCGCCACCTCCGGCGGCAACTGGGTGGTATCGGGGTGGTACAGCTTGCTGAGGTGACGAAACGCCTGGCGCAGTTCCTGAGGGGTTGCACCGCTGGGCAGATTCAGATCTTGGTAGAAGGAGCCGCGCGGGGAATCGGAGGCCGACGACTCAGGCTTGGACGATGGGGCCATGGCCCGAAAACGGCAGCGGCAGGACTCGCAAGGCGGGATCCTAGAAAGAACCTCCCATGCGGCTGTGGATGGTCAGCTGCCCTGAGCCTGTCAGATCGTCTGCGTCCGAGCCCATGCCCCCCCCCTCTCCGCAGCGCGATCCCCAACAAGGATCCTCCTTGGTGCTTGATGCCCATGGCCTGCCAACTGCAGAGTTCTGGACCGAGCTGGGCTGGATGCCGGAGCCACGGCAGCTCGCCAGCCTGATGGCATTGCAGGAGCAGTTGCGGCACTGGAACACGCGCCTCAACCTGACGCGACTGGTGGAAGGCGACGACTTCTGGATTGCCCAGATCTTTGACAGCCTCTGGCCGTGGGTCCCGCTGCTCAACCCGCCCTCTCCCGAAGCGGTGCCCTTACGCCTCATCGACGTCGGCACGGGAGGTGGCTTCCCCGGATTGGCCATCGCCATCGCCCTGCCCCATGCCCAGATCACCCTGGTGGATTCAGTGGGTCGCAAAGTGGATGCGGTGAGATCCATGGCCGAGGCCCTGGGATTGGGCGAGCGGGTGCATTTGCGCTGTGAGCGGGTGGAGCGCACCGGTCGAGCCTCCGATTGCCGCGGTCGCTTCGACTGGGCCATGGCCCGGGCCGTCGCCGCGGCGCCGGTGGTGGCCGAATATCTGGTGCCCCTGCTGGCTCCCGCAGGGCGGGCCCTGCTCTATCGGGGCCGTTGGGAGCCCGGCGACAGGGCCGACCTGGAGCGGGCCTTGCCCCTGCTTCGGGCTGAGGTCGAAGCCGTCGATGGCCGTGAGCTGCCTGGGGAAAGAGGGGTGCGCCATGCCGTGCGGCTGCGGCCGTTGGCTGCCTGCCCCACCACCTATCCGAGGGCCGTTGGTGTGCCGCTCAAGGCGCCGATCGGCGCCATTGGGGGACAGCCCTGAGCGATACGGGGTCGCGAGGGCGGGCGTTTCAGCTTCAAGAGCTTGCCAACCGTTGCATTTTCTGGCCTGCAAGCCGCTGGTGCAGGCGGCGCAACAGGGGGGGAATCTCGGCGGCCCAGGGACTGGACCCCAGCACGGACAGGAGTTCGGCTTCAGTCACCTCCCGGTCCAGGGCGTGGGCGTTGGCACCCGGAAACCAGTGATCTCCTTGACCCAGCAGGCCGTAGCGCGCCCGGCAGAACCCCTCCATCTGCCAGGCTTCAAGCAGGTTGTTCAGCCAGAGCAGCACCGGAAGATTGATCCCCCCGGGGGTTTGCTGCCAAGGGGGCAGGCCCTGCTCCCAGGTCTGCAGCCAGGCGGCTCCGAGGGCCTCGATCCGTGCCGCTTCCAGTCGGGCCAGCACGGGCGGCACCAGTTCGTGGGCCTTGGGCAGCAGAGCCACCGCCTCGAGATGGAGCGCAAGATCCTCCGGCCTAGCGGCCCCCAGGCTCATGGTGTGCACGCCCGGGGCGCTGAGGCAGAAAAGGTCGTTGAAGACGATCGGATGGAGGGGGGCGCAGAGATCAAGCAGGCGCTGCGAGGGGGTGTGCAGATGGCCGCCTTTGTCGGTGGGACTGATCAGGAACACCCCCATGTCATGGGCGGTGGCGGCGGCGATGGCGGCGGCATTGTCCTGACGGATCCAATACCAATGGAGGTTGATGTAATCAAAACCATCGCTCTCAATCGCATCCAAAATCAGATCGAGCGGAGCATGGGTCGAGAAACCGACGTGGCCGACGCGGCCTTGCGCCTGCCAGCGACGCACCACATCAAGGCAGCCCCCGGGCCGCAGGGTGTGCTCCAGCAGGCTGGCGGTGTTGATGCCATGCAGGCTGAGCAGGTCGACCCGGGAGACGGCCAGCCGGTCAAAACTCAGACGCAGTTCCGCCTCGAAGGCGTCCGTGTCGGCCTGGGGGGCGACTTTGGTCTGCAGGATGCGGCGCGAGTCGCTCACCTGGGGCAGCAGTTCGCCGAGCTGGCGCTCGGAGCTCCCATAGCCCCGGGCCGTCTCAATGTGATGCAAACCAACTGCTCTGGCCGCCTCCAGAATCGCCTTGAGATTGGCCTGGCTCTGGGCATCGATCTGGTTGGGCCCAACATCTGACCAACTCTGCTGAAAGCGCATGCCGCCCAGGGAAAGCAGCGGCATGGGCAGGTTGGTGCGTCCGAACCGCCGGGTCGGAACGATCATGGGCCGGGGGCCGGGGACCTGGGCAGTGTGCGGCGGGGACGGGCAGGGGAGGGAACGCCCAGGGGCAGGATCTCCTGCTCATCGAGGCGACGCTCCAGGCCCGGCAGTTCTTCGTAAGCAACCCAGTGAATGCAGTCCACTGGGCAGGTGTCGATCGCTTCCTGGATGATCTCGGTGCTGTCGCCATCCTGGCGAATGGCCCGGGATCGGCCCCAGTTGGATTCGATCACAAATGTATGGGCGGCCACATGGGCGCAGTATCGACAGCCAATGCATACGGCTTGGTCCACCCAGACGGCTTTTTGTCGAAGCTCACCGCCAAGCAAGGGCTCCATCCCAGTGGGGGCCTCAAGCTTGAGGGCTGACGTCCTGAAAGCGACCGCCGGATCGATCATCGGTAGACCCTCATCGATCGATTCGTACTAAACAAGAGGCATTGATCGCCATGGGCCCTGAGGCATCAGCCGTCCCAACGGGTGACCACGACTTCAATGCTGCCGTCGAGGTGCTCGGTCTGTTGGCTCACCTGAAATCCTTCTTCAGCGCTGGCACTGAGGATGGTGCGCAAGGCGTAGCGCTGGGTGAGGCGGGCCAAGAACCGTTCAATCGGAACAGGCTGGCGCCAGAGATCGAGATCGGCGATGAGTTCGTAGCAGCCGACCTCGGGATTGAAGCGGAAACCGATATCACCCCCCTCGGCCTGGGGAAGGGCCAGATCGGCGGTCACGGTTTGTCCCCGATAGCCCCGTACGGGATGTTGTCCTTCGACAGGCGGATGGCCGAGATCGGTAAGGGCCTCGATCAAGGCCTGACGATCGCGCAATTCGGTGGTGAGGGTGCTGAAGTGCGACATCGGCTCAAGTAGGGATGGAAGGGAAATTCAGACGGTGGCGTCCAGAGCCAGACCCTGGAGCTGGTGGTGCTGCTGGCCTAGGGCCTGCGCCTGGATGGCAGGCTCAAAGGCCTCGGCCGTGACCCGGCGCTGCTCAACGCTCCCGAGACGGGCCTCAAGTCGTTCGGTGAGGGCATGGCAACCGTCACCGGCGATGCCCTCAACGACTTCTTCGACGCGGCCGTCAGTGCGGATGCGAAAGCGGATGGTGCGCTGGGCCATTCCACGGGGGAATGAAGTGGACGGATGCTAACCGGGTTGGCGAGGCTCGGCGCGCCAAGGCGAGGCTCAGATGATCAGTCCTTCGTCGACCAGGGTCTGCAGCTGTTCCAGCACTTCGGGCCGTTCGAGTTGCTCGAGGGCCAGGCGCGCCTCATCCCGCACCCCCGGATCACTGTCCTGAAGCAAGGTGGTTAAGAGAGCCTCCACCACCTGCTGCTGGCGCGGTTCCACCAGCTCGGGATAAAGGCGACCAAGGGACCAGGCACTGTTGCTGCGGACGGCCCCTTCGCTATCGATGCGCAGGGTCTGCAGCAGCTGGGCGGCGGCGGGATCGGCCTTGGCGGCATTGGTGCCACCGGCATCAGCCAGGGAGCTGGCGGCCCAAAGTCGGACGGCCGCGATGTCCACCTGCAGGGAGCGGATGAGGGGGTTAAGCACCGGCGCCTCGGGGTAGTTGCTGAGACTCCAGGCCACGGCCTTGCGCACATAACCGTTGTCATCGCCGCTGAGCAATCCCAGCAGGGGCTCGACGGCCAGGGGGCTGGGGTTGCGGCCGAGGGCGTAAACGGCGCTCATCCGCAGCATCGGACAGGGGGCTTTCAGCAGGGGAAGCAGCAGGGGCACGGCCCGGGGATCCCGATGCTCGCAAAAGATGCGCAGTCCCTGCATGCCCTGCTCCTGGTCCCCGCGCAGCAGGGCCAGCCCCAGGTCGCATTCGGCGGCGACCGCTTGGGGATCGGGTTCCTCGGGGTCGATCTCGTCGAGGGGATCGCCAAGAAACTCCCGGGCCAGTTCACGGGCAAGCACCTCGGGATCAAGGGCCAGCTCGGCGGGACTGTCCGGGAAAGGATCAGGAAAGGGCTGGGCGTCGACCGGCATCAAGCGAATCTCGTGGGGGGATGCTAAAAGCCGATCGGCCCTGCTCTGCATCAAGGTCTTCCGCCGGAAGTTCAGTTGAGTGGAGCCGGGGCCGCCATGTCACCAGGCAGCCAGATGCGAGCGCTCACCGCAAAGAGCGCCAGGCCGAACAGCAGCACAATGGCCAGGGGCACCAGAGCGGAGCGAAAAAAACCCATGCTTCAGAACGCGCCAGAAACAATCTCAAGCCACTATCGGCGCTACTGGCTCAATTCGTTGGTGTCCCCGACCAGTTTTGCATCTCAGATGGGCCTCAGAGAAGGAATTCGCTGGCCCGACCAGCCGTTGGTTGCAGAGGCAACGACAGGGCCTTGCCCAGCCGCGGCCGGTCTCGGGTGCTCTCCAGCCACTGCCGCACCTCTGAGGCCAGCCCCAGATCGTTGAGGGCGGCGACGACGCGCTCGATCTGGTTGGCGTAGTCCTCGGGGCTAAGGGGAAAGGACTGCTGCTCCAGGTGGTTCCACATGACCTGGAGATAGAGGCGACCTCGGATCTGCACGAGGCGCAGGTCGTGGCTCGCCTGCCAGCGCTGCACCAGCAGCGCTCTCACTTCCGAGACGCTGAGGGGGACGCCGGCATCGGCACCTTGGGAATCAGCCAAATTCACTGGTGATAGGTGCGGAGGCAACCAACCGGTCTGCCGACTCCGAGCTCAAGCACTAACTCAAGCACTACGGCTTGTTTCAGGGCCGGAGGGGCCGGGGGGGCGCCGGTCCAGGGCGATGGGGGCAAGGTTCATAATGGCGCCACGTTGAACCACTCCATCAGAGCGACGCGAATGACCCAGATCCCAGCGCCTTCCCCTTCTGGTGATGTGCCCGACATGGGTCGTCGGCAGTTCATGAATCTGCTCACGTTCGGGTCCGTCGCCGGGGTGGCCCTGGGGGCCCTGTACCCGGTGGTCAATTACTTCATTCCCCCCAAAGCCGCCGGCAGTGGTGGGGGCACCACCGCCAAGGACGCCGCCGGTAACCCCGTCACCCTGAGCGGTTGGCTCGGGGGCCATAAAGAAGGCGACCGCAGCCTGGTGCAGGGCCTCAAGGGTGATCCCACCTATTTGGTCGTCGATGGCCCCGATTCGATCGGCAATTACGGCATCAACGCCATCTGCACTCACCTTGGGTGTGTCGTCCCCTGGAACAACGGGGCCGGCAAGTTCATGTGCCCCTGCCACGGCAGTCAGTACGACGCCACGGGCAAGGTGGTCCGCGGTCCGGCGCCCCTCTCGCTGGCCCTGGCCCACGTGACGGTCGAGAACGACAACGTGTTCGTGAGTCAGTGGACCGAAACCGATTTCAGAACTGGCGAAAAGCCCTGGTGGTCCTGATCCGGGTCCTGCCCGTCCATTCCCCGTTTCCCGCCCCCGATCTTCTCGCCATGCGTCGCTTTCCCTCCGCCTCCCGCCTACTTGCTCCGGTCCTGAGGATCGCTGGCTTCCCCCGTCGGTTCCTTGGCTTGGGCCTTTGTCTGGGCTTGTTGCTGATCGGAGCCACCCCAAGCTGGGCGTATCCATTCTGGGCTCAGCAGAATTACGCCAATCCACGGGAGGCCACAGGCAAGATCGTTTGCGCCAACTGCCACCTCGCCAAGAAGGCCACCCGGGTGGAAGTTCCCCAGGCCGTCTTCCCCGACACGGTGTTCAAGGCCGAAGTCGAGGTGCCCTACGACACCTCGGTGCAACAGGTCGCCGGTGACGGCACTCCCACAGGGCTGAATGTGGGAGCGGTTGTGGTGCTGCCCGACGGCTTCCGCCTGGCACCGCCTGAACGGCTCAGCGACGAATTGAAGGAAGAGACCAAGGGCATTTTCTACACCCAGTACAGCGACACCCAACCGAACATTCTTCTTGTTGGCCCCATCCCCGGCGACCAACACCAGAAGATCGTCTTCCCAGTGCTTGCACCTGATCCTGCCACCGATGGCAACATTCACTTCGGCAAGTATCAAATTCATGTGGGCGGCAACCGCGGTCGCGGTCAGGTGACTCCCACCGGTGAAAAGACCAATAACGGTGTCTTCAATGCCTCCGTGGCAGGTACTGTCAAGTCCATCGAAGAGGTTGAAAAGGGTGCCGTTGAGCTAACGATCAGCACCGCCGATGGCAAAGAGGTCACGGAAACCATCCCGGCCGGTCCCAAGCTGCTGGTCAAGATCGGTGACAGTTTGGAGGTGGGCTCTGCGCTGACCAACGACCCCAATGTTGGAGGTTTCGGCCAAATTGATACCGAAATTGTGCTTCAGAACCCGGCTCGCATCTATGGATTGCTCGCTTTCCTGGCTGGCACGGCCCTGACCCAGATCCTGCTTGTACTCAAGAAAAAGCAAGTCGAGAAGGTCCAGGCGGCCACCGGCGGAGTGCTCTGAGTCCTCCTTTGGAATCTCCAGTCGTTTTCACCTCACCGGGGCCCCTGGTTTTCCAGATGGGCCCCATCTCCTTGCGGTGGTACGGGTTACTGATCGCGGCGGCCGTTCTTGCGGGTCTGGCACTGGCGACACGCCTGGGCCGCGAACGCCACATTTCCTCCCATTTCCTCAGCGATCTGCTGCCGGTGATGGTGGTGTCTTCGGTCCTCGGGGCTCGCCTCTATTACGTTCTCTTGGAATGGCGTCAATATCGTCACAATTGGACCGAGGCCTTCGCGGTATGGCACGGGGGCATCGCGATCCATGGCGCCCTGATTGGGGGGCTGATCGGCACCATGTGGTTCTGTCGTTGGCGTCGCCAACCCCTCTGGCCGCTCCTGGACGTGCTGGCTCCTGCCGTGGCCCTGGGACAAGCGATTGGCCGCTGGGGAAATTTCTTTAATTCCGAGGCCTTTGGCTTGCCGACAAACCTGCCCTGGAAATTGACAATTCCCCTGGAAAATCGTCCCGCCGGCTTCATCACCTTCAGCACATTCCATCCAACATTCCTCTATGAATCCCTTTGGGACCTCGGGGTCTGTGCTCTGCTGCTGACGCTGTTCTTTCGCGCTCTCAAAGGCAAGCTTTCTTTGCCGGCAGGAGCCCTGAGCTGCATCTACCTGATGGCCTACAGCTCGGGCAGGCTCTGGATCGAGGGTTTGAGGATGGATCCTTTGTGTCTTGGGGCCGAGCCTCCCTTTTGTTCCGGTGGACTTCGCATGGCCCAGTTGATCAGTTTGCTGTTGATTGCCCTTGGCGCGCTTGGGCTCTGGCATCTTTACGGCCGTCACAAGCCCCTGCCTGATCCCACGGGGATGACCCCATGAATGATCCCCTTGTTCAGATCGTCGGTGCTGGCCCCGGAGCAGCCGACCTTCTGACGCTGAGAGCCCTGCGGGCGATTGAGCAGGCGCAAGTGCTGGTATGGACTGACTCGCTGGTGAGCCCGGCCATCGCCGCCCTGGCACCACAGGCCTGCGAACGGATCCGAACCAGCACGCTCACCCTGGAGGAGGTGCTGGAGGTGGTGGTGCAACGGGCCAAGGCAGGACTGAGGGTGGTGCGGCTCCATGACGGTGACCCTTGTCTCTATGGCGCCCTGGCCGAGCAGGTGTGCCGCCTGGCGGACGAGCATGTGGAGGTGGAGGTCATCCCTGGACTCAGCGCCTACCAGGCCACTGCGGCGGCGTTGGGTTGTGAACTGACCATTCCCGGCCTCGTGCAGACGATCGTGCTGAGCCGGGCCGGAGGCCGCACCGGCGTGCCCGAACGGGAGTCTCTGGGCCATCTGGCGGCCCTGGGCGCCTCCCTGTGCCTCTACCTGAGTGCCCGCCATGTCGAAGAGGTCGAGGCGGAACTGCTGCAGCACTACGACCCTGAAACACCGGTGGCCATCGGCTATCGCGTCAGCTGGCCCGACCAATGGTTGACCATCGTTCCCTTGCACCAGATGGCCGCTACCAGCCGAGAGCGGCAACTGATCAGAACGACGCTTTACGTGGTGAGCCCTGCCCTGAAACCACCCTCAGCGGCTCGATCGAAGCTTTATAGCCCCAGCCACCAGCATCTGTTCCGAGGCAGTGCCGGGTAAGCCAGGAGCCATGGCCCCCCGATCTCCAAGCCGGCCCGCCCAGGCCATGGGTGGTGAGAGAGGGAACCTTCAAACCTCTGCCTGCTAGTGTTAATTAAATATGCGCAATCACCGCAGCGCAGCCTTGAACGCCTTGGTTATCGATGGCTAATCAACAAGCTTGATTCCTTGGCCTAATTCCGTCTTACCAACAAATCATCAGCAATGACCAGATTGTCTCCAATGCCTGCCGTTGCTTCGTTGCACCGCTGTTTGCCTTGGATCCTGGCCACCAGTGCCTGGGCTCTGGCACTCCAGCCAGGGGCGATCGCTGCGCCCCCAGCCACAGCCAAAGTCAAAGCTGTAGCGAGCCCGCGGGCGGTGGTGATTGTCTCGGGGGGGGATGCGGTGAGTCCCTTCACCACCCCCGATAGGGCCTGCACGATCGGTTTCGCCGCCGGTAACACCGACACCGAGCTGCGCCGTTTTCTGCTCATGAAGGGACACCGGGTCTTCACCTCCCCGGCAATGGATGATCGCGGGCCCGTCAAGGAAAACCCGGGGCCCGATCCGTTAATGGCGTTTGCCGACTGTCCGCCGCCCCTGCCGGCCGCGATGACGGTGAACTCCACCGGCGACATCGACCTAGCGGGGCAGCGGCTGGCCCAGTTCCTGCTTCATCTCCATCGCAATTACGGCATCCGGGAGGTGGATCTCGTCGGCCATTCCATGGGCGGCCTCTATTCCCGCGCTGCTCTGCCGGCGTTGCGCGACATCGGCAGCCCTGTTCGCATCCGATCGCTCATCACAATCGGCACCCCATGGCAAGGGGCGCCGGCGGGTGACTATGTCATCGGTCAACGGTCCCTGGCCGACTGCTACGGAAACCGCTTCTGCGAATTCACGATGCAGAGCTTCAAACAACTGGCCGATGGACTGGCCTCCGGCTCGGCGCAGCAGGTGAGCACTCGATACCTTCAGGTTCCTCGTCCCAAGGGCGGTGGCTGGAACCTGGCCCAGGTCGGGCAACTCGATGGCATTCCAGTCACGTTGATTGGGGGTTCCTGGTTCAAGGCACCGAAGGGGGTCAACGCCGACCCTCTTATGTACCCCTGGGATGGCCTCGTTTCCAACGCCAGTGCCCTGGCGGTCAATGTGCCCGACAAAGTCCTGCCCCATCGCCGTTGCCTCTCACTGCCCCTGATGCACAGCATCTTTGTCTCTGCCAAATACAGCGGCAAAGCGGTGCCCGATCCCCGCGATTTCAACCGCGCACTCACCTGGAACCCCACGGCCCTCAGCGCCGTCGACACCGACTTGACACAAGCAGACACAGCCCTTTCGACGCCCAACCGCCAGGGATGTCCTGTTCCCTGATCAACCCTCTCAATCGTCGGCGCCGACCTCGGCCAGTCGGAACACATCCTGCTCCCGGTTGTAGCGATACAAGCCGCAACTCCGGGTCCAGCTCACCAGGGTTCCAAAGATCGCCGCAGCCTCCGTTCGGGTGAATTGCTCGTTGAGCAGCTCCAGCACGGTGTCGCCTTCAACCTCACCGCGGGGGCTGGCCTCTAATGCCGCCTGTAAGCGACGAATCAACGGGACATGGGCCACCAACTGGGTCCTGAGCATTTCCTGCTGGCCTTCCTCGCTGGCGGCCCGAAGCTGCTGCCCTGCCACTGTCAGTCGCAGTTGGCCTTCTTCGACTTCCATCAAGTGCAACAGCTCGCCCGCATCCAGAATCGGCAGGAGTTCGTCCAGCTCAAGCACTAGGTCATCTGCCAGTTCGGCCAGGCTGGTGCCCCCATCGTCATTCACCGTGGCGATCAGGTCGCCCATCACCCCCAAAGAGACGGGGGGCAGGGCAAGGGATGCGGCTGTCGTCGGTGGCTCCAGGGGCAAGGGCCGTTCGCCCACGGGCATGTCCGGATCGGTCATGTAGCGATACAGGCGATCCACCAGGGTGCGGAAGGCCGGTAGGTCTGAATCCCGGGGCCGGGCTAGGTCGATGGACACCACGCCGCGGATGCGGCCCGGATTGGCACTGAGCAACACCACCCGATCACTCAGCAACACCGCCTCCTCGATGCTGTGGGTAACGATCACGATCGAACGGGCCGGGAAACGTCCGCCCGCCCAGAGTTCGTCGATATCTCGCCTCAGATTTTCGGCCGTGAGAATGTCGAGGGCGCTGAAGGGTTCATCCATCAGCAGCAGGGCTGGTTCCATCACGAAGGCCCTGGCAAAACCCACCCTCTGGCGCATGCCGCCCGAGAGCTCCCGGGGATAGGCCTCGGCGTTGCCCTCTAGTCCAACCATCGCCAAGGCCTTGAGGGCCCGATGGCGGACTTCGGTTTGCGAAAGTCCTCGGGCTTCCAGTCCGATTGCTGTATTTTCCTCCACCGTCAGCCAGGGCAGCAGTGCAAAGCTCTGGAAGACGATCGCCACATCGCGATTCACACCGCGCAGGGCACGGCCGTAACGACTGATCAGACCCTCTGTGGGGGGCAACAGGCCCGCCATGAGGCGGAGCAAGGTGCTTTTGCCACTGCCGCTGCGACCCAACAGTGCCACTACTTCTCCCTCGGCAATGTCGAGATCGATCTCATCAAGCACGGCGACCCGGCTGCGGCCGTCGGCACTGCTGAACAATTTGGCCACATGGCGCAGGCTCAGGAGCGGATCAGGCGCCATATCGCTCGGCCCCGTAGTGGTAAAGGGGGCGCCATAACAATCGATTGGTGCTGACCACCAGCAGGGCCATCACCACCAAGCCCAGCAGCAGCTGAGACGACTCCCCCTGGGCGCTGGCATCAGCGATGTACGAGCCCAATCCAGCCGTCCGCAGTCGCTGCGGTCCCCAGGTCACCAATTCGGCCACGATCGAAGCATTCCAGGCCGCGCCACAGGCCGTGATGGCCCCTGTGATCCAGGTGCTGAACATCGCCGGCAGCAGGAAACGGCGCCACTTCTGCCAACCGCTCAGCTGAAAGACATGGGCCATTTCCCGCAGGTCGCTGGGGATGGCACAGGCACCTGCGGTGGAATTGAACAGCACGTACCACTGGGCCCCCATGGCCATCAGAGGCACACAACCCAACCACAGGGGCGTGCCTGTGGTCAGAAACAACACTGTGAAAAAGGGGAACAGCAGGTTGGCCGGCAGGCTGGCCAGCATCAAGATCAAGGGCTGCAGCAGGCTGGCGAGTCTGGGGCGCAAGCCGATGGTGGCGGCCAAGGGCAGGAAGAGCACCGTGCTGATGCCTACCACCGCCATGGCCCTGGCAAAGGTCAAAAAACCCAGCCCAACCACCGTCAAAACTTCCCGGATGCCCACCTGTTGAATGCAGCGTTGTAGAAGCAAGGCCAGGGCCATGCCACCGGCTAGAAGGACGGCCCGATCGATGACTTCCGGGCTGAAGACCATGCCGCGATGACTGTTCGACTCCAGGGGCGGCTTCGTCCAGACATTGAGGCGCCGCCGCAGGCCAACCGTGGCCAGGATCAACCAGCGGGTCAACAGACGCAGTCCGGCCGAGCCGGAAAGGATATCGAGAAACCACGAACTGGTGGGTGTGGCGACCGGGCTGGGATCGAGGCGAAATTGCTCGCTCCAGGCCACCAAAGGGCGCCAGAACAGCTGGTCAATCAGCACAATCAAGGCCAGCATGGTCAGCAGGGCCAAGACAACTTGATCCAGCCGTTGCTGGGCGATGGCGGAGGCGACGTAAGATCCCAGACCCGGCAAGACATAGTCGGTATTGTTGACACTGATGGCCTCACTCTGGGTCACAAAGAACCAACCGCCGGCAAAACTCATCATGCTGTTCCATACCAATGGAATGGCACTTGCCGGCAATTCAAGCCGCGTCAACCGCTGCCAACCGGTGAGGCCAATCACATGGGAAGCTTCTCTTAATTCAGCGGGGATTGTGTTGAGGGATTGGTGATAACAGAAAATCAGATTCCATACCTGACTTGTCACGATTGCGAAGAGAGCTGCTGCTTCAAGCCCGAGTAGACTGCCAGGAAAAAGTCTTAGGAAAAATGGCACACTCACAGCCAAAAATCCCAACACAGGCACCGATTGCAGCACATCCACCATCGGCAGGATCAATCGCTCCGCCACGGGTGAGCGACTCGTCACCGAACCAAGCGTAATCGCGATCAAAAGCGATAGACCCAGGCCCATGAACATGCGCAGGCAGGAGCGTGCCGCGTAGTAAGGCAACAGGGCGGGATGCAGATCGACTCTTACCTGGCTTGCACTGGGATGGAAACTGACCGCCATCTGACTGCCTAGGTCGGCGATCCCAACCACAAGAACCAGTCCCAGCAACAACAGGGCCAGATCAAGCAAGGCGGCAGACCCGCCAGAGCTGTCCTGCGGGTTCGCCTGTTGGGCTTCAAGGGGAACCTGGGTTGTCGGGAAAGGGGGAAGAGTCAATCTTGATTAAGAAGCTCGTCGCGACTCAGCTTGAGCTGTTTCCAGATTTGCTTGATCTGCTCATAGGCCTGATCCTGGGGGAGCTTGCCATTGGCCTGCAAACCCACGATCAAGCCGACACGTTCGGCAAAAGTTTCGAGATTTTGGTGAAACATCAACCGATTGGGACTCCAATCGACCCCTCGGTAACTACCATGGGCTTCCATGGGAGAGCGAACACCATCGTTCGTTTCAGCAGCAGCACCATCAGATCCAGAAGGGCTCCCTGCGTATTGGTCGTTCAACGGAGCAAACGTCGTTTTCGCAACTTTAGGGGCCCACTTCCGTGGGCTGCCCATGTCCCTTCAAAAAAGTAGAAAAGCAAAGAACGGACAGACAACAGTGTCTTCTGCGAAACACACCCGCAAGCCTGAGTCCGCCTGAAATGACGTGCCGCTGCCGCCGTGGTCATGATTCACCTGCTGCGCACCTGGTTGCCGCCGGTTGGCACCTGTCTGCTCCTGCAGGGGGCCATGGCCGGCGGCAGCATCCTGTTAAATCGCTGGCTAGCCCCTCCTGCGCCGTGTTGCGACTCACTCCAGGTGCGCTGAGCTCCCAACGGCTGGCGCAGCGGCCGGGAACCTGGCCCAGCCATCTTTACGTCCATGGCGGCCTGGCTCCCACTGATGTCGAACTGCTGCTGTTTGACCCCGAGGGGGTGCAGCGTCGCGTCCATCTTGATCCCCAGGACATCCTCGAGCTGCGCCACCAGGATCGGCCCCTTTGGTTGCGGATTCGGGGGCTGGCCGACCGCCCGCGGATCACCCGGCTCCTTGACCAACTCGGCATTCCTCCCCCGCTGATCGCCCCCCTGATCGAAGTGCCTCAGCGGCCCCAGGTGGACTGCCTGGATTCGGTGATCATGGTTGTGATGCATCGTCTGGGCAGCACCAGGGCTCCAGGGTTCCTGGTCAGCGAACAGGTGGGCCTATTGCTGATCAATGGGTTGCTAATCACGATCGAGGAGGGCGCCCCTGGCGATTCGTTCCCTGGTTTAACGCAATGGTTGCTGTCCAATCGGGCCGCCCCCAGTGATCGGGACCTGGACGACATCCTCCATTTTCTAATTGATGAAATTTTGGATGCCCTCTTTCCTTTGTTGGAGGGCATTGCCCACGAACTCGATGAGCTTGAGGAGGCGGTCCTGCGACGGCCTAAACCCAAACTGTTGAATTCCGTTTTCCAGTTTCGCAGCAATCTGCGCACCATTCGCAGCCAGGTGTGGCCTCTACGCCATCAGATCAAGATGCTGCTGCGCCAGAACCAGAATCTGCTGGGAAAGGAGGCTGTGTTTGGGTTCCAGGAGATGGCCGAGATGGTGGAAATGCTGTTCGAAAACTGTGAACTTCTGCGCAATCAATGTGACGCCATCACCCAGGCCTACAGCGCCAGCGTGGGCAATCGCATGAATCAGGTCATGAAGGCCCTAACAATCCTGACCAGCATCTTTGCTCCGCTCACCCTGATCGCCGGCATCTATGGCATGAACTTCGAGATCATGCCCGAGCTGCATTGGCGCTTTGGTTATCTCGGCGCCCTGATCTTGATGGGGCTGATTGCCTTCGTTCAATGCCTCTGGCTCCAGCGCCGAGGCTGGTTTGAGGACTGGACGGCACCGAAGTGAGGCCTCAACGGCCCCCGGGGGCCGCTGCGAATGCTTTCCTTAACCACGACATAACGACTGCGGTGCCCGGCAGTTGCTAACCAGGTGTGGCACCTATTTCTAGGCTTTTCAATGTCCTTCGCCCAGAAGGCCCTGATCTTCGGTACGGTCGCCGCCATCGTGGCTGGCACCAGCGCCACAGCAGAGAGTGCCCTCAATGGCGCAGGGGCTACTTTCCCGGCGCCCTTCTACCAAAGCTCTTTTGCTGGGCTGGCTGCCGCCGGCGGTCCAAAGGTGAATTATCAGTCGGTGGGCTCCGGTGCTGGGGTGCGCCAATTTGTGGCCGGCACCGTGGATTTCGGCGCCACCGATGAGCCGATCAAGGGCTCCGAAGCCGCCAAGGTTGGTCGTGGAGTGATTCAGTTCCCCACTGTCGGCGGCACGGTTGCCGTGGCTTACAACAAGGCCGACTGCCCCGCCCTGCGTCTCACCCAGGACCAACTGGCCAAAGTGTTTCTCGGTGAGATCAAAACCTGGGAAGCGTTGAAGTGCGGCAAGGGGCCCATCACGGTGGCCCACCGCTCTGATGGCTCCGGGACCACCTTCGCCTTCACCAACTCCCTCTCCGCTTTCTCCCCCGCCTGGAAGAGCCGGGTGGGAGAGGGCAAGAGCGTCAATTGGCCCGTGGGGGTGGGCGGCAAGGGCAATGAAGGCGTCTCCGGCATCCTCACCAACACGCCTGGCTCTATCGGTTATGTCAACCAGGCCTTCGTCAAGGGCAAACTCAGGTCTGCCGCGATCCAGAACCGTGCTGGAGCCTTCGTCAAGCCCGGTCTCAAGGGTGGCCATGATGCCCTGAACAACATCCGTCTGGATTCCCGTCTGGCCGGTGAAGACCCCAATCCCGCTGGCGCCGGCAGCTACCCGATCACCACCCTCACCTGGGTGCTGGCGTACGAGAAGGGCAATGGCGCCAAGGCCGCTTCGATTCGCAAAGCTCTCGAGTACCTCCTCGGTCCCGGTCAGGCCAAGGCCGATGACCTGGGATACGTCCCTCTTCGCGGCGACATCCTCAGCAAAGCCAAGAGCGCTGTGCGTCGCATCGGACCCTGAGGACTGCGCTGCACGCCCCAGACTGGGGCCCCTGAACTGAGACCCCAGAGCTGAGCCTACTGAATTGAGCATTAATCATCCTGGGCGGCCTGTAATGGCCGCCTTTTAATTGGAATGGATTGATGGACTAAAGTGTCCTCATTCTGATTTGAGTGTCTTGTTCGAATTCAAAGCCAAACGCCACCTGTCTTGACGCATTTTATCCAGACCTTAACCTTCCCACTACCGTGCCTTCATCAAGGTCTCTTGGGGTGAGCCATACGCTGGGACTGTCCAGAAAAGGAATCCGGCCATGGTTTTCACTTCGCCGCGCGCCACTGGCAGCAGTGATGGATTCAGGGATTTACTGGAAACGAGTTATCAGAAACGCAGCCTGGTCCATGTGGCCACAGGCAGTGGTATCCCTCTCTTGCGTGACCATGTCTGGTTGGTCGTGCGCGGCATGGTGAAACTCGGAGCTCTCACCATTCACGGTGATGAAATGGTGCTTGGCCTGGCCGGAGCCAACGAGCCCTTTGGCGATCCCTTGGCTGGCGTCGAGGCCTACAGCGCCGTCGCCCTGTGTGACAGCGACTTGCTTTGCCTGCCCCTGCGGGAGATTCAGGCCGATCCCGCCCTGGCGGTCGCCATGCTACAAGCCCTCAGCCAGCGTTATCGCCAAAGTCAGTCTCTGCTGGGTCTGATGGGATTGAGGCGCGTGGAAGAGCGACTCAGGGGCTTCCTTGAACTGCTGGCTTCCGACTACGGGCAACCCTGTGCAGAGGGCCTGCGGCTCAATGTGCGCCTGACCCACCAGGAACTCGCCAGTGCCCTGGGCACCACCCGCGTCACCGTGACCCGGGTGCTCGGGGCGCTGCGGGAGGAGGGTTGGCTGCAGATGGATAACCAACGCCGACTGGTGTTGAGCCACCTGCCCCGATCCTGAGCCGTCTGAGCGATCCCGACGAGTCACCTGCCTGTTTCTGAATCACTGTCCCCCTTCTGCGTCTGTGCCTTTCTCCGCCTCTGTCGCCCTGGAGCAGAATGGCGGCATGCCCGCCTCTCTGCTGGTCGTCGAGGACGACGACACGATTCGCGAAACGATCCGTGAAGCCCTGATCCTGGAGGGCTACGAGGTGACCGCCAGCGGCAATGGCCGAGATGCCCTGGCCTTGATGCGCGATGCGGCCGAGCGAGCCCCCTTCTCCCTGGTGGTGCTCGATCTGATGCTGCCGGGTCTTGATGGCCTCGATCTCTGTCGCCAGATGCGTCAGAGCGAAATCAGCACACCGATCCTGGTGGTGAGCGCCCGTGACAGCGAGCGGGAGCGGGTCTTGGGCTTGGAGGTCGGTGCCGACGATTACCTGGTCAAACCCTTTGGCATGCGCGAATTGGTGGCCCGTTGCCGCGCCCTGCTACGACGCAGCAACGGAGGTTTCAGTACGGGCCGGGTTCTGGAACATGCCAACCTGCGCCTGTTCACCGAAGAATGCCGTGTGACCCGGGATGGGCAAGAGGTCAACCTCTCACCCAAGGAGTACAAGCTTCTAGAGCTTTTCATGCAGAATCCGCGACGGGTTTGGAGCCGCGACAAGTTGTTGGAGCAGATCTGGGGTTTCGATTATTTTGGTGACAGTAAAACCGTCGACGTTCATATACGCTGGCTCCGCGAAAAACTCGAGACCAACCCCTCCTCTCCTGAACATCTCTTGACTGTCCGTGGTTTTGGCTACCGCTTCGGCTGAGTGGTTCTCGCCCTGCTCTTGCCTCTGTCCCTGGTCCTCGGGCTGGTGCTGGGCTGGACCCTGAGCCAAGCTCGAACCCGTCCCGCCGGCCGCCTCGCACAGGGCAGTCGCCAATGGCTGCGCTGGTTGGAGGCCGCCCCCAGCGGCTGGGTGGTCGTGGCTGACGATGACGCTGTTCGCCTCCTGAACCCCAGGGCCGAACGGCTTCTGCAACTCCCAGCCGCTCTGCCCCATCTCGTCCACCTCGACCAGATCTGCGCCGATCCCAAGTTGCGCGAAGTCATCCATGCCGCCCGCCGCCACCAGCGCCCCCAGCGCCTGGAGTGGGAGCTGGGGGGCGAAGAGCTTGAGGCCATTGCCCTTCCGGGCGATCAGGGCTGGGTGGGGGTGCAACTGCAGAGCCGCCGGTCGATTGAAGCCCAGCTCGACCAACAGGAACGCTGGGTCAGTGATGTGGCCCATGAACTCCGCACCCCCTTGACGGCCTTGCTCCTGGTGGGAGACAGCCTTGCGGCCCGGGTGACCAGTGACAATGAGGTGCTGGTAGAGCGGCTACAGCGAGAGTTGCGGCGTCTGCAGGCCCTCGTGGTCGATCTGCTCGAGTTGTCCCGGCTTGAGAACAGTCTTCCCGGTCAGGGGATGGCCCTGCAACCGGTGGAACTGACCTCCCTGGTGATGCGCGTTTTGGCGGGGCTGCGCCCCCTGGCCGAAGAACGGGGCATCCGCTTCGTTCTGCATCAGCCCAACTCGGAAGCCCCAGCGGCAGTCGTGAATGGAGACGACTCCCGCCTGCACCGGGCCCTGCTCAATCTGCTCGACAACGCCCTGCGCTACAGCCCCGATGGCGGAGTGGTGGACGTGCGCATCGTCCGGGGGCGTCACTGGTGCCGAGTGGAAATTCAGGATCAGGGCCCTGGCTTCAGTGAAGCTGATCTGGAGCACATGTTCCAACGGTTCTACCGGGGCGATCCCTCCCGCATGCGCAGTCGACGCACAGGCAGCGGCCTGGGACTCTCCATCGTTCAACAAATCGCGCTCACCCATGGCGGGCGGGTTCAGGCTGACAACCATCCCCAGGGGGGAGCCTTGATCGAACTCCTCCTGCCGGTGGCCCTTTAACCCCCCATCCCCATTGGCCATGTCCCCAACCGGCCGCTGTCCTGGTCCTGCCCACCGCCTGAATGGGGTGTTGAGCCCGGTGATTCCCCAGCTCACCCAGCTGATTCGCCAGGCTCCTGGTTGCCTTTCCCTGGCCCAGGGCATGGTGGACTGGGCACCACCGGCAGGGGTGCGCCAGGCCCTGGCCGAGGCCCTGAGCGATCCGGCCGCCGACCTGGATCGCTACGGCCCCATGGCCGGAGACGACGATCTGCTGCAGGCCATTCGCCAGGAGCTCCAGATCCACCACCGGCTGGATCTGGAGGGCAGCGCCCTGATGGTGACCGCCGGAAGCAACATGGCCTTCCTGGCCCTGGTCCAGGTGCTGTGCGATCCCGGCGATGAGGTGATCCTGCCGGTGCCCTGGTACTTCAACCATGTGATGGCCGTGCAACTGGTCGGTGCTGTTCCGGTGAGCGTGCCCATGGCCGGGCAGGGGGGACTGATTCCGGACCCGGATCGGCTGGCGGCGGCCATCACGCCGCGCACCCGCGCCATCGTGACCGTCTCCCCGGGCAATCCCAGTGGTTTGATCACTCCCGGTGAGCGGCTGGAGGCCATCAACCGCCTCTGTGCCCATCACGGCTTGATTCACATCAGTGATGAGGCCTATGCGCTGTTCGTGCACGGCTCGGTCCCGCATCGCTCCCCTGGGGCCTTGGCAGGCAGTGGCGCCCACACGGCTTCGCTTTACTCCCTATCCAAGGCCTACGGCATGGCCGGCTGGCGTCTGGGCTACGCCGCCGTGCCCTCGCAGCTGCTTCCGGCTCTGGTCAAGGTGCAGGACACCAATCTGATCTGCCCGCCCCGCCCGATGCAAAGGGCGGCTCTGGCGGCCCTGGCCGCGGGCCCCCGCTGGTGCCGGCCCCGGGTGGCCACCCTGGAGCCTCGCCGCCAGGCCCTGATGGCGGCGACGGCGAGCGCTGCCGCCCAGGGGTTGGAGGTGGCGTTGCTGGCGCCACCGGATGGTGCGTTTTACGGCCTGTTGGAGGTTCCCTGGCACCGATCGGAGGACGAGTTGATGACTACCTTGGTGCTGAATCACGGTGTGGCCGTGGTGCCGGGTCAGAGTTTTGGTCTGAACAGTCCCCCGGGCCGGGCGACGCTGCGCGTCAGTTATGGGATGCAACCTCCGGAGCTGCTGGGTCAGGCTCTGCAGAGGTTGTTCAAGGGCCTGGCTTCTCGGGACTAACGGCACTTTTCAACATCCAGAGATTGGGTCCATCGATCCAAACCAAAAGCGCTTGATCCTTTGTTTTGATCCATTGCTGCTGGCCGGGGTCCAGGCCCAGGGCACGGGCGGCTGCCAAGGGCAGGCGGCGTGCCTGCACACCATCGCCGAGAGCCTTGTCCGAACCGGCGGCCAGCGGAACGGGGACCGCTTGATCCCAGAGCTTCAGGAAGGGCAGGGTGTCAGCGCCCTTGAGCACTGCTCCGACTGGCATTTCAGATCCCGACCCGGCGGGGGAGGAGTCCTGGTTCGAGCGCAGTTCCCTCAGACGCTGCAGGGCTTCAGGCGGCGGAGCGGGCGGCAGCCGGATGGAGCCCGGGGCCAGGGAAATGGCGGGAGCATCAGGTTTTCCCTTCGCTGGAGGGGAGGTTGAGTTCGCCTCGGAATCCCTGGTGTTGGCTTGGGCCCCGGCCCCCTTGGCCGCCCAAGCAGAACGGGACTGGGCACTACTGCCAGGTGCTTTGCCGCCAGCCAGGGCCAGGCTGCTCACCGCCTTGGCCTTGGCCCCTGGAGCGGAACCATGAGTTGACTTTCCAGAAGCGTCCTTGGCGGAGGAGCCCTTAGCCGTAGTGGACGACTTCGTCCCAGAGGCGGCGCCCTCCTCCTTTTTGCCCTTGATTCCTCCAGGCGTCTGGACAGCAGTGTTGCTCTTCTCCCCTTTTGTAGGCAGGGGGCCCAGCACGTCGAGCGGCGGCGGCGGCAGCGTGGTAGCGGGCGGCAGCGGAATCGTTGTTGCCTCCACTTCCTGCTGGGGCATGCGACGACTGAAGCGCAGCAGCTCAGGAGTGGTATCCGCCGCTGTCAAGACCTCAACCCTGGTGGCTGTGCGGCGCCAGGGGTGGAGGGACAAAAGGAGAACGTGGCCGAGCAGGGCGGCCACCAGGGCGAGGCCCAGCGGCGCAGCGGAGGGGGGCAAGCGCTGCGGCAGCGTCCTTAGGACATCTGGCGTCCTGTTGACATCAAAGGAGAACTTCGGGCGAGGCATCGTCATGGCAATTGCAGTTCCAGATCCAGTCCGTTGCTCTCCAAGTGGGAAACGAGTTGTTGCACGACCCCCCAGGGCACAGCGGCGTCGGGAATCAGTCGCAGCACGGGGGGGGGCTGCCGCAGCGTTTGGCCCCGGGCCCGGCTCAGCAGGGGACCAAGATCACGGGGGCGGATCGGCTGGTTCCAGACGCGCAATTGACCGTGGGAATCGAGATGGAGAGCAATCACCCCTTGAGCCGCAGATCGTTGCGCCAGACGCTGGGGAATCACGAGCAGGGCCAGAAAGGTTGCCCCGAGGCCTACCGAGAGCAGCCCCATCGCCACCACATCAAGAGCCAGGCCCGGTTTCATCAGGACGGCCCCTCCGGCATATCGAGCACAACGGGATGAGGCGAAAGCCCCCGCAGCCATTGCAGGGAGCGTTTGACCTCGCCCATGGGCAGGGCCGCAGAGGGCAGAAAATGCTGCAACCGTTGGGATCCATCCATTTTCAAGCGATTAGCGAGGTCCAATCGGCTGATGGGATCACCATCGATGAACCAATGGTCCCCTGGAGCCAACACGATCCAGTGACCATGTCCCGTGGGGGACCCATCAAGAGAGGGCTGGGCTCGGGGCACACGCACGGCAACCAAGCCAGGAACAGCGACCACGGCCCCGCAGACGAGCAGGGTCAACGCCACCAGCGAAGGCACAGCAAAGCTCATGGCAACGTTGGCTGAGCCCTCTGGCGCAGGCGACGGCGCAGGTCATCGAGTTGCCATTGGCGGATTCCCTGGTTGGCGAAAAGGCCGCCGGTGGCGATGAGACTGATGATCAGGCCTAGGGCAGTACTTAGCAGAACCTGGCCGTATTGGCTGAGATTGGCGTCCGGCGGCAGCACCAGCTGGGGGCCGAGGGAAGCCAAAACCCGCATCAGTCCGATCACGGTTCCGGTCAGACCGAGCAGGGGCCCGAGCACTCCGGCGGCCTGCAGAAGTCGTTCGCCAAAGGCCATCTGCGATTCCCATTCGAGCAGCTGGCTGGCACTCGTATCGAGACCGCTGGTGACCGCTTGATCCAGACGGCTTAGCCGCAGGCGGCGCTGCCGCCACCACTGCACCCAGTAGCGAATGCGATCGAAGATCACGGTGACGACGGCGATCGATAGAAGCAGCAGCAACAGGGCAACGGCCCCGCCTCCACCGGACGGGCCAACACCATTGATGCCGGCCGAAGCCGGGTGAGATGCGGCGGCGATCGGAACGGCCAACCTGAATCCTGGACTTTGGGCGCATCGTATGGGACACCTCCCTCGCGTCGATGTTGGCCGTTCACTTGACAAACCCTTGTTGGCCGGAGCTGATCTGACCCTTCCCCCCTTGATTAGGCTCTCTCAAAAGGGGGATTCCCTGAGCCCTGGGAGTGATTTCATGAGTGCCAGCCAAGGCAACGATCCGCAGAACAACGCTGCGAGTGCGATTTACAGCGATAACAGCCAGACCATTGGCCGCACGCCTCTCGTTCGTCTTAACCGGATCACCGAAGGATGTGGGGCCACGGTTCTGGCCAAGATTGAGGGTCGCAATCCCGCCTATTCCGTTAAATGCCGTATCGGGGCCGCCATGATCTGGCAGGCCGAGAGAGAGGGACGGCTCGGACCAGGCAAAGAACTGATCGAGCCCACCAGCGGCAACACCGGCATTGCCCTGGCTTTCGTGGCCGCCTCCCGGGGCATCCCCCTGACGTTGACCATGCCCGAAACCATGAGCCTGGAGCGCCGCAAGCTGCTTACGGCTTACGGGGCCAAGTTGGTGCTCACTGAGGGGAAGCTGGGCATGGGAGGGGCCATCGGCGCCGCCCGGGAGCTGGCTGAGACGGCACCCGATCGTTACGTGTTGCTGCAGCAGTTCGTCAATCCCGCCAATCCCCAGATTCATCACGACACCACGGGCCCGGAGATCTGGAAGGACACCGGCGGGCAGATTGACGCGTTGGTGGCGGGAGTCGGCACCGGCGGCACGATCACAGGCGTCAGTCGCTACATCAAACGCACCCTGGGCCAACCCCTGATCTCGGTGGCTGTCGAACCAGCGAACAGTCCAGTGATCTCCCAGACCCTCGCGGGTGAGGCCTTGCAGCCCAAGCCCCACAAGATTCAGGGAATCGGCGCGGGGTTCGTGCCCGACAACCTTGATCTTTCTCTGGTGGATCGTGTTGAGACGGTGGCGGATGACGAGGCGGTGGCCATGGCGCGCCGGCTGATGCGGGAGGAGGGCATCCTGGCGGGCATTTCCTGCGGAGCCGCCACCGTGGCGGCCCTGCGTCTGGCTCGGGAGGAAGCCTTCCGGCAGCGCACCATCGTGGTGGTCTTACCCGATTCCGGCGAGCGTTATCTGAGTTCGGTTCTGTTTGAAGGGGTGTTCAACGAGAAGGGCTTGGCGGTGGTCTGAAGGGCAAGCATGACCTCGATTGGGGCGGTGGCTGGTGACGGAGTCGTCTACGTCATGGTGACGAACTCCTCCGCCACGGTCGGGTGCAGGGCCATGGTGCGATCGAAATCCGCTTTGGTGGCCCCCATGCCCAGGGCAATCGCCGCCATCTGGATGATCTCGGCGCTGTGTTCACCAACCATGTGGCAACCCAGGACCCGCTGATCCGGTCGGTGGAGCACCAGTTTGAGCAGGGTGCGGGGCCCTCGCTGGGGCAACGCTTGGGCCATGGCCCGAAAACGGGCCCGGTGCACCTGGATGGCGTCGCGGCCAAAGCGCTCGATCGCCTCCTCTTCACTGAGCCCCACCGTGGCCAGTTCCGGTTGGGTGAACACAGCCTTGGCCACCAGGTCATGGTTGACGCGCCGCGGTTTGCCGCCGTACAGCGTGTCGGCCAGGGCCCGGCCTTCATCGATGGCCACCGGGGTCAGATTGATGCGGTCGGTGACATCGCCCACGGCATAGATGTGGGGAACTGAGGTGGTCTGGTCGTCATCCACCGCAATGCGGTCGGCCTCGACGGCGACGCCGGCGGCTTCAAGCCCCAGTCCCTGCAGAAAGGGTCGTCGGCCGGTCGCCAGCAGAACCCCGCCACAGTCGAGGCGATCGCCGCCACGGGTGAGCACCGTCAGGGCTCCGGGTTCTCCCTCGATCGCCATGGGCTGCTCCTGAAAGCGGAGATCCAGTCCACTGGCCACAAGGGCCTCCCGCACCTGCTCCACGGCTTCGCGATCGAACCCCTTGAGCAGCTGACCTCCCCGCACCAACTGGCTGACCTGTACCCCAAGCCCCAGCAAAATGGCGGCGAATTCACAGGCGATGAAGCCAGCCCCCACGATCACGACCCGGGAGGGGAGGCGATCGAGCAAGAACACATCGTCGCTAACCCAGGCCAGATCCGCCCCTGCAAAAGACGGGCGCTGGGGCCGGCCCCCGACTGCAATCAGAAGGCGATCGCCCTGAAGGCTGCGGGCAGGTTGACCCGCCGCGGTCACCTCAACGCGGTGGGGTCCGCTCAGGCGGCCCCAACCCTCGACAAGGGTGACCCCGGCTTTCTCGAGGGCCTGCCTGTGGATGCCCTCCAGCCGGGTCACCTCGTCTCGGACCCGCTGCAGCAGCACTCCGCTCTGGGCTACCGGTGCGGGCAGCTGCCATCCGTAGGCCCGTGCATCCTCGGCCAGGTGGCCAAAGGTGGAGCCGTACACCAACAACTTTTTCGGGACACAGCCCCGGATCACACAGGTGCCCCCGACCCGATCTCCCTCGACGATGGCCACCCGCGCCCCATGGCTGGCGGCTCGCTTGGCGGCGGCCAGACCGCCGGAGCCCGCACCGATGACGAGTAGATCAAAGCAATCGTTCATGGCGAAGATTTGCGGGTCGTGTGGGGCAACTTAGGGGTTCCGAAACGTAGGTCTACAGCAAAAAACCCTCCGCGCCAGCGAAGGGTTGGTGCCTTTCCCTGAAGAGGGAAGCAAGCTCCGTAGGGCGGGATGAAAGTCCTAGAGGGCGGTGCCGTCACGGTCGCCGGTCCGGATCCGGATGGCCATCTCGACGGGACTGACGAAGATCTTGCCGTCGCCGATTTCCCCAGTGCGGGCAGCGTCTCCGATGGCGGTGATGGCGGCTTCCACCTTGTCGTCAGGGACGACCACCATCAATTTCGCCTTGGGCAGAAATTCAACGGTGTACTCGGTGCCGCGATAACGCTCGACCTGGCCTTTCTGGCGACCGAAACCGCGGGCGTCGTTGACGGTCATGCCGATGACATCGATGGCGACAAGAGCCCGTTTGATGGCGTCCACCTTGGTGGGGCGAACCAGTGCGGTGATCATCTTCATGGGGGATGCCTCAGTTGGTCATGGGGTCGTAAGCCTCTTCGCCGTGGGCCACGAAGTCGAGACCGCGATCCTCTTGTTCAGGGGTGACGCGCAGGTTCATGAATAGGCTCAGGAACCAAAGGATCAAGGCTGTACCGAGGGCGACGAAGCCGTAGGTGAACAGCACGGCCTTCACTTGAGCCAGGAAGAGGCCGGCGTTGCCAGATTCCTCCATGATCTTGGCGGACAGGGGGAAGTAATCGGCAGGCACGAGGGACTTGACGGCCAGCAGACCCGTGAGCAAGGCACCTACAGTGCCGCCGACTCCATGCACCATGAAGGTGTCGAGGGAATCATCAAATTGGATGGCCGATTTAATCCGGACCGCGATGGTGCACGCCACCGCCGTGAGGGCGCCAATCAAAATCGAGGCGCCCATATAGACAAATCCGGCGGCGGGGGTGATGCCCACCAGACCCGCCACGGCACCGGTGGCCGCACCAACCGCCGTCGGCTTGCCATCTTTGAACCACTCAATCAGACACCAGGTGAGCAGACCCGCCGAGGCTGACGTGGTGGTGGTGAGGAAGGGATAGCCCGCCGTTTTGGAGGCAAACATGCTGGCGCCGTTGAAACCGAACCAGCCAAACCAGAGCAATCCAGCGCCCAGAAGAATGAAGGGAACGTTGTGGGGCGGACGCTTGTTTCCGGGCCAGGTGGTGCGGGGCCCGATGATGGCAGCTGCCACGAGGGCGGCGACACCTGAAGCGATGTGAACCACGGTGCCACCGGCAAAATCGATGGCGCCCACAGTGCCGAAGGGGCCAAGGAAACCACCACCCCAGACCATCTTGGCCATGGGTGAGTAGATCAATAGGCTCCAGATCAGGCAGAACCAGAACCAGGCTTTAAAACTGATTCGTTCCACCAGGGCACCGGAAATCAAGGCCGGAGTGATGATCGCGAACATGCCCTGGAACAGCGCAAAGGAGCTGCTCGAAATCGCGAAGCCATCGGCGAGGGGAGAATCTCCCAGCTCCCCACCGACGCCATTGAGCCACATGGACTCAAATCCGCCTATGAAGGGGCTCTTGAAGCCGGTACCAAAGGCCAGGCTGTAACCGATGACCACCCACAGCACACCGATGAGCCCCATCAGGAAGAAGCTCATCATCATGGTGTTCAGTACATTCTTCGAGCGGGTGAAGCCGCCGTAGAAGAAGGCAAGTCCCGGTGTCATCAGCAACACCAGGGCTGAACCGATCAACATCAGCAGGGTGTCAGCCCCATCGGTGGGGACCTTGGCGAGGGCGGCATGGGCGGAGCCCGCCATCAAGGGAAGTAGTCCGGCGCCCGCCGCCATGAGGCCCATGGCATAACGACGCAGATGCTGTTGCTGGACACCGGCGAGAAGATTGCCTCTCAAGCGGTCGAAGGTCGCCATTGCAGACCTTTCACTGCCCGATCGAAAACGCGGTGGCATAAGAAGACCAACGTCTGCGAAGTTCTCGGTAAGAGTGACCTTCAGGGGGTGGCTCCAGATGTAGCAACCGAAACCAAAGCTGCGCTGGGGCGCAAAATGCCAACGCAATGCGCGGAGTAGACTAGATATGGTAAAAATCGATGCACTTTTTTACTCGCCCCACGTGCGCTCGGCAATGTGTATGGCCTCGGCCTGGTTGTGGCGCTGTCGCGCCTGCCATTGCGCCACCATGAAGACACGATCGGAACAGCGGCATGGGTGTCTCATTGGTTCAGCCCCTCAGTTGGCGTGATCTGGAAGGCCTCGCCTCCCGACCGCCCGACCTTGTGAACGGGCCGACGAATGCCCAGGCCCGCCTGCGGCTGTTTGGCCAAGACGAGGCGGCGGTGCGGGTGACCCTCTACCGGGACCACCACGCCTGGTGTCCGTACTGTCAAAAGGTGTGGCTGTGGCTGGAGGAGAAGCGGGTTCCGTACCGCATCGCCAAGGTGACGATGGTCTGCTACGGCGAGAAAGAGGCTTGGTACAGGCGGCTGGTGCCCTCGGGGTATCTGCCCGCCCTTGAACTCGATGGCCGCCTGATCACCGAAAGCGATCGCATCCTGGAGGCCCTGGAAGCGGCCTTCGGTCCGCTGGGGACGCCGATGGCGCAACCCGATGCCATCGCCTTGCGGCGGCTGGAGCGGCGTTTATTTGCCAGCTGGTGTGAATGGCTCTGCCGCCATGGACTGGCGGGGGGGCAGGACGATCGGGCCGCCACGGCCTTCCGAACCATGGCGGCCCGCCTGGAGGGGGCCCTGCGGGAAGGCCCCGGTCCCTTCTTGATGGGCGAGGACCCTGGAACGGTGGATCTGATCTTCGTGCCCTATCTCGAGCGCATGAATGCCAGCCTGGCCTACTACAAAGGCTATCGACTGCGCCAGCAGCACCCGTTGATCGACCGCTGGTTCCAGGCCTTGGAGCAACGCTCCACTTACCTCGGCACCCAGGGGGACTTCCATACCCATGCCCATGACCTGCCGCCTCAGATGGGCGGGTGCCAAGCCAGCGGCAGCGCAGAGCAGCGCACCCTGGCCCGCCGCATCGATGCAGGCCCCTGGCCGATCGGTGACGACGGTGAGCCGGATCCGGAAACCAGCCGCCCCGAATCAACCGGGGCGTCCCTTAAGGCCCTTGAACGGGTCTATCGCCATCGTCAAGCTCTGCTGCAACGGAACCCTCTGGGGCCCGAGGGCTTTGATCAACCCCTGCGGTCGGCCCTCACCTTGTTGGCCACCGGTGTGGCCTGCACCCCCTCTGCAGGCGCGGCGCCAGGTTTGAGGTACCTGCGCGATCGCATCAGCGTGCCCAGGGACATGCCCCTAGATGCCGCCCGCTGCCTGCGTCGGGCGTTGGAAGCCACCGCCCAGCTCGATGCCAGTGATGCCTGGGCTCAGGGGCCCGCATTGACGCTGAACCATCGACTGGATCAGGATCCGACCCCGTTCCTGGAGCACCCCGGATCGATCTGACCCCGTGAGTTTGCCATTCGAGGCTTTGGATCGAAGGTCTGAATAAGAATGGAAAATCAACTCCAAGCAAAACCATGGAAGCCCGTTGGCAGAACAAGACAATCGCCAGCAGCGACGACATCGTGATGATGGAGGGGAATGCTTATTTCCCGCAGTCGTCGCTGAATCACGAATTTCTGCGCCCCTCCAGTCACCGCAGCACCTGTGGCTGGAAGGGCGAAGCTCACTACTTTGATGTGGTGGTGGCTGGGGAGGAGAACGCCAACGCCGCTTGGACCTATCCCGAGCCGAAGCAGGCGGCCAGTGCCATTGCCGGCCGGGTGGCTTTCTGGAAAGGGGTGCAGGTGGCCTGAGCCTGAGGCCTGGCCAGACCGCTCAACAGGCGGGATGGCGCACCGTGCGCCAATTGCCTGTGGACGTGCTGACTTCGACGCCGATGCCCAGCGGTTCAGCGCCCCCGCTGGTCTGGCTCTGCCACCAAAGGGTTGCCTCGCTCCAGGCTGACTCAAGCGAGTCGTAAAGGTCGTCCAGCACGGGATGGGGAGCTCCGTACTGGTCGACCAAGCGATAGGAACGGATCACAGAGCCGCGGGGCTGGAACGAAAAGGACTGGGGGGTCGACATTGTGGACAGGGACACAACCTTGCTCTCGGAAGATCTCCATCTTGGTCGATGTGCCAGATCGAAACTGTCACGAGAACGACAAGAACCTGTGTCCCCCATCCCTCAGGCAGAGATCGCGGCCTGGAGCACGTTGGCGTGGAGCACGTCCATGACGTCCATGACCCTGGTGGTTTCGGCGTCCTCCAGCTCAAGGACCTCGGCCAGGCGATTCAAAATTTCGCGTTCCTGATCCTGCAGGGGGCCGTCGGAGCGCATGATTTCCGCTGCAACGGCAAAGGCCGTGGACCGCTGACTCTTATTCAGCACGGCCGCAGCCTCTTCCATGCTGCGTTGGGCCCCCTTGGCTCGAAGACCGCGCAGCAGATCGTCCATCAAGGCGATCATCTGCTCATCGCTACAACTGCTGTAAGGCTGCCGGTAGTCGAGGGCATGGCGCAAAGCCCGGGTGCCGGCCATCGTCAGGACACCGTCCCAGGAGACAGCGGCCAACGCGACTGTGGCAAATGCCTTGGAGTGATCCATCGAAAGGCCCATTGAATGGCCCCTTCATGGCTCGTTGAGGCAAATGTTGTCGGTGCCGCAGGCGACGAAACCCCGCTTTCACTCTTGTTTGGGCAGGGGGCCATCCCGATCCGAGCGGAACACGGGTTCGAGGTTGGCCATGGACTCGGAGGCCTTGCGCACAAGATCTTCAAAGCATTCCCGCGTCTGCGGGGCCCCGCGACCCATCGGTTCTCGACTCATCAGCACCAGCTCCAGGACCGGTCCGGCTGCTTTGGCCTGCACATCAGCAAACAGCTGCAGGCGGAGATTTTCCATGCCACCGCGGAGCATGGCGCTGAGATGGGCCTGGGTGCGGTGATCGACCTCGGCATCGAGCAGGTCCACCAGGCGATCCAGACCAGCGATCAGATCCCTGGACTCGATCGGTTTCCGGGGCTTGAGCACCAGAAGAAAGCGGGCCATGGGCAAGGATGGGCTGGGAACCATCCTGCTGTGCCATCCACCACTCTGGCTTCAGCATCGGCACCCTTGTTCATGGAGTGTCCACTTGATCCGGTCGCCAGAACTCTTGTTCACCCAGTCAATGCCCCCTGTGCGCCGGACCCTGCCCGACTCCAGCTTGGTTTCAGCATCGATCCCAACGGATTCTTTTCCCCCCCTTCGCCGCGCTTCCCTCACCACCTTGCAGGTGAACCTCGGCTACCGCTGCAATCAGGCCTGCCGCCATTGCCACGTCGGTGCGGGTCCCCAGCGCACCGAAATGATGGACACCGAGACCCTGTCGCTCATTCCTCGGGTGCTGGTGGCTCGCCAGATCGAAACTTTGGATCTGACCGGAGGGGCACCGGAGTTGCATCCCGGATTTCGCTCGCTGGTGCACACGGCTCGGACGCTGGGGGTGCGGGTGATCGATCGCTGCAATTTGACCATCCTTCTGGAGCCTGGTCAGGAGGATCTGGCAGCGTTTCTGGCGAGCCACGGGGTTGTGGTGATGGCTTCCCTGCCCTGCTACTTGGAGGCGAATGTCGATCGCCAACGCGGCACCGGCACCTTCGCCGCCAGCATGGACGCTCTACGGCTGTTAAATCAACTCGGCTACGGCCAGAGTGGCTCCTCCCTGGAGTTGAACTTGGTCTACAACCCCCAGGGGCCCAGCTTGCCGCCGCCCCAGAAGGCCCTGGAGGAGGACTACCGCCGCCACCTCAAAGACAGCCATGGGGTGATGTTCAACCGATTGCTGGCCCTGGCCAACATGCCGATTGAACGCTTTGCCACCAGCTTGGAACTGAGCGGCGAATTGCAGTCTTACCAAACGTTGTTGCGCCAAAACCACAATCCTGCCAATTTGGATCAGGTGATGTGTCGGCAACTGATCAGCGTCGACTGGCGCGGCCAGCTGTTTGATTGTGATTTCAACCAGATGTTGGGCCAGCGGGCGCTGGGTTGTTCCCATCTCTCTGATCTGCTGGAGATCGATCCCTCGGGAGCGGGCATTGCTGTAGCCGATCACTGCTTTGGTTGCACGGCAGGCCATGGATCCAGTTGCGGCGGTGCCTTGGACTGAACCAACCTCGATTGGGATGGGATGAACAAGTTCGGCGGCCCAGCATTGGAGGCCGCCCAACTTGATGGGTGATCAAACAAGACAAAGCCCGGGGAGATCTCTCCCCGGGCTGATCAAAACAGAGGTTGTGAAAGAGTTCAGCCGAGGCCGATTTGGCTGAGAATGCCTTGGCCGGTCAGCAGCTCGGTGGCCAGGCCAATGACAAAGCCCATCATGGCCAGACGGCCATTCCAGGTTTCAGCGAAAGCAACGAAGCCGAAACGGGTTTCAGGAGCAGCCATGGAGGAGGTTGCGAAGTGTGAAGCAAGCGTAACAGGTTGTAACCGGATTGGGGTGCGGTGAACCGAACTTTCTAGACTTCAGGCTCACCCTTCCCGGCTCAAGCAAGCCGGGCACAGGGCCCTGACATTCAAGACGCACTCCAGAAGACGAAACCCATGGCTGCTGGCCGCCGTCTCTCCAGCCTGGAGCACGGCGAGACTCTCGAATTCTTCGGTGCGACCACAGCGCACGCACACCAGGTGATGGTGGTCGCGATGGGTCTCACCACTGAGTTCGAAGCGACGCCCCCCTTCGGCGAGTTCGACTTCCTGGAGCAGCCCCATTGAGCTGAGCAGGCGCAGGCTGCGATAGACGGTGGCCAGGGAGATGCGCTCCTCTCCCCCACGCAGGCGCTGGTGCACTTCCTCGGCGCTCAGGTGGCTGCTTTCTCCCAATTGCTCGAAGAGTTCAAGCACCCGCTGGCGTTGGGCGGTCAGACGCTGGCCTCGGTCGTGCAGGCTGCTGCGCAGTCCGGCCCGAGACGCCGCTGCGGCCGGCGATGGGACCGGGGGGGCGCCGGCGGGCAGGGATGCGGGGGACGGGGCGTTCACACCAGAGCGGTCTACCCAGAGTCGCAAGAACAGACCTTATTGAGAGGCTAGGTCGGCGTTGGCCCCCCTTCGTCCCGTTCCCCTGACCCTGCAGGTGAGGGCCCATGGGCTCGTGGCCAGGGCGCACCATCGAGGGACGCGAGCATTCCGCCCAGCAAATCGGCCGCTGTCACCACGAGGCGATAGCCCAGGGCGACCGCAAGCAGGGCAGGATCCGGCAGAGCAGAGCCAAGCCTCAGCAGGAGAGCGGATTCAAATACGCCCAATCCTCCAGGGGCGCCGGGCACCACCAGACCGGCGGTCCAGGCCAGGGCAAAGGCCGACAGCCATCGCCACCAATCCAGGGCATGTTGAAGATCGAACGCCCAGACGCAACACGCGAAGCCGGAGAAGCGCATCAACACGAACACCAACTGGCTGATCAGGGGGGCCCAGGGATAGTTCCGCAACCGCAGCCCCCTGGTCTGCGGCCCCTCAGACCTTTGCCCCTCAGCTTGGGACGCCTCACCCGACGGCTCTGAAGCATCGAGCGCTTCTTCCCGGGCCAGGGCCTCCTGCAGGCCAAGTTGACGGGCGCGTTTGCGTTCCAGCCTCTGCAGGAGCGGATTGAGCCAACGGGGCATCAGCGCCACCAGGGGCACCAGAGCCAGCAAGGCCAGTCCGTTCTCAAGCCCCCCGAGGGGCACCAGGGCCAGGGCGGCGGCCGCCGCCAGCAGCGGATCGAGCAGCACCGCCATCAGGGCCATCGGCGTGCCGGTGCTGCTGGGCAAGGCGGCATGGCCATGGCGAAGGGCCTGAACCCGACTGGCCAGATGCCAGACCCCACCAGGCAGGAATTTGCCGATGTTGGTGGCCAGATAGAGGCGCACCAAGGGCTCCAGGTGCGGTCTAAGCCCCAGCCATCGCAGGATCACAGCCCAGGAGAGCCCATTCACCACCAGACTCAGCAGGCTGAGGCCAACCCCCAGACACAACCAAAACAGCCCCTGGGTGTCCGGGCGGTATTGAACCAGTTGGCGGCCGTTCTGCAGCAGGGCAGCCAGCACGAAGCCAAGGCTGACCAGGGTGATGAAAGGCCTTAGGCCGCCAGCCCGTCCCCCTGATGGCCACCGCAGCCGCCCCCCCCAGCCAGGCTTTGGCGGGGAGAGACGCCAGGATGCCTGGGGCCAAGAGGGCAGACGCCAAGTGGGGGGGCGCCATTGGCGCAGGCTCCACTGACGCAGATGAGGCCAGCTTCCGAGCCGCTTCCATGTCCATCGCCCCTCGGGAGGGACCATCAGACCATCCCCCCCTCTTGGTTGTCAGGCCCACTCAGGTCAGGGGATGGGGCGAGCGGAGACGACAACATTGGTGTGGATGGAAGCAGGTGTTCTGCTTGTAACTTTGGCTCTGATTGGTTCCGGGGCTCGGATGGCATCGGTTGCCCTGATTGGATCTGGGGCCCTGGTTGGATCAGGGGGCCTAATTGGCACCGCACCTCCCGCAGGGAAAGTCCATGCTGCCGGGCCAGCCCAGCCAGGTCGTCGTGTTCGGCCTTGCCTCGCCAGGCTCCTCCAGGCTCACGAGCCCATTTGAGGCGAACGGGGCCGAGTGCTGTCGAGCGGGTTTCGAAGCTCCGGGGCAGACGCCAGCGCCGTTGCTGCTGCTCACGCACGCCCAAGCTGGTGCTGTGGCGCCACCAGATCCGCCGCAGATCGGCGGCGAGGGCCGGTGGGGCCAAGGCGGTCACAAGGGTGCCCTGGCGGCCTTTCTTCATGGTGATGGCCGTACTGAAGACGTCGACGGCGCCCGCTTGGCGCAGGGCTTCGACCAGAAACGCCAGCTCCTCGGCCGTGGCGTCGTCGATCTGGGCCTCCTGGAGCAGGAGGCGTTCCTCCTCGTCGGAGGTTGCATCCGGGGATTCGGGTTGGGGCTTCGGGGCCTCGGGCCCCAGCCGCACGACCCGCAACAGGTTGGGACGATCCAGGCTGCGGCTGCCCAAACCCACCCCGACCGCCTCGGGCACCCCACCTGGGCACACCCCGAAGCGATCGGCCCAGCAGGCCATCAGCGCCAGTCCGGTGGGTGTGGTGAGTTCGGCCGCCGGCAGGGCGGCGCTGTCGGCCAGGGCCAGCCCCCGCCGCCTGGCGATCTCCAGGACCGCCGGGGCTGGCAGGGGCAACAGGCCATGGGCGGTGCGCACCGTGCCATGGCCGGCAGGGGGGACCGTGCAACTCAATTGCCCAACCCCCAGATGCAGCAACGCGGCACAGACCCCCACCACATCCACCAGGGAATCGAGGGCGCCGACCTCATGAAAATGAACCTCCTCGGCGGCGTGGCCATGGACCTGGGCCTCGGCCTCCGCCAGCAGCAGGAAGACCTCAAGCACGCGCTCGGCCAGGGGTGGGGGCAGGGGAGCGCTCTGGAGCCGATGTCGCAGATCACCCCAGGGGCGATGGTGGGGCTGGTGCTCAAGGGATCGCACCTCGACGTGCAAGCCCCGCAGACCCGAACTGCGCCGTTCCTCAACCTCGAGCCGGTAGTGCCCCTCCAGATCGAGGGCGGCCAAAGGGGCATGGATGACGGACTCGGGAACGCCCAGATCAAGCAGGGCGGCCAGCAACATGTTGCCCGCCAAGCCCGTCGGGGCATCGATGTGGAGGATGCTCACGAAACGGTGGCGGAACCGGCGGCCGCAACGGGCCTGCCCAGCCGCGGGGCCAGCTGGAGCAGACGATCAGCTTCGGCCACGAGTTCGTCCTGATGCTGGCGCAACCACTGGGCCACCTCCCGCCGGGCTCGACGCTGCTCAAGTTGGGCGGAGGCCACCTCCTGGCCTGAAAGGCCCCAGAGGCGACCCAGCAGGGCGCGATCATCGGCCCCACCGACGCTCTCGCCATAAAACAGATCTTCGGCGGCCATGCCGGCCAGTAGAACGCGGCTCCAGCGCCGCAGTTCGTCGATGGGCAGCCGGGCCGTGGCGGGCGGATCGAACTCCGTGCTGCCCCCTCCGCTCAGGCCGGCCTGCAGGGAGGCCAAACTGCCCACCAGAACTCTGCGCACCGGCAGTCCCTCGGCTTGCGCCACCAGGGCATGGCCCGCCTCATGGCGGGCGACACGCCGCAGTCGGGCCTGGCCCCCGGGCAGGGCCTCCGCCAGCAGATGGCCGCCGCGGCCGCCAAAGCGGGCGGCATCAAGGCTGAGGGCGCCCAGGGTGAAGGCGGTGAACACGGTGGTCCACCATGGGGAGAGACCCAGAAAGGGACCGAATACAGCCGCAAGGCTGAGGGTCAGCACGGCCAGTCCGGCGGTGAGGGCGGCGTTGTCCGAAGGCATCAAGCTGCTCAGCGGGGCGGACGGCTGACCGCGCGCGAGTGGCTGCGGCCGCCTGTGGTGGCACGAGGGTCGATGGAACGGTTCGCCGCCTCGGGATTCCGGGCCTGGGCGGGGCGGGTTTCGACGCTGCGCGCGGCCTGAGAGGTGGCGTCATCGCCACGACGCCCCCCCCCCTCAGTGCCCCGGCCGGCGCCAGCGCCGGCGGGGCGGCGACCCTTGCCACCGCGGTTGCCGCGCTGGGCGATGGGACTGAGAACCTCGAGCCGTTCGAGCTGCAGGGCCTGCTCCTGGCGGCGGAGATCGAGGGAAACGAAATGGCGCAGATGCTCCAGGGGAATATCGCCCCGTAGCTGCAATTTGAACGGAATCGGGCGTTCGCCGTCAGGGCGAGGCAGCTGACGCACCTTGACCACGAAATCTCCGGTTTCGGGGCGGGTGAAAATCAATTCGCCGCGCACGGAAAAGTAGTCATCGCCCTCGGGCAGTCCGTCGCTGGACTGCTGATCATCGGTTGGGCTGCAACCCAGGCCACTGGCACCAGTGGAGCTGGAACCAGCAACGCTCGTATCTGCTCCGTCGGAAACGGGTCCGCTGGCATCCGTCTGGCTGGAGAGGGTGCTTGGTTCCCAGATGCCCACCATTTGCAAATGGAGTTGTCCCTCTTCCCGGGAGCGGGGATACACCACCCACAGATGGGGCAGTGACAAATCCAGATGCCGACGCATCAAGGTGAGCAGCCGGCCCAGCACGACGGACTCAATGGCCTGACCATCGGCGGTGCGGATCACCCCACGGGTGAGCACGGCGGCATCGCTGGGTTCATAAACCCCACGAACGACACCGATGGCCCGGTATTGCAACGGTTCGGAGACCGGGGGGATGGGGTGCTGACGCATGGTGGGGGAGAAGCTCGGGAGCGGCGCGGCAGCCCCAAGCAGCGGTGAGGCCAATGTAGCGATCGTGAACAGTAGTCTCCCTGCGGGCCCTGCTGCCCTGTTTGCATTCCGGATGTCTACCCAGCCCCGTCGTTTCGGAGCCTATGGGCTCGCCGCCGCCATGGCCCTCACGTTGATGGCCTTGGCGGCTGGATGGTGGCTTGGCCAGCGCAGCAGTAGCAACCCTGCGGCGGCCGATCCGCGCCACACCATCCTTGAGAAGGAAATCAATGGACTCGTGCAGCGGGAGGAACGCCACGAATCCACGGATGCCGATCGCCAAAGGCTGTTGGAGTTGTTGGTGGGTCTTGGCCGCCAGCAGGAGGCCATCGCCCTGCTGGAGCCCATGGCCGATCGGGAACCGGATCGTTGGTCCCTGCGTCTGATGCTGGCCGAATTACGCCGCAACAGTGGCGATCCAACCGGGGCGGAACGGGAATTGCGTCAGATTCTCAGCCGCCAACCCCATCAGGTGGAAGCTCTGCAGCTGATGAGCCTGCTGCAACTCGAGCAGGGCCAAGGCTCCAGCGCCCTGCGCCAGATCCAGGCGGCCTACACCTCAGCCACAACCCCTCAGATCAAATCCCAGGCCCTGGGCCTGGGCCTGCTGCTGGCTGAGATCCAGGACCGGTTGGGCCAGACGGCACAGGCCAAGACCACCTTTCAACAACTGGCGAATGCGTTCCCCCAGGATCCCCGTCCGATGGTGGCCCTGGCCTTGCTTCTCCAGAAAAGCGGCGACACTCCGGCGGCCCTGACGGCCCTTACGACCGCCAAACAACGCAGCGGCAAAACGGGCACCGCTGATCCTGTGCTCGACAAGCTGGCGGCGAGTTGGTCGCTGCTTTCGGCCCGCTCGAAACCCAACCCTGGAGCGACATCAGCTGCAGGGGCTGCCGCCCCTAAGGCCCAGGAAGGGTCGGACGGGTCGCCGGCGCCGGCGCGTCAAAATCCCTGAGCACCTTGTCGATGGCCTTGTCGGGCGAGGTGGCGTCATCCATGGCCGTGCTGCGGCGCAGGCGATTCATCAGATCGATGGGATTGGTGGCATCCAACACCGAGGATTTGGAACCTCCGCCGTCCAAAACCTGGCGTTCCTGGGGGCTGGTGCCGAGGGTCTGGCCGTAGCCGGCCACCTGGGAACGGGCGGGAGACCAGAGCCCTAGGGATGTGGTGGCAAGAGCCACCAGAGTTACGGTCAAGAGAGGACGGGCCATGGGGTGCGGCAACGCCGACGGCCATCAAAGGATCTAGACCATGCTAGTGGTCCCTTGCGGACCCCCTGGCGTGCGGATCGCCACCTGGAACGTCAATTCTGTGCGAACCCGGTTGGACCAGGTGCTGGCCTGGCTGACGGAGGAGCGCCCTGAGGTGCTCTGCCTGCAGGAAACCAAGGTCAGTGATGACCTTTTCCCGCTGCGGCCGATCGAGGCCCTGGGATATCGGGCTGTGATCAGCGGTCAGAAGGCCTACAACGGTGTGGCGATCCTGAGCCTGCTGCCCATGGAGGATCTGCGCATCGGTTTCGACGCTTTGTTGCCGGGCGATGCTGAGGCCGGAACCCTGGCCGAGCAGAAACGGGTCATCAGTGCCCTGATCGAGGGGGTTCGGGTGGTGAACCTCTACGTGCCCAACGGCGCCTCCCTGCGCTCGGAGAAATACGCCTACAAGCTGGAATGGTTGGGCTGTCTGGAGAGGGCGTTGCGGGCCCTGGCCTCGGAGGGGGATCCCCTGGTGGTGGTGGGGGATTTCAACATCGCTCTTGAGGCCCGCGACATCCATGCGCCCGAGCGGCTGACCGGGGGAATCATGGCCAGCGAAGCCGAACGTGAGGCCCTCAGAAAGGCGCTTGGGGGGGACCTCAAGGACGTTTTCCGGATGTTCGAACCGGCGAGTGGCCACTGGAGCTGGTGGGACTATCGCAGCGGGGGCTGGGAAACAGGGCGTGGCTGGCGCATCGACCATATTTATCTCGATGATCAGCTGCTGGATTTCGCCACCGGCTGTGTCATCCACCAGCGGATGCGGGGCCAGCCCCAACCCAGTGACCACGCTCCGGTGGTCGTGCATCTGGCCTGGCCCCCCGCAGACGATGGGATGGATCCAGAGGATGTCTGATGACAGGGTGCGCCGTGTCCCCTTGTGCCCTGGTCAGGCGGCGGTACAACCCTGCCAGTGACGACGGCAGGAAGTCATGGCCCGCTCTTGCCCCCCCGGGGCTGGTGGTCAACGGCTTGAACGCAGCGGGATCAGCCGCTTGTTCAGCCAACGGATCAGCCGCTGGATCAGCCGCTGGATCTCAGTCGGCAGTGTGATGGGCCTGACTGGGTTGGCGCCCGCACCGGGTCGAACCAATGCCGTGACCCCGGGCTCCCTCCAGCGTCCAGCGCCCCCTGCCACCTCGGTGGTGGCCAACCTGGCACCCCCATCACAGAGCGGAGCGGAGGAGGAAGGTCGTTGCCCTGCCCGGGCCTTGGTCCGGAACCGGCTTTCCCCGGCCGGGGCCAGGTTGCGCTATCCGTTGACGGTCTGGGCTAAGGAAATCTCACCCTACGGTTGGCGTTACTCCACGGCCCGAGGTCGCTGGCGCATGCACAGCGGCATCGACCTGATCAGTCCGCCCGGGACGCCGGTGGGGGCCGTGATGGCGGGCCAGGTGATCCGGGTGGACAGCATCGGTGGTTATGGCCTGGCGGTGATTGTTGACCATGGCAATGGTTGGCAAAGTTTGTATGGCCACCTGCAGGCGGTGGCCGTGCGGCCCTGCAGCGTGGTTCCGGCGGGGGGGCAACTGGGGTGGGTAGGCCACAGCGGCAGTGCCAGCACCGATCACCTGCATCTGGAACTGAGGAGTGGGGCAGGTCCCTCCCAGGTGGCGGTGGATCCTGCGGCCTATCTGCCGCGGCCGTAGGTCTTGGTTCGTGCTCCTGGCACCTCCAGCGATCGTTGAATCACTGGCCTAGTTGCTGGACTGGGGCCCTAGTCCGTATCCGTGGAGCAGTCGTTGTCGCTGAGCCTCACCAGACGCTGGAGCCGAGGGACCCATCGGAGCGCCTGCGGAACCCAAAGGGCATCCGGACGCCACCAACAGCGCCTGAACTAACCACAACGACCCTTGAGGGGACCAGGACGGGATGGCAGGCGAATTGATTGAGTGGAAATACTCAGCGGCTGCAAAGGGTCATGGCGGCGACCACGCCGACCCATCACCACTGGCTGGATGGGGATCGGCTTGCCTTGGGTCCGATGACTTCCCTGCTTTGTTGTTATCGAAATATTGGTCACCAGTTGTTGATTTTGCGCTGCTGTGGACCAGAAGATTTTTTTTTGGAGAGGGTGGTCTTTCCCTTCGAATTGGTGACCTTCGCCTGTCCCGCCGACACGGAGGTGAAGATCTGGCACTGGGATGTGGCCGGACCCACGCTCATCGACTGCTGCCTGGCCGAGGCCATGGCCTGTGGCGAGGTGCTGGAGGCAGAAGTGCTGGAGGCAGAAGTGCTGGAGGACACGGTTGTGGGGTCAGCCCTTTGAGGCTGGCCAAGCGTTCCGAGGTTGCCGCAACGCCCTGAGATTGGCGCGTCATTTTCAGCGGGGCCCGTCCTTCTTCTAGGCCCCCATTCGTGTCGCCGCGGCTGCCTGGAAGCGGTGAGAGGGGCCAGAAACACAGTTCGAGCAGGATCAGATCAATCGTTTCCAAGGCCCAGCAGCAGGACCCGGGCAGCATTGATGGATTGCATGGTGTCGTGGGCGCCGCCGCGATCGGGGTGGTGCTCCGCAGCCGCCCGCTTCCAGGCTCGGGTCACATCGGCCTCACTCAAGCGACCGGCCAGGGCCAGGCCCAGCCGGTGGCGGGCCTGCATCGCCTCGACATCGGGACTGCGGCCCAAGGGCGAACGGTCGGCGGCACTGAGTCCGCTGCCCCGTCGCTTGCGGCCGCCACGGCCCTTGGCGGCGGTCTCCTTGGCGCTGGCGCCCGTTGGCGCGCCTGGGCTCTGGAAGCCCTTCTGGCCTCGGCCTTTCGGCGCTCCAAAGCCGCGAGATTGCGTCTCGGAACTGTTCTGCTGCTGGCCCGGAGCCGAACCGGAGAGAACCAGGGGCAGGATTTGCGCAGTCATGGCGAGCAAGGCAGCAGCCCCGGGAATTCGGGCTGGGATTCACCTTTGCACAGCCGGTCGTTTCAGGGTTGCAGCGCAGCTGACTTCGTGCTGACTTCGCCATGCCACCAAAGCCAGGCCTGACGATTAATCAGGAGCCCAATCAACAGGAGGAGCGCCATCAGCGCTACCTGATCTGACCGGGAATCAGGCACAACAATATCGGCAATCAAGTGCAACAAATTGGTCACGCTATAAATAATGCTCAGCCAGAAATGCCAGCGGCGCCAGGACCTCCAGCGGGGTTTTCCGAGGCCATCGCTGGCCGCCCAGGCGATCAACAGCAGAGCCGCCAGCGGGATCAGGAAGTAGACGAGCATGGCCCAATACACCAGGGGCAATCGGTTCGGGTCCAGGGAGGTTTCGATCACCACAGAGTGACCATGGAACAGGGGCATCAAACCCAACTGGACATGGAAGATCATCGCCAGCAGATAGGCCGTCCAGAGGCTGCGCAGCCGCATGGCGTGATCGGTGGCATGGGCTGGGGCGTTGATGGGGGGTTCGGCAGGGGGCATGAAGGGTGCAGCAGGCCTGCCGGAGAACCATTCTCCAAATTCAGATGCTCGTGGCGCACTGAGGCGGGACGGGGGAGGTCAGGGTTGGCGCGCACAAGGTTAATTTGCGCGAAACCTTCTTAATGGGCGCGAAAAAGTATCGCAATTTGTATCACTTAGCCCCTCGCTTCCCGAGGGGATCAATTGCGGTGCAGATTGTCTAAAAGACTCCCCCTAGTCGCCGCGTTCTTTCTTCATGCCGTTCCTGCCGTCACTTTCGAACCCCCGCCGCGCCTGCCGCAGGGCACGAGCCGCCTGGTCCTGGTTGGGCAGCGTTGTGGTGCTTGGCAGCCTGGCGCCTGCGCCGCTGCTGGCGGCCGCGCCGGCCCCCAGCGAGACCCTGCTCTACAAGTTGGCCACCACCTGCTCCGTGGCGGGGGCGCCCCCGGTCAACTGCAGCGTCGAGGTGGTGGATGAGGGCTCCAGCACCCTCTACCGGCACATCATCGGCAAAACCAGTCAGATCGTGCGTATCACCGACGATCCGGTGACCATGACCCTCTGGGATGGCTCCGCCAAGCGCTGGGAGACGCTGCGCAACGCATCGGCGCGCTTCTCATCCAACACCATCTGCTTCAACGACCGCGAGCTCTGCGTCATCAACCCCAATTACCTCAACAGCATTCGCCAGGACGACCCCAAGGGGCGCTTCCGTGGCCGTGACCTCATCAAAGTGCACTTCGACGCGACCGGCCGCATCGATGCCTCCTGCTTCGACGACGCCTGTGCCCTGGTGAAGCCATGAAAGCGCTCTCCCAGTTCTGTGTTGTCTTGGCCGGCGTGCTGGCCCTGCCTGCGCTGCCCTCCGGGGCAGCCCTTGTCCAAGACCAGCCTGCCTTGTCTGCGGCGGCGGGTCCGGGCCTGATCGCTCGTGGCGGCGGCGGCGGTGGTGGTCGCGGCGGTGGTGGATTTGGGGGGGGCGGCGGGGCTCGCGGCGGCGGTGGATTTAGGGGCGGTGGCCACAGCGGCTTCAGTGGGGCCGGTTCCTCCAATGGATTCAATCGTGGTGCCAGCCGGCCCCAGGGGGGCTGGGCCGACAACAGTCGGGGCTCCCGCGGCGGCGCTGGCCCCTCCCTCGATCGCCAACCGATCAGCCGGCCCGATGGCGGCGTTCAAAGGCCTGAAGGCGGACTCGGCGCCAATCGGCCGGCCGGATCGCCCGGCCTAGGCGATCGTCAACCGGGATCATCGGCCAGCGGCAACCGCCTCGGCGATCGCAACCTGAATGGGGGGGATCGCACCTTCAACAGCGGCGATCGCAACTTGAACACTGGTGATCGCCGTTACAACTACAACGCCGGTGATCGCAATTTCAATGGCCAAGTGAATCGCAACTGGAACCGCACCGTCAACATTAACAACGTCAATCTGCATCCCGGTTGGGCTCGCCCAGGTTGGGGTTACGCCCGTCCTTGGAACTACGGGTGGTACGGCGGCTGGGCCACCCCCGGCTGGGGTTGGTGGGGTGCATCGGCAGCCCTCTGGGGCGTCAGCACCCTGGCGAGCGCAGCGGTCATCAACGCCGCTGTCGATTACGCCGTGGCCAACAGCACGACCTACATCGTGGTGCCGAATTCGGCTTACCAGCTGCAATTCGGCACAGTGCAGCCCTACGGGACCGCCGGCGTCAGCTTTGTGGTCACCGCCAACGGCATCAGCTACCAGATGACCGCCGATTGCAGCAATGGTCTGCTCAACGGTGCCCAGCCCGCCAGTGCCCAGGAGGCGGAACTGCTCAACTCCGCCTGTCAGGTGGCCTTCGGTAACGCCAGCTGAGCTTCAAGCGTCCGCGTTGGCGCTGGACGAATCGAGCGTCGCTTCGTCCTTCAGCCAACGTAGGAAAGGAATGGTGAGCAGCTCCCGAATCAGCAGGAAACACAGGATCCCCACCTTCACAGGTTCAGGGGTGGGGGCATACATGGAGGCGAACAACAGAGCCAGGCCCGGATTACGCATCGAGGTCAACAACGACCCCGTGACCCGATCGCGCTTGCCGGGTCCCCCCAGCCCATAACCGAGAAGCAACGAACCAAGAGCCACCACCACCATCACCAGCAGGGCGGGACCGTTGGCAGGGATGTAACCCGCCAGCAAGGGCAGGGTCCTGATCACCACCAGCACGATCAGCAGCAGCAGCAAGATCCCCGCCAGCTTCTCGATCGGTGCTTCGAGCCGGTCGGCCAGGTCCGGGCGCCAGCGCCGCACCAGCAGGGCCAGGCCCAGCGGCAGCAACTGCACCAGGGCGATCTGCTTGGCCACCTGGCGTGGTTCGATTTGCCAGCCCTGAACCCCGAAACTGCTGCGGAACAGATCGGCCAGCAGCGGGATCGACACGATTGCTGTCAGGGCCGCCAGCACCTGCACAAGGGCGGCCAGATTGCGATCACCCCCATGATCCTTCGCCTTACGGAGGGTGAGGGGGGCGCTGGGGCAGAGAGCCATCAGGGCGATCGCCAGCTGGGCGGAGGGCGCCACGGCGGCGCCCAGGGGTCCCTTCAACACCAGCAGGGCCAATAGGGGCACCAGCAGGCAGGTGGCCAACAACAGCCTCCCGAACAACCCGGCCCGCTTGCGGAGCAGGCCTCGCCAGTCCCCCTTCAATCCCAAGCCCAGGGCAAACATCAGGGCCAAGATCGGGAGCTGGAAGATCAGCTGGGGCACGGAGGAAAACCTGGAAACTCGCAGGGGCACGAACAGGTGGCCAGCCGATGCCGGGCACCGGGACGAGTCTGGATCGGGCAGGGCCTGGGGGCAAGGGCCATCCATGCGCCCGTCATTGTTCGCCTGGACCCGGCTGGGGCCACCAGGCGGGTCGGCGGGCAGGGGTTCCCCTCCCCATTTCGAGCCGCTGCTCGGTTTCGATCTCCTGGGCCAGAAACACGTTCAAGAAGGTGCGGATCACAGCCACCAGAGCCAGCTGCAGCAGATTGCGCTCCGAGGGGCTGGTGGTGGTGCTGACGATGTCTGCTCCCAGCTGGAATTCGAGGGCCATCGCCAGCCAGCTGGCAAAGGTCAGCCTGGCCCGGGTGGAGGGGCGCGATGAAAGGCCTGGGCCGCGGCCCAGGCTGGGACGCACCTGGCCGAGGGTGAACAGCAGGCCCAACAACACGGTGATCACCGAAAGGCCTTCCAGCAGCAGGCGGGTCGAACGGGCCAGGTCCAGCAACAGGGGCTCGGCCAGGTGGGAGATCAGCATCGGGCGCAGGGGCTCTGGGGGGATGATGCCGCAGGCGCCTGATGCAAGCTTGGGGCCATCGTTGTTTGTCCCTGCCGATGGCAGCCCTGCCCGCGAGCGCCGAACTCCTGACTCTGGAACGGAGCGGCCGGCACCAGGGAACGGGCCTGGTGGCGGCCGATCTCCTCGGGATCTGGCGCCTGCGGCAGGTCTGGCCCCGCCGGGGCGGCGAGCCCTCCGGGCCCAGTAGTGCGCTGTTGCGGGGCCTCGGGGCCCGTCTCGAGATCAATGCCGCCGGCGATTCAGCCAACCCCCTGGACCGTGCCTGGCCCGGACCCGCTGGCCTGACTGGCCCGGGAGAGGGCTTGGGGCTCGTCAACGCGGTGAACCTGGGGGCCCTGGAATTGCGCTTCGTCGGGCGCGCCCGGCTGGCCGGTCCGCGGCCGTTGCTGTGGTTCGGATTTGATCAACTGCAGTTGCGCCTTGGGGCCAAGGTGTTGCTGCAACGCGCCCTGCCGCCAACGGCGCCCCAGCGCCAGCCCTTTTTCGCCCTGATCGGCAAGGGGGACGGCTGGCTGGCCGCCCGCGGCCGAGGTGGCGGTCTGGCGCTCTGGCAGTTGGAGGATCCCGTTTCACCCCAAGGCCCCCCTCCCTCTGCCGATGGACGCTAGGGCGGATTAGCTCAGGCGATGAATGGCGTTGTCGACCCGCAGGCGCCGCAGCGCCCCGGCGGGGGATTCACCGAAACGCAGTTGAAAATCGCGGCGGAAGCTGGCCACACTGAGGTAACCGCACTCCATGGCCACCGAGGTGATGGTGGTGCGGCTGCCCGAGGTGAGTAGGCGTTGCCTCGCCAGATCTAGCCGTTGGCGTCGGATGTATTGCATCGGACCACAGCCAAAACGTTGCCGGAAGCTGTATTGCAGGCTGCGGCGCGAATAATGGGACTGGCTCTCCAGGTCGCTGAGGCTGAGGGGCCGATGGCAGTTGGCGTCAATCCAGTCGATCAGGGCCTCAAAGGGCTCGTCCCGGCCTTGAGAGCGTCCGATCGCTTCTCTGGGGAGAGGCCCGAGCAAGAGGGCCACCAGCCTGATCAGCAGGTCGTCGAGTCGCAGGTTCTCGGGCAGGGAGCCCTGGAACAGCGTTGCCGCATTCAACAGGCCCAGGGTGCGATACAGGCTGACAAACAGGGCCTCGTTACCCACTTCGTCGCGCCGCAGCAGCTTGGCACCCTCAAGCAAACAGGCGGGCTCCTTAGGCGCATAAGGGCCCGCCATCACCTGCCGCACCTTGGCAATGGCGTTCCGGGGTACGCGCAGAACCACGCCAGCCAGCACATTGCTGCTGACATGCCAATCGCCCCCAGGCAGATACAGCAGCGTCGAACCGGACCGATTGTCGAGTTTCCTTCCGCCGAGATTGAAGTGTCCGATGCCTTGGTAAGGGACGCTCAATTGGGCATCGTCGACGCCCTCAACCCGGCCACAAATGCCACTTCCCCAATTGCTGATCACACTGATGTTGCCGATCCGTACTCCCCCGGTTGTCACCTGGAAGGGCCGATCCGCGTGGAGCGGGTCGCAGGTGCGCACCGGCAGCACGTGGTTGATCCGTTCGGCGAACTGAACCGAATCGTGGATGGTGAGGGTTTGGGGCAGAGATAGCAGCGGCAAGCCCGCTGGGTTGCTCCGGTCGGCCTGCCAATCGTCGGGAATCGAAGCCAGGCTCAACTCATTCTTTTTTGGGACAAGGTAGGGGCATTTTTCAGTCGTTGGGCTCTCATCGCTGGAACTGCAGCAGATCCCGACAACCGGTGATGGCTTGCACCGCCATCAGCACGGCGACGAGAGCATTGGCCGCCAGATGCAGGCGCCGCAGCAGGGGTCTGGTGCGAATGTCAGGGGCCGCCGCCATGGCGAACAGCAACAGGCCGCACAGCAGCCAACCCGCCCAGAAATGGGAGCGCCAGAAGTCGCTCTCCAGGGGGTTGTCGCTCCAGCGGGGGATCTCCGGCTGCAGCCCCAGCCCCAGCAAGGCCGCCCAGCAACTGAGCGCGAAGCAGGCTCGCAACCAGGGTTGGCGCACCCGCCAGAGAGCCAGGCAGGAGACAAGGGCCGCAGCGGCCGCCAGGGCCAGGGCCAGGGGACGGCGCCACCCGTTCAACCCCGGGGCCATGGCCCCGCCGATGGGCAGGGCGTTGAACGCCAGGGCGCCCCCAGGCCGGGCGTCCAGAGCGGGAGCGTCCAAACCCACGACCCCGGCCGCAGCAAACGACCAGCCCAAAGCCAGCACCACCGCCAGCACCATGGCTGTGGTCAGCCAGCGGCCGTGGTCGATGTGTTCGGGGCCCACCGAGGCCGGTAGGGGGTAGAGGCCCAAGCGCCGCTCCCGCACATGGATGCCGATGCGGATGGTGGCGCCGATGACGGGGTAGACGAACAACACCATCAGCACGGGGTGCAGCAGCGCCAACCACTGCAGGGCCGAAAGCGATGGCGGCAGCAGGGTCATGGACAGATGCGAACTCATGGCAGCACCCCAGGCCAGCTCTGGCGAATCAGTAGGAGCGAAAAGTAGGGAGCCTCCAGGGCGGCCACCTCGGCCGCCGCCGCCAAACGTTGCTCCGGCCAACCGACCCGCATCGCGAACAGGGCATCGGCCAGCAGGTCCCGATCCTCCAGGACGCCGCGCACCCAGGGCCAGCGGCGGCCGAGTTTGAGCAGGGCCAGCACCCAGCCGCCGCTGGCCGCCTGGTCCAGCAGCCGCTCCAATTCGGCGCGGCTTTCCGGCGTCGGCTGCATGAGCAGACCCTGGCGTTGCAGGGCCAGGGGCCAGGCACCTGCCGCCGCCGCCGCCGCCACGGAGGTGATCCCGGGGATCAGGCGCACCTGGAGAGATGGATGGCGCTGTTGCAGGGCCAGCAGCACGTAGCTGGCACTGGCAAACAACGACACATCTCCCTCGCACAGGAGCACCACGCTGCGGTTCGCGGCCCGCTCAGCGGCGAGACGATCGGCGGCCAGCCCCCAGGCCGCCCGCAGGGTTTCGGGCTCCTCCACCATCGGCATCACCAGGGGGAGGTGCCGATGGCGATCCTCCAGCCAGGGACGGGCGATCGTGGCGGCCATGCCTTCGGCCCCCTCCCGGGCCACCGGGTAGGCCACGGTGTCAGCGGCAGCGATGGCCCGCACTGCGGCGACAGTGAGCAGATCGGGATCGCCAGGGCCGACCCCCACCAGGGTGAGGCCAGCGTTGGCCGCATCGGGGAGGGCTGGCAAGCGGTTGATGGCAGGGGCCCAAGATGGTGATCCTTTCTAGGCTGGGCGCCGATCGGGAGCAGCGGGGGCTCAATCACTGGGCCCGCAACAACCCGATCACGACCCCTCGACCCGCGACACCACTCCCCACCCTGACGCGCCCGTCACCGCGAACCCCAACGCCAGCCCCTGAGCCACCCCACAAAGCCCCTGACACCATGAGCCTGCTCGTCCTCCATCCCGCCGCGAGCCAGCCCCAGGCCAACCCCTGGCGCAGCGAGGATCCGATCGAGATCCAGGAGCAATTGGCCGCCCGCGGCATCCGCTTCGAGCGCTGGGCGGCTGTGGCTGAGCTGGCGCCCGACGCCGATCAAGAGGGGATTCTGGCGGCCTATGGCCCGGCGATCGCCCGGGTGCAGAGCGGTGGTCAGTACCCCACGGTGGATGCGATTCGCTTGGCGCCGGATCATCCCGATCGGGCCAGCCTGCGGCAGAAGTTTCTGGCCGAGCACACCCACAGCGAGGACGAGGTGCGCTTCTTTGTGGAGGGTCGGGGATTGTTCTGTCTGCATCTCGGCGATGAGGTGCTGCAGGTGCTGTGCGAGCGCAACGACTGGATCGCCGTGCCGGCCGGCACGCGCCATTGGTTCGACATGGGGCCTGAGCCCCACTTCTGCGCCCTGCGTTTCTTCAATGACCCGCAGGGGTGGGTGGCCGACTTCACGGGCGATTCCATTGCTGAGCATTTCCCCCTGCTCGACGAGCTTCTGATCAGCGCCTGAGTCCCAGCCCTTGGAGCTAGGCCCCCATCAAAAGCATCGGGGCCAAGGTCCAGGTCTTGATGCCCAGATTTCAGCTGTGCATGCGGGCCTCACGGTGCAGGGGGGTCAGCAGGGCGGCTTCGGCTTGGGCCAGCTCCTCCAGCCTTTCGATGAGCTGGGAGCGGGGGAAGCGACGCTCGGCCAGCACCCAGTACAGCCCAAAATGGCGCGCCTCACTGGCCAGCAGATCGCCATAGAGGGCGGCGAGTTCCGGGTCGGGGCTGTGGGCGGCCAGCAGGGCCATGCGCTCGTGGCTGCGGGCCTCGATCAGGCCCGCCACCAACAGGCTGTCCAGCAGGCGCTGGGGTTCTTGGCGCCGGACTAGGCGGGCCAGCCCGGCGCCGTAGGGCGGGGCGGCCAGGGGCCGTAGGGGAATGCCGCGGTGGATCAGCAGGCGCTGCACCAATTCGAAGTGCTCGAGCTCCTCCCGGGCCAGGGGACTGAGCACGAGGGCCAAGTCGCCATCGGAGGGGTAGCGGAACATCAGCTGCAGGGCGGCGCCGGCCGCCTTGCGCTCGCAATGGGCGTGGTCGATCAGCACGGTGTCGGGCTGGGCCAGGGCCTGCTCCAGCCAGGCGGATTCCGTGGCTGACGCCAACCACTTGACCCGCTCCGGGGGGCTGCCGATCCGGGTCATGCCGAGGCCCGCAGATGCTCCACCAGACCCTCCAGGGCCAGGGTGTAGCTGGAGGGTCCGAAACCGCAGATCACCCCGAGGGCCTTGTCGGCCAGATAGGAGTGGTTGCGAAAGGATTCGCGGGCGTGGACGTTGCTCAGGTGCACCTCCACAAACGGAATCGCCACGGCCAGCAGGGCGTCCCGCAGGGCGATGGAGGTGTGGGTGTAGGCACCGGCATTGATCAGAAGGCCCGCGCATTGGCCGTGGGCCGCCTGGATGCGGTCCACCAGGGCCCCCTCGTGGTTGCTCTGAAAGCACTCCAGCTCAGCACCCAGGGCCTGCGCCCGCGCCGTCAGGTCGCTGTTGATCTGCTCAAGGCTGCGGCTGCCATAGAGGCCCGGCTCCCGCAGGCCCAGCATGTTGAGATTCGGACCGTGAAGCACGAGCAGGCGCATGGATGAGGGGGGACAGGCGGGCTGGTAAGTTCTGAGGGTGTGGTTCGGGTCGGTGCCCGAGTGGTTAATGGGGGCGGACTGTAAATCCGCTGGCTCTGCCTACGTTGGTTCAAATCCAACCCGGCCCACCTTTCCACATGCCCTTGTAGCTCAGCGGTAGAGCACTCCCTTGGTAAGGGAGAGGTCACGAGTTCAAGTCTCGTCAAGGGCTTCCTCAAAAACCCTGTTCAGCGCTCGGGTTTCCGGCAACAGCGCTGGGAGCCGGGTGGAGCGAGAGGGGGGTCTTTAGGGGCGTCAACGGAAACCAATCGGGAACCGCTTTGGTCTGTCGAGGGTAGGTAGCAGGCCCGATCACCCCCGAGTTGCACCGGCGGGGGGTGGGGGAGGTCATGGGTCCAGCTCCAGCGCGGCCCAGCCATGGCATTGAGAGGGAACTAAACTAAGACTTAGTTTAGGTTGGTGCTCGATGACGATGGTCAACGTTCACCAGGCCAAAACCCATCTCTCCCAGTTGCTGCAGGAGGTGGAGCAGGGCCAGGAGGTGGTGATCGCCCGCTCGGGGGTGCCGATTGCGCGGCTGGTGGCCTGGCAGGCTCCGGCCCGGACGGTGGCGGCGCCTGGGGCGATGCGGGGCCGGATCGGCCTGGCCGAGGATTTCGATGCGTCCCTGGATGGATTGTTTGAGGCGTTGCCGTGACGCGGCTGCTGCTCGATACCCATCGGGTGTTGTGGTGGCTAAACGGCGATCCACGGCTGCCGCAGACGGTGGTGGAGCGGGTGCAGGCGCCGGAGGCCGAGGTGTTCGTCAGCCAGGCGTCCCTGTGGGAGATGGCGATCAAGGTGTCGATCGGCCGGCTGCAGGTGGATCTGCCGGAACTGGAGCGCCTAGTGCCGTTGCAGGGTTTCCGCTGGCTGCCGATCAGCAACGCCCACTTGCTGGCCGCGGCGGACCTGGAGAGCGATGGCGTCCACCGGGATCCCTTTGATCGCCTGCTGGTGGGCCAGAGCCGGGTGGAACCAATGCTGCTGCTGAGCGTGGACAGCCAGTTGCGCAGCTATGGCTCCACGGTGATTGTGCTGGGGTAAAGAGTGCGCCTGGAGGCCAGCCTCCCAGCCCCAGAACCAGGACAACTCCTCTTTGGAGCGTGATGGTTCCTTGGCCCTGTCTTACGCCCCGATCGGGGACGCGCCCCGATGGCTTAAGCCGCCCCAGAACGGATAGCTTGTCGGCCGGAGGCATTGAGCAGACCCGTTCCCATGGATCGACATACCGACCTCAACCAGCGCGTGGTGCTCGACACCGCCTCCCTTGCCTGGAGTCCATCACCGATGGCTGGAGTGGAGCGTCGCCTGCTCGATCGCCAAGGGGACGAACTGGCCCGCGCCACCTCAATCGTGCGTTATTTACCCGGTAGCCGTTTCGAACATCATCACCACGGCGGCGGCGAGGAGATCCTCGTTCTTGAGGGCACGTTCACAGACGAACTGGGGGACTACCCCGCTGGCACCTACCTGCGGAATCCCACCGGTTCAGCCCATGCTCCGTCCAGCAACGAAGGTTGCACGTTGCTCGTCAAGCTGCGGCAGATGCATCCGGCGGATCAACAGCACGTGGTGATCGATAGCAAGAAAAGCACCTGGCATCCCGGCCCCGTGGCTGGATTGGCATTGCTGCCCTTGCACCACTGGGGCAGCGAGAACGTGGACCTCAGACGGTTGTCTCCAGGCGCGAGGGTCCCGCACCACAGCCACCCCGGCGGGGAGGAAATCCTGGTGCTCGAAGGGATATTTCAGGACGAACACGGCAGCTATCCGGCCGGCAGCTGGCTGCGTCAACCCCCCGGCAGTGAACACCAGCCCTACAGCGAACAGGGATGCACCATCTGGGTGAAAAGCGGTCACCTGCCCGTGACGATGGGCCCGGAAGGCACTGAGGGCTGAGTCAGAAGCCTGAGCCTGGGGTCCATTGAGAACTCCAGGTTCGAGGCCCGTCTCAGCCACCCGCCCTTACTGGAACCCATCGAGCGGGTGGGGCAGTTTTTTATCGCAGGCCTGATCCGTCAGACTGAGCCCGTGAACCATCAACTCGCGCTTGCAGCAATTCCTGCGGTGCAGCGTTTGATGGAGAAGCTGAGGGGGCTGGCACCAACCAATGTGATAAAAACCAGGGTGGCAGGAGTTGATCATCTGAGATCTTTTTACTGTCGTCAAATTTGGTACCACCAAGGTCACTAAAGGCAACCTTTGTCATCCCGGCGACATTTCTTGCCTTTAAAAGATAAGTTGCAAGGTCGTCTTTATTGGGCCCTGATCCATTCGAAGTTGATGTCTTCAACCCCTTTTCCAAGGTGACAAGTTCAGAAACTTGATCATTGAGCTCCGGTATACCAGTTGGAGTCACCACTTTTCCCAAGACATAAGCGATGTTGCTCAAGCCAAGCAACTGGGGGAAATTCGCAGGGATCTTAAAGCCCAAAAGATTATTACCCCCAGAGACCACCAACGTGATGCCAACCAAAATACTGCTGAATAACAATTGAAATTTATAGATATTCAAGCTGCCGTCATCGTCAAGTAGCAGGTCGGTCCAGCGGGTTGGAGTGGGATTTTTAGTGAGCCAACCCTGATCAGTAAGCCACTGCCAGTTGACGAAGCTAAGCCTATTTTTAGTGAGGCCAGTCAACCCTGATAAAATTGTTCCCGAGGCACTGACCCCAAGCAAAGCCAATACACTGTCGGGAAGATCAGAGAGACTGCCAGTCTGTACAAACAGCAGGACTAAAACCGACATCACCAAAATCGTAAACCACAGCAATTGAAGTCGCGACAAACTCGCCTTGCCATTGATTCCTGATGTAATAAACAAAGGATTGATATCATTAAGAGATGGATTTCTGTTTCTAGTGATTTCAGATTGATCAATTCTCGTTCGATACCAGTACACAGCGGCGGCGATTAGCATATAGGAGCCAAGTCCAGCCATCAAAGCGCAGAAACGAGACCAAACAATATTACTGATCGTTAAATTGTCACGTTGGTAATATTTAGCTTTGAGCGTATTTTCGATTTTACTGACACTCCATTCATTCGCATTTTCAGCTCTGATTAATTCAACTCTGCCAATGACCTGATTTCCCAAGGCTACATTTAAAGAAATTTGTTTGGCATTATTCGGTTGTGTTGTTGGTGATTTTAAGCGTATTGCAACAAATTGACTTAAATTTCCAGAAGGTGAAATCTCTAAAATATCTGAGCTCGAAAGCCACTTAAAAGGCTGATTCTCATTAGCATTGCTATTCGAATTAGCCAAAAGTTTAGGGATGTTTTTAATTTCAAAGTGAAGAGCATTTGATGCGTTAAGGACCTGCTTTTCTGCGGTGCTCCCTGATGAAGTGCTTTCCGACGTAATTACCGGAGCCGATGCCTCAACGCGCAGATCTCCATCTGCGCTCTTTTGCGTAGGATCAACAATAATACTACTCCGCTCACCATCTTTGGGAATAGGTTGTTTAAACTCACTTATGGCCTTATTTTTATGATTAAGGAAAGACGCTTTTGTCCATTGATAAGGATAGGGTGGATTACCAATGATGATCGAAGAACCAGGCGGTACAGCAAAAGATTCACCAATGCCAACTGTCTGATACGAGATTTGCTCGTTAGCGCCAACCGTTTGCAAACGTTCTCTATAGATAGTCAGCGGTAATGTATGCGACTCTTGATCGACTCTATCTTGATGATTGCCCATCGACTGGGAGAATATAGGCCGATTTATTCCTAGACTTATTAGGGCCCAACCAATGAGTAGAATCGTTGTCAATGGTTTGCTGACACGAGCCCTCCATCTTGACAGTGTCATCCATGGTGGGCGAGCTTGTAACAGTTGGATTTTCATGGGTAGCGTGAGTTGAGGAAAGGCAAATGATAATGCATAGAACTAATGCAAGAATTTATCTTTAAGCCTAGAGTTTAATTTTTACCATTGACTTATAAAACTCTGAAGTGATTTATTGATTCAGTTCTGTCCATGTCTTGGGACCGACCAATCCATCAGCAACTAAGTGATGCGATGATTGAAAGTCTTTGACGGCAGCATAAGTTTGCTCACCAAAGATCCCATCATCGCTCAACGCATATCCTTTTGAGATTAGCTTCTCTTGCAACTTTAATACCAGGTCTCCACTTTCACCAATCACTACAATTGGTTGTTCGGAATCTGTGATCGTCCCTGTGAGAAATAGCGCTCTCTCATCCTCACGGCGACGCAACAAGCCAAGCAGAACTCTGCCACCACCAATATTCCAACGAAGCAACTGGTCTGCGGCACCTTGATAGTCGCCTAAATTAAGCATTCGCAGCAGCGTTGAATCACCAAACGCGCCTGATCCAACATTGTAAACGAATGAAACCAAGGCATCATATTGGCTTTGTAGTAAGGGCACCTTGACAAGTCTTTCAATGGTCGACTCACAAGAGTTTTTGATCTCATATTTCAGCAGTTCTTCTGCTTCTTCAATCGTGATTGTGTCCGGCGTTTCCAAGTTATATTTCACTGGCCTGCCATCCATGTAGCGTGTGCTTCCTATCCCAATGGTTGGCACACCTGCAGGACAAAGATAGGAAGCCACCTTGCCCGGGACTGTTTTCAAGTCATAGCAACCCTCCCATTTTCTGATGAGCGCGACACCGGCATCGGAGGTTTTCATTGCCCTTGGTTCAACGTTACAACGCTAGTGTGATATGCAAGAATCAGGAAGTTGCCGAATTGCCTGGCTTGTTGATATAACTTTACGCTTGAGTGTCTGCGGGCCAGCTTTTCTGGTGAGTTGCGTCCAATGCTGCCCACCAATGGATGGTTGCCTTGTCGGCCAGGATTAACGCGAGTCCGTTCTTCAGGCTTGTGAACAGGATCCTGAGCCCGCACAGACGATTGGGTGACTTCGAATTGAACGACAGATATGCAGAAACTGCATAAAATTCCACCAGAAGTGATCGCCCACCTGAGCGCAGTGACCCAATCTGCAGCGATGGCGCCAGCCCCTGCAATGGCCCAAGACGCAGCAATGCAGTAAAACAAGTTTGTCCGCTTTTGAGCCACTCCCCGCCATGGCCCCAATGCGGCAGTTTTCGGTGGGTCATTCTCTGGATCCGGCCATTGGCGCCTGGCGCTGCCGGTTTGGCCCCCTTGGGCTTTCAGAGCCGCTTGGCCTACCAGCCGCTGGCCAGAGGATCGCCCCATGAGCGAACGGTTTTTCAACGATCCGATCCTCAACTCCCCCTATGAGCGCCCCAGCCGACACTGGGAGCTTGTGAAAGGCATCCCCACGCAAGTGGAGTTGGAGGGGCGCCGGGAGTCGCAGCTGATCACGCCGATCCCCAAGCCCAGGAAGCGGGGCGGCAAGGACGAGCAGCGCGAGCTGGAGTTCGGGGCCCAGGGGCTGTCGGATAGCGACCAGCAATACGAGGTCACCCAGCAGATCAACTCCATCCGGGCTCTGGTGGAGGAGTGGCGTCAGGCGCCCGAGAGTCATTGGAAGGTGACAGCGGAGACGGCCCGGCTGCTGAAGCACTGGCGTCACCACGAGTTCCAGGGCATCCGGCCGTTCTTCTGCCAGATCGAAGCGGCCGAGACGGCTATTTGGTTGACGGAGGTGGCACCGGAGCTTGGCAAGCGCGGCAAGGACGTGCTGGAGAAATTGGAGAGCGCCAACGCCGAAGCCAATCCCGGGCTGTTCCGCCTGGCCCTCAAGCTGGCCACCGGCGCGGGCAAAACCACGGTGATGGCCATGCTGATCGCTTGGCAAACCATCAACGCCGCCCGCCATCCGGTGAGCAGCCGCTTCACCAAGGGATTCCTAGTGGTGGCGCCGGGTCTCACGATTCGCGACCGCCTACGGGTGCTGCTGCCGAACGACACCGAGAGCTACTTCAAGCGGATGGAGCTGGTGCCGCAGGATCTGGTTCCGGAGCTGGGCAAGGCCCGGATCGTGATCACCAACTACCACGCCTTCCGCAAGCGGGAGCTGCTTGATCTGGCCAAGGGCACCCGCCAGTTCATGGAGGGTTGGCGGCAGGAAACGATGGTCACCACCGAGACCGAAGGCCAGATGCTGCAGCGCGTCATGAGCGAGCTGCTGGCGATGAAGCAGGTGCTGGTGATCAACGATGAGGCCCACCACTGCTACCGCGAGAAGCCGCTCAGCGATGAGGAACGGGATCAGATCCAGCTGACCTCCGAGGAGAAGGCCGAGGCC
>JBEIVL010000007.1:0-47516 GCA_040373885.1 Aphanothece sp.
ACTGACCTTGGGCAATTGCCTATTGGATGTTGATCTAAGTGCACTTTTTCAATCGTCGATTTTAATTTTGTTGCCATTGATCTGTGAGTCGTCCACGGCTCAAAAATATGCAACTCATGCATGAATCCTTGCTTGAGTATCAGGCTCTTATCTCTTTCCCTGAGTCGTCATTATGCCATCATTAACAGCTCTTAACGGACTTAAAAATTTGCTCCCGATCGGCCTTAAAGGCAGGGTCAAGAGCAATCTTTCTAGTTTGCGAAATGAACTGATTTTTACTAATCCGCCTAAATGGATCGAGACCTATCAGTATGCTAACCAATTTCAAGATAATTGGCATGTTGCCTATGATTCCAAGCCTATCCCCAAGATATCTGCAATCAATTATGGATCACTCCCTCTAGGTTTTGTTGGTAAAGCTCTCGACATACCTGAGAATTCTTGTGAGGTTGGCGTGCTTAAGTTAAGCAACGCTTTGTTCTATGGAGGCCATGGCTGGATCTTCAGCAACCAGGGTTGTCTGCTGCTGGATCATTGTATTTCTGCTGGAAGCTATGATTCAATGATCGGCCATATCAATGTGCCTCGATTTTTGCCTAAGGGCAAGAGGTTAAAGGGAGTTAGTTTAACTATCGCTAGTGATTGGGGCTCCCACTATGGTCATTGGCTGGTTGAGTCTTTGCCACGTCTAGATTTGTTCAGAAAAGCGGGTTTCGATCTGAATGATGTGGACCATTTCTTGTGCTCTAAGCCTTCGCAAGGGACCCCTGAAAACCTATTTAAAAAACTCAATATACCTTCTGAAAAATGCATTTGGATTGATTTTAATGATCCAGGTATTGCCTTGCAGATTGATACTCTTTTGGCGCCTTCCTTTCCTCGGGTGTATCAATACCCTGTTCCCTGGGTCCCAAAGTTTTTACAGAGTGAATTCTTGGAAACGCCGCTTGCTGTGCCCACCCGCAGGCTTTTCCTTTCAAGGGTAGGGTATAAAGGTCGAAATCCCGTCAATGCTGAGGCTGTTGACAAAATTCTTGCTCGTTATCAATTTGAAACTTTTAATCCTGAATCGCACTCTGCTTCGCATCAGGTTTTTTCGGAGGCAGCCATTGTTGTTGGTCCAACCGGATCGGCAATGACTGGCTTGGTCTTCTGCCAACCCGGGACCAAAGTACTTGAGCTTGTTTCGACAGATATGCCTGTCTTGGGTGGTTCAACTTTGGCCGCTGCGGCAGGATTGGACTATGGTTACCTTGTCTGCAAAAGTGCACATCAACGAGCAGCCCACTGGGAGGGTACTTCAACAACGCATGACTTCTATGTGAATGAAGATGAGTTGGATCAGGCCTTGGCGAGGATGACCAAAAAACTGTAATTTAAGTCTTATAATCTTAACTTTTGATGCCTTCTGAGTGCTCCTCTGCAGCGACCAGCAGGGAGCAACCCGCAGTCTTTAAAAGCCCTGCCAGTAACGACGTAAAATGAACGAATCGTCAGTACTCAGCAAAGAAACGACGAACCTCTGTAGGATCATTCGTTTTGGTTAGAGCCAGCATCAACAGCACGCGGGCTTTTTGAGGATTGAGGTTATCCGCAGGGATCATCCCCAGCTCGTCGTATTCCTTGCGTGCGATCACCCGTCCGTTGCCGACTCGCGAAGACATCACCAAGACGGGGCGCGATTTTGGTGGAAGCTGTCCAATCCTTCGGACGGCAGCCTTTTCGGCGCTCGAAAGCACACCGGCTCCTCCGGCCGCAACGACGATCCCCTGGGCACCGCTACGCACGATCGCATCGATGATCGCCGTATCGGACTCGACATAGGAGTAGACAATCTCAACCTTGGGAAGGCTCGCTAAAGAACGCACATCAAATTCCGTGCGCGCGGTGTGGCGCCGCGTCGAGCTGTGATAAAAGCTCACCTTGTCCTCATCGACTTGGCCGAGCATTCCCAGCTCAGGCGCCCGGAAGGTCTCGACGCGATAGGTGTTGGTCTTTGTTGCGTCTCGGGCACTGTTGATGGCATCGTTCATGACGATCAACGCGCCCTTTCCTCTTGCCTCGACGGATAGGGCAGTCCGAATCGCGTTGTAGAGATTCAACGGGCCGTCGGCGCTGATCGCCGTTGGCGGGCGCATCGCACCGACCATAACAACTGGTCGATCATCATGCACCGTCAGGTTTAGAAAGTAACCCGTCTCCTCTAGCGTATTGGTTCCGTGGGTCACCACAATTCCCGCCACAGAAGGGTCCGCGTCGAAGACCTCGTTGATGCGCCGAGAGATTGTTAACCAGTGGCTGGTCGTGATATCCGAGCTGTTCACGTTGGCGATCGGTTCGACCTTGATTCTTGCTATCTGACGAATCGCCGGGACGGCGTTGATCAGATCATCGCCCGTCAGGGTGCCAACGCCGTAGTTCGAGAGGTCGGTGGGCGAGCCGCCCCAGCCCGCGATCGTGCCGCCGGTTGAAAGCACCCAGACCAGTGGTAGGTCGCTCCCCAGCCCCTGGTTTTCAATCATGTCGGAAGGATGGGAACGAAGCGTTCCAGCCAGGTTGACCAGCCACGCTAAGGACGGAGGGCTATGGGTGAATCCAATGTATGAATCTACATCTAGGCTAGGTCTGGACAATCACCGGCGCGGATTTCGCTATCAAGGTAGGGAATTCGCCATTAAGAGATGGAGAGGTGTCTCGGGCAGCGGCCTTGAGGCCGGTCAGGGTGATCCAGACCATCCCCCAGCAGTTTGTTCCGAACGTATCGCTATTGGGGCACCTCAACGCCCCGGCGCCATCAACCTCTCCAAGGTCGCTTCCTGGGCGGGATTGAGACGCTTAGCGGCTTGATCACCGTGGGGCACCAGGCAGTTGTCCTTGTCGTTGATCGGGGCGGCTGCTGACGCTGCGGTGGTGAGGGAGGGGTTGCGGTAGATGCTGCGGCCCTCCTTGATCGTTTCGACCACCTGGATGGCTTTGATGGTCAGCGGATCGACCTTGAGGGGATTGGCGCTGAGCACCACCAGGTCGGCCAATTTGCCGGGCTCCAGAGAGCCTTTGGTTTTTTCCTCGTGATACTGGTAGGCACCATTGATCGTCAGGGAGCGCAATCCCTCGTAGACGCTGACCTTTTCCTGCGGTGCCAGCACCACACCCGATTTGGTGGTGCGGTTGACGATGTTCCAGAGGGCGTAGATCAAGCTGGGGCTCACGCCCGCCGGCATGTCGTGGTGGATGGTCCAGGGCAGTCCGGCCCGCTGCACCGAGCCCGCCGCTCCGGCCCAGTTCAGCCGCTCGGGGCCCATCAGCAGGGCCAGATAATCTCCCATCGGATCGATGCCCGCGGCGGTGAAGCTGGGGATGGCGCCCACCTTCTTGGCCCGGGCAATCTGATCGGGACGCAGAAACTGGGCGTGCTGAATGATCGGTCGGTGATCGGTTGGGCCCTGGGCGGCGTAGGCCTTTTCAATCGCCACCAGGAAGTTATCGATCGCCTGATCGCCGATGGCATGGGCGGCGATCTGTCGGTTGCTCTTCCAGTACTGGGCCACGGTGGCCTCCACCTTGGCCTGGGAATCCACCGCCAGGCCCCGGAAATTCTTTTCGGTGTTGCCAGGGGGATTGTGGCTGTAGGGCTGGGACATGAAAGCGTTGTCCAAGCTGCCGTCCATCCAGAACTTCATTCCCGCCAGGCGCACCCGGTTGAGATAGCGCGAATCACCATCCACCCGGGCCGATCGCGATGCCGGATCGGCGTACTGGGCCAGAACGGCGCTTCGACTCGCCTTGACCTGGTCGATGAAGGAATGTTTGACATAGAGCAGCAGATCGATCGACAGCAACCGTTCGTCGATGATCTGGCGGGCGACGTCGAGATCATCGTCACTGAGGCCCAAGCCCATCTCCGATGCAGTGGTTTCGCCATTGGCCGCCCAGAGCGCTTGCGCCTTGGCCACCCCTTGGCGGATCTGGGCCGCTGAGAGCGGCGCTTTGGCTGCCAGTACCGCAAACACCGGCGTCTCAGCGATGTGGCCGCTCGGTTCGCTGCTGCCGGCTTGGCGGCTGATCACCCCGCCCGCTGGATTGGGGGTGCCGGCTGTCCAGCCCATCTGCCGCATCAGCACGGAGTTGATCGCACCCTGGTGGCCGGATCCGTCCTGCACAAACACCGGCCGGGTGGTGCTCACCGTGTCGAGTTCCTCCTTGGTGGGATGGCGCCGTTCGGCCAGTTGCTCGGCCCGGTAGCCCATGCCTTCGACCCACACTCCAGGCGGCAACGTGGCGGCATGGGCCCGCATCCGCTCCAGCAACTCCGGAATCGACTTCACTCCGATCAGATCGGCGTTGAGCAACGTGTGGCTGGCCAGAATCATGTGGCCATGGGCATCGATGAAGCCCGGTAGCAGGGTGCGGCCCGCCAGATTCACCTGGCGAGCACCACCGCCGGCGGCCCGGATCGCTCCGGCCAAAGATCCCACATAGGTGATGCGACCGCCCTTCTCGACCAGTGCCTCCGCGTAGGCCGGCTGCGAGCCCGCCATGGTGAGGATGTCGCCGCCGCTGTAGATGCTGGCTGCCGATGATGTTGGCGCGGCGACTGTGGGCGTTTGATTCGCCAGCTGAAGCATCGGCTGAGGCGTCTGTTGATGCACCGGCTGATTCGTCAATGGCATCGTCTCGGCGGCCCTGACGACCAGGGGGGCGGCGGCGCTGAGCAGCAGGCCTAGACCCAGCTGGCCGAGGGTGACGCTGGGGCGACGGGCGAAGGAGGCGAAGGGGCCCATAGGTGGGGGAGATATCCCAAAAGCCTGCCCAGGCGATGACGGAGCCGCCAAGCTTTTTTGCGTTTTTTAGTCACTCCTTGCCCCCTAACCACCTGGCCAGGCGGCGGCTCGCTCGGCATCATCCGAGCACCGTGTTCTGAAAACGTTCGTGCTGAGCTCGGCGCCGGGAATTCCCCAGGGTTTCTGTCATTGGCCCAAGCTCGGGATGGGGCGTTCCTACTTCCTGCTGTTGACCCTGGTTCTGGGGGGCGGCGGAGCCCTGGCTGCTGATTGGCCGCAGGCCTCTTTTGAGGCGGCTCTCGCCCAGCCCGCCTGCCGCCAAGCCCTCAGCCTCAGCCCCGACACCCCCTCATCCCAGCTTCTGAAGGCGGATTCTGGCCTGGCCGCGAAGATTGCCAGCACTCCCGTCTGTCAGCCGGCCCTAGGGGCCTTGCAACGGCTCGAACGCCTCGAGCGCGAACTGCAACAATCACGGCGCCAGATGGCGGAGCAACAAGCTCAGCTCGCTTCCGAAGCCGCCCGCCAGGAGACCCTGGCGGCTGAATTGGCTCAGCTGCGCCGCCAACTCGGCGGATCGCCGGTGGCCCTATCCACCCGCCCGCTGCCGGGTGTCCCAGGGGGTGTTGCGGCCGCCTCCGGGGCGGTTCCTGGCGGCTCAATCCCGTTGTCAGGCGCAGCGGTGGCCCCCATGCCCACCACCACAGCAGGTCATCTTGCCCCTGGGCCAGCTCCTAGCCCCAAGCCCGCGACCATCGCCAGCTCTCAGCCCGGCAGTGGAGCCGCCCCCACCGCAACCGCCACAAGCGGAGCCACCACAACTGGAGCCGCCGCAGGCGGAGCCACCTCAACTGCAGCCGCCGCTCCCGGTGGGGCTGGCTCCGATTCCAGCCCTGGCGCCGAACCCAGCTCTGACACCCAGGCCGGTGCTGCCTTGGCCCAGGCTTCTGGTCTTCATTACACCAACGGCAAGGGATTCACCCTGCAGTCCAATGGCGCCAGCCTGAGGCTGTGGGCTGAGGCCAAGCTGTTGGGTTTCTCCAGCAGCCGCTACACCTTCAACTCCGGTCAACCCCTGATCGTCAGCCCCAAGAATCCCGACGCCTCCTACGACCTCTCGGCCCAACAGAGCATGGTCTATGGCGCCTTTCAGGGTCCGAAATGGCATGGTTGGACCCCTGGCGCCTTCGCCATCTTCTGGCTGCAGGACAACATCTTGGCCGAGGGCTATCAGTTCACCCCTGTGGTGTACTACGGCGAGATCAGCAATGGCACCTGGCGTTTTGCCGCCGGCCAGGGCTTCGATGTCTTCGCTCCTCGCGATCCCGATACCCTGCCCAACGGCAAATTGGCCGCCTCCGGCAACCCCGGCGCCTACCGGCCCCAATTCCGGGTTGAGAACCACTTCAAGGCGGGCGAGGCTTTTGGTGGCGCCCTTCAGCTGGCTGCCTCCTCCCCTGTCACCACCGCCCTGCCTGACCAGGTCGACCTCGCCAATCTCCAGACCCAGGAAATCGTCGAGGACAATGGCTGGCCCAATGTTGAAGCCCGGCTTTCCCTGGGATTTGGGACCACGAAGGAGCGGGCGGGGGGACGTCAGCTCCGCCCCCTGGAGGTGGGTTTCTCCGGGGTGGTGGGTCAGTTGCGCGTCCTCGACAACATTCGGGCCCTCACTCCCCTCACCCTGACCAGCGACCGCAGCGTGATCGATGTCTGGGGGGCCTCCTTCGACGGCCAGCTGGCCCTGGGGCGACGCCTGGGCCTCTCTGGAGAGCTGTACACGGGCCAGGGCCTGGGCGAATACATGTCCGGCATCCTTCAGACCTACAACCGCAGCTCCAACCAGGCCGTACCCACCTCAGGGGGCTGGGCTCAGTTGTACGTCTACCTCAGCGATAATCTGCGCCTCAATCTCGGCTACGGCATTGACCACGCCCAGGACGGTGGCGCCTTCAGTCTGCTGAATAACTCCACTGTGTTCGCCAACCTGGTCTGGGACGTCAACCCCTGGTTGCAGCTGGGACTGGAAGGAGATTACAAACTCACCACCTACGACACCTTTGGCGAGAAAAACGCCTGGGTCGTGATCTCCCAGGTGATGTTCCGCCTCTGAGCCGCCCGACTCCCGGGTTCAACGCCGCAGCAGCCACAGCACCAGGCTGAGTCCCGCCGACACCAACAGGCCGCTGGTGAAGGGGAAATAAAAGCTGAAGCCGGGGCGCTGGATGCTGATGTCCCCCGGCAGGCGGCCCAGGCCGCTGCTGCTGATCAAGGGCCAGAGAAGTCCCAATAAGAGCAACAGGGCTGCGGCCGCAAGCAAAAGACGTTGCATGGCTGATGAGCGATCCGGATCAATCGCATTCAATGAGCATGCCCATGATGGGCCCGATCGGGAGTGGGGGCCACCTGGCTGGACTTGTTTACCGCATCGCGATCAAGCTGATCGACTCCCAGGCGAAAGATCGGGCGACCCTGTTTGATCGTCTCCAGCACCCGGATGCGGGCCAGCTGGCTGGGCTCAACCTTGAGGGGATCTTGCTCAAGAATCACTAGATCGGCCAGCTTGCCGGGGGCCAGGGTGCCTTTGCTCTTCTCCTCGAAGTATTGATAGGCGGCCCAGTCCGTCATGGCCTTGAGGGCCACATACGGCGACACCCGCTCAGCGGGGCCCAGGACGAAGCCGCTGCGTGTGGTTCTGGTGACGGCCGTCTGGGCCAGGCGCAGCATGTCGGGGGGCACCACGGGGGCATCGTTGTGGTTGGTGAAGATCACCCCCTTGGCATCGGCGTAACCGGTGGGACTGATGCCGGCCGCCCGTTGCTCGCCGAAACTCTGGCGGTGCCAATCCCCCCAGAAGTAGGTGTGGGCCGTGAAGAAACTCGGCACGATGCCGAGGGCCCCCATCTGGTCCACCTGGTCGTGGCGGGCCAGCTGGGCGTGGATCGCCACCGGGCGCAGGTCCTTGGTGCCGTAACTAGCTCGGGACTTGCGCACGGCCGCGAGGAATTGGTCGAGCGCGGCATCCCCATTCGTATGGGTGATGACCTGAATATTGTTGCGGTAGCCGAATCCGACCCAGTCGTCGACCTCTTGTTGGGTCATCACCGGATAGGCGCGGTAGTCAGACTTCTGGCCCGTGGGTGGGCTCTTGTAGGGCGCGCTGACAAAGGCTGTCTTGCCCTGGGGGGAGCCATCCCCGGTGAGCTTGATGCCTCCGATCTTGAGGTGGTTCTCGTAGATCCCCACCTTCAGCTTTGCGGTGGTGCCTGCCGCGTCGCTCGGCGGTGCCGGTGCCGCCGTTGAGGCGCTGGAGAACTCGCGCCCCGCGTTTGACACCATCGAACCCAGGGGAGACTCCAGGGCTTGCGCTGGCTGCTCCCGCGCCTTGGGATCAGCCCCCTTGCTGGTCCCGGGGGTGTGGATTTCGACGTTCTTCAGGCGCCCATCCAAGCTGCCCAGATCGCCCAGAACCCGATAGAAGGGGTAGGCCACCACATCCAGGATCAGGCGCCCCTGGCGCCCCGCTTCCCGCATCAGGGCGATGTTGCCGGGGTTGCTCAAGCCATCTTGAGCAGTGGTGATGCCATAGCTGGCCCACCATTTCTGGACCTCATCAAACCGCCTCAGCTTCTCGCTGAGGCTGGGCTGGGGGATCAGGGGCATGAAGGCCAGGCCGGCGGTCTCCTCCAGCACTCCGTTGGGCTCCCCCGTGGCGGGATCGCGCTGAATGTGGCCTCCGGCCGGATCGGGCGTGCCCTTGGTGATGGACACAAGGGCCAAGGCGGGAGTGTTGGCCACCACAAGATGGCCGGAGGCATGCATCAACAGGATCGGCACCGTTGTGCTGATGGCATCGAGGTCAGTCCGGGTGGGGTGGCGGCGCTCCTGCAGCAGGCTGTCGTCATAACCAGTAAAGAATTGCAATTCTCCTGGGGCACCAGGATGGCTGGCCAGGTAGGTCCGCACTGTCGCCTGGAGATCCGTGATGCTGCGGGTGCGTCCCACGGGCGGGGGACTCAGGTCGGGGCGACCCCAGGTGGTGACGTAATCGGGCAGATGGCCGTGGGCGTCAATGAAACCTGGCAGCAGGGCATGGCCGCCCAGAAACACGCGCCGGGCGCTTGGACCGGCGGCCTTCAGGGCCCCAGCCAGGGGGCCCACGTAGCGAATCTGGCCGCCCTGTTCAACAAGGGCTTCGGCGTAGGTGGGGCTGGGGCCCGCCATCGTCAAGATCGGGCCGCCTGAATAGACGGTGGCGGCAGCCACCGATGGCTTGGCCGCAATCGGCTTGACCGTCGGCGGTTGGGATGCCCCAGCTGCGTTTGCCGACCAGCTCAGCGCTGGGAGGGTAGACAACAGGATGATCGCAAGGTGAGCTTGACGGCTCAGGTGTCCACGGCGCGATGCCATCGGCGCAAGGGAGATCTGAGACTTTTCTACTCAGGACCTCTGGCTTTGGCCGCACAACCTTGGCGACCAGCCACCGCTGTCTGCGTCCTGGCCGCTGCCGACTGACCTTTCATTGCTGGTGGCTGGCGGCTTCTCCCTGGCCGCAGCCCCTGCGATGTTGGCATTTGTCGCCGGCGGTCTGGCTCTTGGTTGGGCGTAGCCTCAGCGGCGCCCCAGGAGTTCTTCCCAGCTGGGATCTGAACTCGCCCCCAGTGTCGGGGCCTCCCCTAGGCGATGACGGGGTTGACTCACCTGAGGGCTCTGGTGACCCCAGCTGGAGCCGGCCAGGCGCAATGTCCCATGGCGGGAGGCCGGCAGGAGCAGCATCGGCTGTGGTGTTTGAACCTGGTGTGATTGAGGCGATGGAGATTGAAGACGTGGCGATTGCAAATGGATGGACATGGATTGGACAGGCATGGATATGGATCTCGCACCTTTGGGCAGACATCCCATGGGGGATGCGCCCATTGTCATGGACCTGGAAGGGTCCCCTCCTGGAAGCGCGGGAGGCGGAACTTGGTGCTGGCTCCAGCATCGCGAGCCCAGTTCAAGGTGCTCGCCAGCTTCTGCTGGAAGATTTAGCGTACACCTCGCAAGGGCTGTCGATGGCTCCAAGGAAGGAAAGCCGCCCCGACTACGGTTCGGCCCGATGAGGGGCGTGGAGCGGCTGGCACCTGGGGTCGCGTTGGTCAGGGCAGGGTTCAGGCTTTGCCTCTGAGTCCTTTGAAAACATTGCCAAGGGCTTCGGCAGCATCAGCCACTTTGTCGCCAACGACTTCCGCGGCATCACTCACCTTGTCGCCGACAACCGCGGCGGCATCCGTGACCTTGTCGCCGACGACATCGGCGGCACCGGCCACTTTGTCGCCGAGATCACCTGCGGCATCCATCACCTTGGCGTGAACCTGCTTGGCCTCCCCCTTGGCTTTGAGGAGGGGGTCATCAGTGAGTTCACCTGCGGCAGCCTGCAGTTTGCCTTCGGCATCCTTGGCGGCGGCATTGATCTTGTCGTTGATGCTCATGGGAGGGTAGTGAGGGAGAAATGTTGGCGGTGCCGACGTGGAGAAGTGCCGGTGCGACCAACGTTGGAGAATGGTCGGCGGTGCCGACATTGGAGCAGAAGGGAGATCTTTCACGCTTTTGGCCTAACGGCCCTTGGGTCGGCCTCAAGGAAGAAAGGTTGGCTCCTGCTCCTCTCAAAGCTAATCATGGAGAGCTCCTTAGTCGAGTTCCATGCGCCAATCGTTTAGTTCCGCTTGATCAGTCGCAACACCAGCAGCAACAGCACCGCCCCCAGGGTGGCCACGGCCAGGCTGCCGGCCAAACCCCCTCCGACGGCCGATCCCAGCCCAGCGAAGAGCAGCCCGCCCAGAAGGGCGCCGATGACACCGACGACGAGATCGCCTACCAAGCCAAAACCGCCCCCTTTGACGATCACCCCGGCCAGCCAGCCAGCGAGTACCCCAATCAGCAGAAACCAAAGAATGTTCATGGCAACCATCCTGGAGTCGATGACGTCTCATCGACGCTAAGGCAGCGTCCAAGTCCCCCATCCACCCGTGAAAAACCCCGGCCAAGGCCGGGGTTTTTTCTTTCGCCAGGGCGAAGTTTGTCGTGATCTGGAGGGATTCAGCCTTCGACTTTGACGCTCACCGTGGTCATGGTCTGGGCTTTGGGCACCCGGACGGTGAGTAGACCGCTTTGGTAGTGGGCGTGGAGGTTCTCCCGATCAATCCCGCTGGGGAAGCGGAAGCTGCGGCTCCAGGTGCCGTAGCGGAATTCGCTCAGGAGGGGCCCGCGGTCAGTCTTGGCCGCTGTTTCGGGGCTTGAGGACCCTTCGGTGGAGGCCAATTCAGGGGTCTGGGCCGCAGGCCTGAGGTGGGGGTTGCGACGCTCGGCGCTGATCAGCAGGGTGCGATCGGTGGCCTTGACGTCGATGGCGTCCTTGTCAACTCCGGGGAGTTCAAGGACGACTGCGTAGGCATCATTGCTTTCATGCACCTCAGCGGCGGGAACCCGCTCGGCGCTTTGCAGTTGCTGCTCGAGACGCTCGAACAGATCAAAGGGAGAAGCGGTGCGGAGGGTCAACATGGTGTCTTCAGGGTTGGATGGCGCTCCATCTGGGAGCGGTTCGGTGCGGAGTCGTCTCCCCGGTGAAGACACTTTCGCTCCGATGGCGATGACTCGTTGCCGTAGGGACCGGCCCATTCGGTTCGGCCCTCACGACCCTGTTCGGCGGACCCCACCGCTTGGGGGGAGAACCGAAGGTCTGAAGACTCCATCCAAGTCCATAACAGCTCTCAAGGCACCTCCACCTGGTCGCGGCGTGGGGCCAGGGCAAGATAGGCCTGGCAGAAGGATTCCCCTAGGGCCTCCCGCAGGCGTCCATCGACCTGCAAGGCGTTCAAGGCCTCTTCAAGGCTGCTGGGTAACGAACGCCATTCCGTTCCCTCGGGGGGGTCGGCTTCGGTGTTGCGTTCACTGCGAGGTCCCGGATCCAGCTGGCGCTCGATGCCATCCAATCCCGCCGCCAGAACGGCCGCCTGCAGCAGGTAGGGGTTGGCGGCGCCGTCCGGCAATCGCAGTTCCAGCCGTTGGTTGTCCGGCAGGCGCACCATGTGGGTGCGGTTGTTGCCGCCGTAGCTGATCCAGCCCGGAGACCAGCTGGCGCCGGAGCTGGGGGTGCGGCGCGCCAGACGCTCGTAGCTGTTGGCGATCGGATTGGTGAGCGCACAGAGGGCCGGGGCATGGTCCAGCAGACCGGCGAGAAAATGGTGGGCCAGCGGCGACAACCCCGAGGGGCCCTGGGGATCGGGGAAGAGATTGCGCCCGTCGTCGTCCCACAAGGAGGCGTGCAGGTGGGCGCCATTGCCTGTGAGACCCGCCAGGGGCTTGGGCTTGAAGCTGGCTCGCCAGCCATGGCGTTCGGCGATCGCCGCCACCATGACCCGGAAAAAGGCATGGCGATCGGCTGTTAACAGGGCATCGGCGAAGGTCCAGTTGATTTCGAATTGGCCGTTGGCATCTTCGTGGTCGGCCTGATAGGGACCCCAGCCCAACTGCTCCATGCCATCGAGCAGTTCGGCGATCAGGGGGTAATGGCGCATCAGGGCAAGCTGGTCATAACAGGGTTTGCTCTGACGGTCACGCCCGTCAGCGATGGCATCGGCGCCGTCTTCGAGCAGAAAGAACTCCGGTTCGACGCCGGTTCGAAAGTGCAGTCCCAAGGCTTCTGCCCGGCGCAGTTGCCGCTGCAGCACCGACCGAGGCGACTGCTCCAGGACCGCTCCCTCCACCTCCAACGTTGTGGCCACCCAGGCCACCTGGGGTTGCCAGGGCAGCACCATCAAGCTGGCGGGATCGGGGATCGCCAGCACATCCGGGTCGGCCGGTGTCATCGCCAGCCAGGCGGCGAAACCGGCGAATCCCGCGCCGTTGTCGGCCAGGTCGGCGGCGGCGGCCACGGGCACGAGCTTGGCCCTCTGCACCCCAAACAAATCGCAGAAGGAGAAGAGGAAATGGCGGATGCCATGGGCGGCGGCGTAGCGGACCAGATCGTGCATGGGGTTGGGCTTGGGGTCTGGGTGAACTGGATTGGGCTTGGACTGGAGCTCGGTTCGGGTTGGTGATGGGGTTGGTCGGTTAGGGCGAGGGGCCTGGATTGGGATTGCGGTTTGGGAATTCGACTGAGAACAGAACTCGGCCCCGGCCATGGCTCGGATGACTTGGCCTTGGACGTGGCCTCACTCTTGGCAGAGTTGTTCGACGATCTGACGTAGACGGGCCTGCTCGACCAGGGATTCCCTGGGGTTGCCGGCCCGATGGCCCAGGGGCGAATCGAGCGTCTCAAAGCGGGCCCCGGCCATCAGGGCCGCCTCCGCGGCGCAATCCTCGGGGGGGAAATACAGATCCTGTTGACAGGCCACCACGGTGGTTTTCGCCCGCACCCGGCCCAGGGCCCGGGCCAGATCCTCCTGTTCATCACCGCTGGCCAGACCCGCCGCCTGGGCCACGTCACAGGACAGCCAGACATCAATCATCGCCAGCAGATCGCGGGGATCATGGCGCTCATAGGCGGGCAGCCAGCTGCGTTCCACGTACTCTTCGACGCTGCTGTAGCCGAGGCGACGGTGGGCTCCCTGCCGGTAAAACGCCTGGCTGGCGGCCCAACTGGCGTAGATCAGGGCGAAGGTGCGCAATCCCCGCTCGGGTGGCGCGTCAAACCCTTGGCCGTTCCAGGCTGGATCGTTGGTCAAGGCCGATCGCAGGCTGAGCAGGAAGAGGCGGTTGTGGGGGGTGGTGCGGGCGGTGCCGCAGACGCAGCAGAGGCGCTGGCTGCGCTCTGGTTCCAGGACGCCCCAGTGATAGGCCTGCTGGGCCCCCATCGACCAGCCGTAAATCAGGGCCGGAGAGTCCTGATGAAACACCTCCTCCAGCAATCGTCTCTGGGCCCGCACATTGTCGCGATGGTCAACGGGCCAGCCTTGTCTCGTCAACCCGAGGCTGCTGTTGCTGGGGCTGCTGGAGCGGCCATTGCCCAGTTGACCCACCACCACCACACACCAGCGGGCGGGATCGAAAATGGTACCCATCAGCCAGGTTTGGTCCTGGACCCAGGCGCCGTAGGGGGTGGGGACCAGCACCAGATTGGAGCGGTCGGGCCGCAGCTGGCCGAGGCTGCGGTAGCTGAGCTTGGCGTCCGGCAGAACCAGGCCGTTGGCCAGCTCAAGATCACCCAGTCCAAAAATCTTGTCGTCGACGGGCTCCGTGTTCACAACTGAGGGCTCACAACGGGCTCACAACTCCGGGTTCGCCTTGAATCGCAAGTTGCTGCGGCTGCCGCAGAAACGAAGCGTGCAATGCGCCATAGCCATGTTGGAGAAACACCAGCCGCGGGGCAAGATGCTGGTGCGCCTCGGCAAGAGCGTGGAACGGGACGGAGGGCAGCAGGTGGTGTTCGGCGTGGAAGGGCATGTTCCACATCAATCGACGCAGGGGAGCCAACGTCAACGTGGTACGGGTGTTGCGCTGGCCATCGGCAACACAGGGACAGCCACCGTGTTCGGCCAGCAGCACAAAACGCAGCAGCGGTTGGCCCAGGGCCAGGGGAAGGAGCCAGAAACGCAGCATGACGTCATGTCCCAGCCCCAGGCCCAGCAGCAGCAACAGGGCATAAACGGCAAATTGCCGTTGAAGCGACCTTTGCACCGCCAGGGCGGCATCAGCGGGAATGTAGGGCGAACCACTGAAGTCACCCCGCAGGCCCCGCCAATGGGAGCGAAGCTTGCCCAACCACCAAGGAACACCGCTCACCTCGAAGACGTAGTCCCACCGGGTGCTGGGGGGAGAGTCTTCCAGTTCGGGATCAAGGCCGGGGAGATGGGTGTAGCGGTGATGCCATTGGTGATAGCGCCGGTAGAAATCGGCGTTGTAAAAACTCAGTACCCCAGCCCACCAGGCGACGGTGTCATTGATACGGCGGCCGCTGAAGGCGGTACGGTGGCCGCATTCGTGCATGGCGCAGAAGGCGAACGCCAGACCCCAACCCAGCAGCATCAACCCGAGAAGCTTGACCCCCCAGGCCAGTCCAAGCGGAAGCCCGGCTCCTGTCAGGGGGGGCCAGGCCCAGAGGGTTCCGCCGACGACCACAACCAGCAGGTGGCTCGTCAACTGGATCCAGCCGGGTCCGTCGCGGCGCTGGTTGAGGCGTCGCAACAGTGCGCCGCCCAGCAAGGGAGGCTCCCTGCCAGCCTGGTTCAGGGCATCGGACGAAGCCTGAGTCCCAGACGATGGACCCTGGGCTCCCGTTGATGAGCTAGGGAACTCAGTCGATGCATGACCGGCCTCACTCGCTGGCCTGCCGGCCCTAGTCGCTGAACTGAGGGCATCAGTGGTAGGACCCTCAGGGGTTGCACCGATGGCCTCGGTTGAAAAGGTGTGGGCCTCAGTCGCTGAAAGCCCGCTCCCAGAGGGTGGAGCACAGGCCCCTGGCGAAAGACCGGTCCCGGACGATGAAACGGTCAAGGCAGCCGCAGAAATAAAAGTTGACTTTGCCTGGGCTGGCTCCCGCTCTGTGTTCGCAGCGAACGGCATCTCAGGACAGGCCTAATCTCAGAACTGGACCATGCCGCAGCGCATGCCCTTGAGAACGGCCTGAAGCCGATTGTTAACCCCCAGGGTCTGAAGCAGGCGCTTGGTGTAGGTGCGGGCCGTGGCTTCGCTCACCATCAGTTCCTTGGCGATTTCCCGATCACTGAGGCCACAGGCCAGCCGATCGAGCACCTGATATTCCCTGGGCGTCAGTCTCGGACAGCTCAGATAGGGCAGGGCCCCACCCCGCAGGGAGGGGCTCCGATAGGAGTGGTCGCCCATCACGGCCAGCAGGGCCGCCTGCAGGGGACGCTGGTCGGCCACCACGTCCGCTTCGGCCACCACTGCCTCCAGCCAGGGGGCATCGACGTACTCCGCTGGAATCACGTCTGCCAGCGACAGCATCACCACCTTGAGCTGGGGCCAGAGGGCCTTTCCCTTGCGCGCCAGTTCAAAGCCGCTGCCACTTTCGAGGTGGTCGGTGCAGATCAGCAGCTCCCAGGGTTCGGCACTGGACTCGGCCAGGTAGCCAAGGCAGGTTTCCTCCCGGGTCACCGCGCAGCCGATGCGGCTGCGGTCCTGGATGCTCTCGCAGAAGGCCCGCAGCAGAAAGCGGCCCTTGATGGCCATCGCCACCCGTCCTTTCACCGCCACCGAAAGCAGGGCCCCCTCCAGGCTGCCGCTGTGCAGGGTGTTCAGGTAGGGCGTGTAGTCCATGGCCTTCAACCCTATCCACGCCCTGGCTTCCATGGTCTGTCGCCATGGCGGCAGGATCGCCCCAGCAGGCTGGTTGCCCCGATGTGCTGGTTGCCCCAGGGGCTTGGGGATGCGGTGAATCCCCCAGGTCGACCGCCAAGTCGCTGCCCGAGACTTCTTTCCCTGCCTTGATCGCGATGGCTTTGCCTTGATCGCGAATGTCGCGTTGCTGATGGGCCAGGCCTTCCCCAATAGCGATTGAAGTCTTGGGGACCCCCGCTCTTGTGGTCATCGAGACCTGAGCAGCGTCACCACAACTCCAGTCGCGGCGGCTGCAGGTCGAGGCGCCAGAGCTGGGGTCGCTGCCTGAGGAGTTCCTGGCCCACAATCGCCGCCACGCCCAGTTGGTTGAAGATCGGGTTCTCGGTGATGATCCCTTCCCTGGGCTGCATCAGCTCGGCTTGCATGGGGCGATCAGGTCCGGTTTCGCTTGGGGAGAGAGGCGCGGCAAAGGCCACTCCGACCAGGGTCTGGCGCCGGACCTTCTGTTCTCCGCAAAATCCCACCATCGTCAACGTCGTCCCGTTGTCGAGGGGGTGCAGACGGGCCGCCAGGGCCGGACTCAGGAACAGCCCTTCCGCGCCGGTGTCCGCCAGGGCTTGCACCCGTCCGGCCAGGGTGTCGAGGCTCAGCAGCGGCACCCCTTTTGACCAGTGCAGGCGAACGGTTTGGCGCGATCCGGCCGCGCCTCTCGCCAGCCTGACCTGCTCGGCAGGTTGGAGCGCCAGGGGGCCCAGGGTGAGTCGTTGGGCTAGCGGATCAATGCTCAGGGGCATCAGTCGCAGACTGGGAACCCCCAGCACCCCGTCGACTCCCGGCGGCAGGGCCGACACAGGCAGCATCAGGGCCTCAACCCCCACCAAGTGCAGGGCCCCCAGGCGTAGCGGCGGCAAGGCCAGGCGCTGGGGCCTGAGCTCCGGGCAGTCGGCTCCCCCCCCTGCCAGGCGAAAGGCTTCCGACGGCATCGCTCTGGAGCGCAGACCCAGGCGAGTCGCCAATTCGGGACGCACCAAAGACGATGTCGCCCCGGTATCGAGCAGTAGCCGTACGGGGCCCTGATCCGTGTCGAACGTGAGGATGGGGGTATCTCCACCACGGGCTTTTTCCAGGGGCACGGTCGCGCTGCCGCTGACGCGGCCCCCCGAAAGGGGTGGGCCGTCCACCTGGATCAGGGCGCCCAGACCCTGGGCCGAGGCCGGCGCGGCCCCAGAGGCCAGAGCCGCCAGGCCCAGCAGCAGGCAGAACGGCTGAAACGGGTGCCTTCGCCTTTCCCCCCCGTGGCGCCCCATCAAGACCATGGTTCAGCTCAGCCGAGGCGCTTCACGATGAATCGCCCAGGCCGCCACCATGCCGCCCACGAAGCCGGAGGCATGGCCGATCCAGCTCACCCCCGCCGGGCTGAGGAACGGCAGCAGCGCCGGCAGCATTCCACCGAAGGCCACCACGGCCAGCAGCGAGAGCAGCATCGAGACGAATCGCCTCTCCAGCCAGCCGATCACCAGCAGATAGCCCAGCAACCCATAGATGACCCCGGACAAGCCGTGGCTGGCCCCGGGCCACCACAACCACACCGGGATCGACAACGCATAAACAGCGATCCACACCGCCCAGTAATCGCGCCGGCCCCGCATCAACACCAGCCAGGAGAGAGGCAGAAACGCGATCGAATTACTGATCAGATGGCCAAAGCCACTGTGGCTGAAGGGAGCCGTCAGCACCCCCAGCAGGGACCCTCCCTGCACCATCGGCAGATTCCAATGGCCGCCGAAGAACAGCGCGTCGATCAGTTCCTGGCCCCAGGCCAGGGCCAGCAAACCCACCGGGATCACCGCGGTGGTGCCGAGCCTGGCCAGGGATCGGTCCAGACGCTGGGCGAGGGAGGAGGCCATCAACAAACGGGGTAATCTTCGCCACTCAAGCCGAAAACCGGCCCCGGTTGGGGCCTGCAGGCTGCATTCACGATCCCAGAAAACCGCACAGAGTCCACCACAGAGGCACGGTTACCAGGGCTAGGGCGGTGCTGGCCAGCACAAGATTCGCCGCCGGCTGAGCGTCTTCGCCCCTGGCTTCGGCCAGCAACAGAACAGCCAGGGCCGATGGGGCCGCTGCCTGCAACACCACTGCGGTCCGGGCCGTCTCCGGCAGCCGCACCAACGTGGAGAGCAGCAGCATCAGGGCTGGGGCCAGCACCAATTTGGCGCTCACGGCGGCCAGCAGGCCTTGGCGGGGCCAGGCCAAGGTCAAGGGCAAGCGCAGCATCATGCCCAGACGCATCCCTACCATGGTCAAGGCCAGCCACAGCACAAGCCTGGCCGGCCACCAGAGCCATTGGCCCAGAGGAGCGCTCCATGGGGTCTGCTGCAGCAGCAGGGCCACGGCAAGCCCCTGGCTGGCGGGATTCTGCAACAGTCGCCGCACCAGTGGACCCAGGCCCGCGAAGCGCCGTTCCATCAACAGGGGACCAACATTCCAGGTGAAGAGCGTGGCGACGATGTCGAAGGTGATGGCGTGGGCGACGGCCACCGTCGGCAACAGGGCCAGGGCCACCGGTACCCCCCAGTAGGCCGTGTTGCCGACCACAGCACCAAGTCGCAACGGACCCGAGTCGAGGCGTTCGGCCAGCCAGGGCACCGTGGCGATCAACAGCAAGCCGAGGCTGGGGCCCAGCAGAGCGATTAGAGCGGTCACCGCCAGGTCGGATCGCATGCCGGATCGCAGCAGCAACCCCACCAGGCTGATCGGCACCCCCCAACGGATTAGGGGCCCAGCCAGCCGTGCCGAGAGCCGGGGATAGGTCCGACCCAAGACCAGGCCCACCACCAGGCAAGGCAGTAGTTCGAGCAGGAGACGTTGCACCAGGACCACCGCAGCGGGAGGGCCGGACGGTGCCGCCGACCGGTGTGGCCATGATCTCCGATGGCCCAGTTGCTCGGCGCGGCGGGGGGCTCATTCCCCCACGGCCGGGCCGCCGGCGCGGCGGGGATCGGCCACGCCCCAGGTGCCCCAGCCGCCCCTGCGCCCCCCTTCCTCTCCCCGGCTGGGCGCCATCACTTCGACGCTGTTGGCGGAGCCCAGCGCCGGCACCCGCCGCCAGCGGTGCCCGCGTGCCTCCAGCAATCGCAGCGTATCGGGGCTGAAGCCCTCTTCAACGCTGATCTCATCGGGCCAGAGCTGGCTGTGCAGGCGGGGGCTGCTGACCGCCGTGGCCAGATTGAGCCCGTGCACCACGCGATTCAGCAGCACCTGCAAAACGGTGGTGATGATGCGGCTTCCGCCAGGGCTGCCAGTGGCCAACCAGGGACGGCCATCCGCCTGGAACACCAGCGTGGGGGTCATGGAGCTGAGGGGCCGCCGTCCCGGCGCGATGCTGTTGACCGCCCCCTGCACCAATCCGAAGGCATTGGGCTGGCCTGGGGCGGCGCTGAAATCATCCATCTCGTTGTTGAGCAGAAATCCGCCTCCAGGCACCAGCACACCGTTGCCGTAGGGGAAGTTGAGGGTTGTGGTGAGGGCCACCAGCCCCCCCTGGCGGTCCGCCACCGAGAGGTGGGTGGTGTGGGTGCCCTCCCCGGGAAGGGTGGGCGCTGGGCCGAGGCGGGCCGCCGGTTGATGACGCTGGGGATCGATCTGGCCGCGCAGGCGCTTTAGGTGGGGCTGCGATAGCAGCGCCTGCACCGGAATCGCCTGTTGCTCTGGATCCCCCAGACGAGCATTGCGGTCGCGGAAGGCCAGGTTCATGGCCTCCACCATCGGGTGCAGGCTGGCGACGCCGTTGAGGCCGCTCGCCTTCAGGTCGTAGGGCTCGAGAAGGGCCAGCACCTGCAGCAGGGTCAGGCCGCCTCCGGGCGGGGGCATGGTCAGTACCGGATGGCCTCGAAACTGGCCGAGCAAGGGCGGCACCAAGCGGGCTCGATAGACCTTGAGATCGTTTCGCTGAATCAGCCCTCCCCTTTGGCCCATCAGTTGGATCAGGGCGTCGGCCACCGGTCCGCTGTAGAAGCCCGCCGCACCATCTGAGGCGATGCGACTCAGACTCGCCGCCAGTTCGCTCTGGCGGAGGACCTCGCCGGGTTGAAGGGCCCGCAGACCCTGGGGCCCCGCTCGGAAAAACAGTGACCGCGAGTCTGGATCGCTCTGCAGGGTGGCCATGGAATTCCGCAGGGAGTCGCTCAATTCGCGAGTCACCAGGAAACCTCGGTCCGCCAGATCGATGGCCGGAGCCAGCACCTGCCTGAGGGGCAGCCGTCCGTAGCAGCGCTGGGCCAGGACCAGCCCGGCGACGCTTCCCGGCACGGCCGTGCTTTCAAGGCTGCGGGTGGCGCGGCGCCGATCCACCCGCCCATTGCGATCGACAAACATCGTCGCCCGAGCGGCCTGAGGAGCCGTCTCGCGAAAGTTGACGGCCACGGCCGTCCCCAAGCCCAAACGCCGCTCGGGATTGGCGGCCTGATCCGCGCCCAGGCAGCTGCGCTCCCGCGCCGGCGACCGCCCAGGCAGCCACAACACCAAAAAACCACCCCCCCCCAGATTGCCGGCCTGGGGCAAGGTCACCGCCAGGGCGAAGGCGCTGGCCACCGCTGCATCCACGGCATTGCCTCCCTGGGCGAGCACGGCCCGGCCTGCAGCTGAGGCCAGGGGCTCATCGCTGGCCACCATGCCCCCGGGGGACCAGACCGGATGAAACCGTTGATCGCTCTCCCGCAGGGGATCTGTGGCGCGTGGGGGCGGGGAGAGATCAGGGGGCTGGCGCAGGGAGGTGGAGGTCTTCGGGCCAGGGGCGGCCAGGGCCAATGAGGCCAAGGGAACCAGGAACACGGGCGAAGGTAACGCCGTTGACGGTCTTCCGTATCGGGTCAAACCTTTTCTGTCTGTATTAACCGTTACTGTTGAAAGGTCGTTGACCGTAGGCGCTGTTCGGGCTTTTGTCCGCGGTCGTCCTCGGCGGAAGTAGGGGGGAGGGGCTTCTGGCCCCATCCCGAAGCAACGCGCTATCCCCTCCTGCGGCCTTGCCGTCAGGTTCTCTTTCGAGGCCCTTCCATGTCCATTACCACTGCCCGCCAGCTGGTTCGTCAGGCCGAACAGGTCCGTCGCCAAGAGCGCGAACAGGCGTTTCGGGTTCAATCCCTGCGCCGTTGCGAACTGATCGACTGAATCACTGGCTCACCGGTTTCAGTCGGTGGGCCAGGGACCAGGATCCCCTAGACTCCCCGGCGAGACGGGCGGTGACACCGCAAATTCCGTCTCGCTTTCCCTTTTTACGTTTCCGAGAGGATCCCCCATGGCGCTCGTTCCGCTCCGGCTGCTGCTTGACCACGCCGCTGAGAACGGCTACGGCATCCCGGCCTTCAACGTGAACAATCTGGAGCAGGTTCAGTCGATCATGGAGGCCGCCTACGAAACGGACAGCCCCGTGATCCTGCAGGCCTCCCGGGGGGCCCGTCAGTACGCCGGTGAGAATTTTCTACGCCACCTGATTCTTGCTGCTGTCGAGACCTATCCCGACATTCCGGTGGTGATGCATCAGGACCATGGCAATAGCCCCGCCACTTGCTACGGCGCTGCTGCTAATGGTTTCACCTCCGTCATGATGGACGGTTCGCTCGAAGCCGACGCCAAGACCCCCGCCAGCTACGACTACAACGTCGCCGTCACCAAGGAAGTGGTGGATGTGGCCCATGCCATCGGCGTCAGCGTCGAAGGCGAACTCGGTTGCCTCGGTTCGCTCGAAACCGGCAAAGGTGAAGCTGAAGATGGCCACGGCTTCGAGGGCTCCCTTGACCACAGCCAACTGCTGACCGATCCGGCCGAAGCCGCTGATTTCGTCGCCAAAACCAAGGTGGATGCCCTGGCCATCGCCATCGGCACCAGCCACGGCGCCTACAAATTCACCCGCAAGCCCACCGGCGAAGTGCTGGCCATCAGCCGCATCGCTGAGATCCACAAAGCCATCCCCAACACCCATTTGGTGATGCATGGCTCCAGCTCCGTGCCCCAGGAATGGCTGGACATGATCAACAAATTCGGCGGCGCCATCCCTGAGACCTACGGCGTGCCCGTTGAGGAGATTCAAGAAGGCATCCGCAATGGCGTGCGCAAGGTCAACATTGACACCGACAACCGCCTTGCCTTCACGGCAGCGGTCCGGGAGGCCGCCTTCAAGGATCCTGCCAACTTTGACCCCCGCCACTTCAACAAGCCGGCCCGGGCCTACATGAAGCAGGTCTGCCTGGATCGTTATCAACAGTTCTGGGCCGCCGGCAACGCCAGCAAGATCAAGCAACGCGACATCAACTACTACGCCACCCTTTACGCCAAGGGCGAGCTCGACCCCAAGGCCGCTGTCGCCGCCTGATTCGGTTGCTCTGGCCCAGCCAGCAACCAACGTCTGGGGGCTTCGGCCCCTTTTTTGTGGGCAGCGGCTGGCTCCTTCAGCCCCTAAGCGGTCGGCTCTGGCTCAGCGCGCGGACCGGCAGCCTGCCCTCCAAGCACAGCAGCCGATTGCCTTCGACTGCTCAGAGCGGCCTGGGCCCTCCACTCAAGATCTTGAGCTGCTCGGCAGCGGGCCAGAGCCCTGCCTCAGCCCACTCCGCAGCCGAGCCCTCATCAAGGTTGGGTTCCTGCCGGCAGCGCCTCCGGTCGCACCACCGCAGGCAGGGGTGCCGCCGGAGCCCCCGCCACCAGCCGGCGAATGGCATCGCCCAGGTCCTGCTCCATCAAGAAGCGACGTCCATCGGAGACGACGACACGTACCAGGGTGGGCAGATCATTGCTCTTGGATTGCAGATAGACCGGCTCGACATACAACAAGCCATTGCCCATCGGCAGCACCAGCATGTTGCCTCGGAACAACCGTGAACCGAGGCGGTTCCAGAGACCGAATTGCAGACTGATGGTGGGATCTTGATCGGTGAGGGCTGAAATCTGTTGGGGGCCAAGCAGCAGCCGTTGTTGGGGGAAACGCACCAGAACCAGCTCCCCATAGTTGGGAGTGTCATTGCGAGCGGCCAGCCAGCCCACCAGATTGGTCCGTTTCAGGGGAGTGAAGGGCAGCAACAACACAAATTCGCTGCGGCTCTCTCCCGGTAACTGGAGGGTGACGTGATAGGGATTGACTTCCGTATTGGTGGTGCCATAGACCTCCTGGGGGATCGCCCAGACGTCATCGCCGTTGTAAAACGTGCGCACATCTGTGACATGGTAACGAAGTAAGCGTTCCGACTGAATTGAGAATTGCCGCTGCGGTACCCGGATGTGGCGCAGCAGTTCCGAAGGCATGGCCGACAGGGGCGCAAACAACTCCGGAAAGGCCTTGCGCCAGGTGCGCAGCACAGGATCCGCGGGATCGCTCACATAAAGCCACAGCCTGCCGTCATGGGCATCGACCACCGCTTTGACCGGATTGCGGAAATAGCGCAATCCCCTGGGGTTGGGGTCGCTGTAGGGATAGGAACGGCTGCTGGTGAAGCCATCAAGGAGCCAGTACTGATGTTGGTCGGGCCGGTAGCCAGCCTGGGGGGCCAATCGGGCGGTCACCAGGTACGGCTCGCTTTCGAAATCGAGAAAGGGGGCCAGGGCCTGCAGTCGTTGCTTGACCTGGCGCCGCAGCAGCAGCATCGAATTGGGCTGCAGGGAGCCCGTCAGCAGCACCCGCGCCTCCCCCAGATAGAGGGCGGCCGCCAGACGGTGCCAAGCACTGCCCAGGGAGACGCCCCTGGCGCCGGCGTAGTGGGTGTAGACGTTGAGTTCGCCCTCGGGGTAGTCGAATTCCTGGACCTTGGTTGGGGCGATGGCATAGGGGGCCGGCCCGGATGAGTAATACAGCTGGGGCCGGCCCACCGGTAGGGCCGCCCGCGCTTGGGCATCGCTGATTCCCAGCTGGGGCAAGCCCTGCACCTTGCCGCTGCGGCCGAGATCTTTGACGAAGAACAGCGGCAGACCGTCGCTACCGAAGGCATTCACCGGCGACACCGTGAATCCATGCCCGTGGGTGAACACCAGGTGCCGGTTCAACCAGGTGCGAGAGCCGATGGGCAGGGCGCCGCTGTCCATTTCGCGGGCGGCGATCAACACCTGCGTCCCCCCTTGCCCCTGGTTGGCAGCGTGCAGGGGATAGCGATCGACGGCGGCGGAGGGAAAGGCGTAATAGAGACGCAGTTGTTGCAGTTGGCGGTTGGCGGCCAACAGTGGCGTGCTGTCCCAGAGGCGGATGTTGGCCAGAGTTCCCGGCGCTGAGGCGAGGTCAGCGGCGGTGAGGCCTTGACGGGGCTGCAGCGTCAGGGAGCGCACGCGCTCGAGTCCGAAGGCCCTGCGGGTGGCCTGGATCGTGCGCTTCAGGTAGGGCTTCTCCACCGCCAGCTCCCGGGGCTGCACCCAGAACCGTTGCACCAGAGGCGCCACAAGCCATTCGGCCACCGGGACCATCAACACCGTTGCCCCCAAAGGAATCAAGGCCCCCCTGCGCAGCCAGTCCTTGGGCAAGGGAACCAGCAGGCCCACCGCCGTCAGCAGCAGCAGCAGGGTCAGCAGCAGCCGCAACGGCAGTCGCACATAAAGGTCCACATGGCCGGCACCGGCGGCGATGCCACTTCCCTGCACCATCAGGTCGAAGGGGGCCAGACCGGTGGAACAGGCCGCCAGGATGGTGAGCAGGGCCAGCTGGGGGCGTAGCACCTTCTGTTGATCTCGGCTCAGGCCGACAAACCGCAGATCACTGAGGCTGGAGCCCTCCCCCAGGCTCAACCAGAGTCCGCCCACCAGCCCGACGGCGACCTGGGCGATGGCCACGCTCAAGAGAAGATGCAGCGCCGGCAGTCGCAGCACCGAGAAGGTCAGGTCCAGTCCCGTGAGCGGATCCTTTTCCCCGAAAGGCTCGGCTAGCAGAGCCGGTAACCAGAGGCTCCATCCCCGGGCGATGGCAGTGGCGGATGCCGCCAGGGCCGCGGCCAGGGCCAGACGCAGGGTGTTGAGGGGCCAGATCAGCAAAGGACCCAGCAGGGCCAGGGCGACCCCAGACACCATCAGCGGCGACCAGGTGGAGGTGCTCGTCAGCCCGGTCATGACTTCCCCCCCGAATGGAGAGGCGATCAAGCCCTTGGCTTGAACCAGAAGGTAGGCGAGCCCAAGGGCTAGGGCCAACAGGAGGCCCAGCAAGCTGGCCACCAGGCCGAGACTCCCCAGCCGCAGGATGGGATCACTGGGCAGTTGTTTCTGGGCGACGCCTTGGCGCAGGCGCCAGCAGCGCTGCAGCTGCTGCAGCTGCAGCCACGACCCCAGGCCAAACACCAGGCCAAAGGCCAGCAGCTGCAACAGCCAGCGCCGCAGCACGACACTCGCCAGGCCGAACTGGGCAAACCACTGCCATTCAATGGCTAGACGAGCCAGGCCGAAGACCAGCAGCAACGCCCCCCCTGCCAGCAGGGCGGTGAGGGTCAGGCGTTGCGACCAGGGCCGTTCGTCAAGCACGTGGGCAAAAAAGCAACGCTCAAGGTCACTGACGCTAGGAAGCGATCCGGAGGCTGTCGGTCAGCAAGCCGTTTGCATTAACCCGACCTCGTAGGTCGGATTTAAATGGATGCCCTCGCCACCGCTGTTAGCCTCGCAGCATCGCTTGCGCTGACGACGTGACAGCTACCTTGTCCCGCTCCACCTTCATCGGTCTGCGCTGCAAGGAATGCGGCCACGCCTATCCCGCTGAGGCACGTCATGTTTGTGAGGATGTTTGTTTCGGCCCCTTGGAGGTTGTTTACGACTACGACGCCATCCGTCGTCGAGTCAGCCGGGCGACCATCGAAGCCGGACCGATTTCCATCTGGCGGTATCGCGACTTTCTGCCCATCGAAGGCGATCCGATCGATGTCGGCACCGGCTTCACCCCCCTGCTGAAGGCCAATCGTCTGGCCCGGCGCCTGGGCCTCAAGTCTCTCTACATCAAAAATGATGGCGTCAATATGCCCACCCTGTCCTTCAAGGACCGGGTCGTGTCTGTGGCCCTGACCCGCGCCCGCGAACTGGGATTTTCCACCGTCAGTTGTGCTAGCACCGGCAATCTGGCCAATTCCACCGCGGCGATTGCCGCCTATGCCGGTCTCGAATGCTGTGTGTTCATCCCTTCTGACCTTGAACTGGGCAAGGTGCTTGGCACCCTCGTCTACAACCCCACCTTGATGGCGGTCAAGGGAAACTACGACCAGGTGAATCGACTCTGCTCCGAGGTGGCGAACACCCATGGCTGGGGATTCGTCAACATCAATCTGCGCCCTTACTATTCCGAGGGTTCCAAGACCCTGGGCTACGAAGTGATCGAGCAGCTCGGCTGGCAACTGCCCGACCACATCGTTGCCCCCCTGGCCTCCGGATCGCTGTTCACCAAGATTCGCAAGGGTTTTGATGAATTCATCAAGGTGGGTCTGGTCGATGAGAAGCCGGTGCGCTTCAGTGGCGCCCAGGCGGAGGGATGTTCGCCCATCGCCCAGGCCTTTGCCGAAGGCAGGGACTTCATCAAGCCCGTCAAGCCCCACACCATTGCCAAATCCATTGCCATCGGCAACCCAGCTGATGGTCCCTATGCCATTGATATCGCCCGTCGCACCAATGGCGCCATCGAGGCGGTCAGCGATGAGGAGATCATCGATGGCATCAAATTGTTGGCAGAAACCGAAGGGGTGTTCACTGAGACCGCTGGTGGCACAACCATCGCGGTGCTCAAGAAGCTGGTGGAGCAGGGCAAAATCAACCCCGAAGAGACCACCGTCGCCTACATCACAGGTAATGGTCTCAAAACCACCGAAGCCGTCGCCAGTTCCATTGGCGAACCCCTGACCATCGAGCCCCAACTGGCCAGTTTCAATGCCGCCTGGGAACGGGCCCAATCCCTTCACCGCGCCACCTGGGACACGGTGGTCTGAGTCTCGAGACCGGCCCGATGCCTATCTCCGCCCCGCAATCCTGACGCTCTTTTCTTACTCTTTTCCATGACCGTTACGGTTCTGATCCCGACCCCCCTGCAGAAGTTCACAGCGGATACCGCTACCGTGACCCTAGAGGCTGCGAGTGTCGATGGTTTGTTGCTCGCGCTGGAGGAAAAGTTTCCAGGCATTCGCAATCGACTCTGCGATGAACAAGGCGGCTTGCGCCGCTTCCTCAATGTCTATGTCAATAGCGAGGACATCCGGTTTCTCGACAATCAGGCCACGGCTCTCGCCGATGGGGACGAAGTCAGCATTGTTCCCGCCGTGGCGGGTGGCTGAATGGGGATCGGTTTAGCAGCTTGAGGTCAACTTCCTATCAGTGCCGCCTGCGTTGATGAGGTGACCGCTAGATGGGGATTCGAGGTTTCCCAGGCCTCGACAGCCGCAAGGAAGCTGGCGCCATCGATGGTTTCCTCCAGAATCAATCGCTCAACCAATTCATCCATGAGTTGACGACGGGGCTCAAGGATTGCTATGGAGTTGTTGAGCGATCGGACGGCCAGATGGCGAACGGCCATGTCGATGCGTTTGCCGGTGACTGATGAATAGTGCGGATCGGAGCGGATCCAGTCCCGCCCCAGAAACACCTCATTGCCTTCGCCCTCAAGTGCGACGGGACCAAGATCGGAAAAGCCATAACGGGTAACCATTTCCCGGCAGATGCGGCTGACGGTTTGCAGATCCCCTGCGGCGCCCTGGGTGACCTCACTGGGGCCGAAAATCACGATTTCGGCAGCCCGACCGCCAAGGGCAACCACCAGCCGGGCTTCCAGGTAGGCCCGGCTGATCAGGCCCGAATCCAGGATGTCCTCATTGGGCATCATTCGGGCAAAGCCGCCGACGCCACCGGCGCGGGGCAGCAGGGTCACCTTGTCGAGCTTGTCCGCATGGGGCACCAGACAGGTGAGCAGGGCGTGGCCGACTTCGTGGTAGGCGATCAGACGCTTCTTGGCACTATCAAGCAAGGGTGTGGCGGTCAGGCCCATGGTGATCCTCTCGAGGGCATCCCCAATCGCCTGATTGTCGACCTGGGCCAGATGGCGACGGGCTGTCAGGATCGCCGCCTCATTGAGCAGGTTGGCGAGATCAGCGCCGGAAAACCCAGGGGTGCGAATCGCCCAGTCCGCCAGGGAAACCTCCTCGGCCAGGGGCCGGCTGCGAGCATGCACCCCGAGGATCTGCTCGCGGCCGCGACGATCGGGGAGGTCAACGGTGATGCGGCGATCAAAGCGACCCGGTCGCATCAGGGCCGCATCCAGCACATCGGGCCGGTTGGTGGCAGCCAGCAGGATGACCCCGGAATTCTCCTCGAAGCCATCCATCTCGGTGAGCAGTTGGTTGAGGGTCTGTTCGCGCTCATCGTTGCCCCCGCCGATGCCAGCCCCACGCTGGCGACCCACAGCATCGATTTCGTCGATGAAGATGATGCAGGGAGCTTTGGCCTTGGCCTGCCGGAAAAGATCGCGCACGCGGCTGGCCCCAACGCCCACGAACATCTCGACGAATTCCGAGGCCGCCATTGAAAAGAACGGCACCCCTGCTTCGCCGGCAATTGCTCGAGCCAGCAGGGTCTTGCCCGTGCCAGGAGGACCGATCAGCAACACACCTTTGGGGATCTTGGCCCCCACCGATGTAAAGCGTTCGGGGGATTTCAAGAAGGTGACCACCTCCTGAAGTTCCTCCTTGGCTTCGGCAATCCCGGCCACGTCCTCGAAGCGCACCGTGACGCCCCCATCGGCCTGCAGGCGCGGCTGGCTGCGGCCAAAGCCGAGATGGCGGTTGGCCACCTGGGCCGATCGACGCAGCAGCAGGGCCATTCCCGTCAACAGCAGGGCGGCAAGCAGCAGATTGCTGACCAGTCCGGCCACGGCGTCATCGCGCATCTCATCGCGCACGGTGAGGGGGGTGCCCGCCTCTTGGGCCGTCTGCAGCAGCAACTGGTTGTCTGTGAACACCGGCACATCCGCCGAGCGCCCATTGAAGTAGTAGACGGTGGCCACCCGCTGCCGGGGCATCAGCTCCAGCTCCTTGACCTTGCCTTGTTTGAGATCCTTCAGCAGTTGGCTGAAGGATGGTTTCGCGCCGCTGGCATCGGACAGTCGAAACAGGCCGGGGCCTGACTGATGAACTTCCTTGCGAGCTCCTCTAGTGACCGATACCGGGGCCGCGATGGGGGGTTGGGCGGGAGGTTCGTTTGCGGAACGCACTGGCGGTGGGCTGCTGCTCACTGGGGATCACCACAGAATCTGATCGTAGCGATTTGACGAAAGGACGGACCGCATTGGAAGATCTCTGTTTGGCAGCAAAGCAGTCAGATGGCCGTTCCTAAGAAGAAAACCTCCAAAGGCAAACGCAACCAGCGCCACGCCCGTTGGAAAGCCAAGGCCGGTGAAGCCGCCGCCAAGGCCCTTTCCCTGGGCAAGTCAGTGCTGAGCGGTCGGGCACGGGGTTTTGTCTATCCGATTGCTGAGGAAAGCGAAGAGGAGTGAATGCGGTTTGGGGCGACCTTCAGGTGCCCAGCTTGAAGGCCTCGAGCACCACCGCATAGATCGCCCCTAATCTCAGGTTGTCGGCGATGACCCACGCCAGGGAGGGTTCGTCTTGCACCCAACGCGAACGCAGGCGCACGATCAGCTCCACAATCAGGACTAGGGCCAGCACCACCACCGGCCGACCTCCGGGAACCCTGAGAATCATCACTGACATCAGGTTCTGACTGAGGAAATACCCTCCCAGCAGTCCCAGCAAGGCCAAACTTCCGCCGCGCCAGTTGCGTCGCAGCTGGGCCAGAAATGCTCCACCCACCTTGCGTTGGGCAATCTCCAAGCGGGTGGTCTGGCGCAGGGGTCCTGTCATTGCCGCTGGCGCAGAAGTTGGTTGAGATAGGAAAGCGTCACCATGGATTGGTTGCACGGTGGACCCTGTCGGACCGTCAGCGGCCCGGTCACCATCTCAAGTGTGTCGACGACTGCCGCCGCCGCCGTGAAGGCCGCCGGCTCCTCCTGTCGGGAAAGCTCGCTGAGAGTGACCAGGCAAGGTAGGCCGGCGGCCGTGGCCGCCGCCAGGCCAGCGACGGAGTCCTCCAGGGCGAGCACCGCCTCAGGGTCCTGGCCGAGTTGGGCCAAGGCCATCTGATAGCCCTGGGGATCCGGTTTCTTCCGCTCGACCTCCTCGCCACAGATCCAGAAGGCAAAGGCCCCTGAAAGGCTTGGGCCCAGGCCCCGCATCAAGGCGTCCACGGCCGATCGCGAGCTGGTGGTGACGATCGCCTGGGGGATGCCGGCCGCTTCAACTTCAGCAATCAATCGGGCTACACCGGGTCTGAGTGCAACGGCCCCTTCGGCCACCAGCCTGATGTAATGCCTTTGCTTGGTTTCCATCAGGTCGTTCAGTTGCTCTCGTGACCAGGGAGCCTCCCCACGCTGGGTCCGATAGGCCGCCAACCGTTCGCGGCCACCACTCACCGAAAGCAGCGTGCGATAGGTCTTGCGATCCCAATGCCAGGCAAGGCCCGCCTCCTCAAAGGTCCGGTTGAAGCCATGGCGATGGCCCTCGAATTCGGTCTCGGCCAGGGTGCCATCCACATCCCAGAGGAGGGCCTTCAACGCTGGTTTGATGGCTGCCTCCCGGCGATGACACCGGCAGGCTAGAAGGGAAAAAGGGCCAAACCAGGTCCCACAATGCAAGGCCCTGGTTCATCACCGTTGCCTCCCGCCTTCGACGAGCAACGCTGGGTGCTGCCGGTGGCTTTGCCGGCCCAGAGCCCCTCCTCCGGAGCAATGGGCGATCTACCCGATGAGCTGCTGGCCGTTCTGACGCGCCGCGGCATGGGTGATCCGGCCGTGGTGGCTGACCTGCTGAATCCAGCGCCGGCCCCTGATCCCCACCTCCATTTCGCCGATCTAGGCCGCGCCCTGGATCGGCTCGAGACCGCCTGCCGCCTTGGCCAGGCGGTGGCGATCTGCGGCGATTACGACGCGGATGGCATGACCAGTACAGCCCTGCTCAGCGGGGTTCTATCCCGCCTGGGAGCCCGTCCCAAGCCAGCGATCCCCAGTCGCATGGAGGAGGGATATGGCCTCAATGTGGCCATGGTTGAGCGACTGGCAGCGGAGGATATCGGCCTTCTGATCACGGTCGACAACGGGGTCAGCGCCCTGGAGGCCCTGGATCGGGCCGCCGAGTTGGATTTGGACGTGATCCTCACCGATCACCACACGCTGCCGCCCCAATTGCCGCCCCATCTGGCCCTGCTGCATCCGGCGGTAACCCCTGCCGGCTCCCCCTACCGAGGCCTGGCGGGCGTGGGACTGGCCCATGTGCTGGCCATGGCTCTTTGCCAGCGCCTGGGGCGTCGGGACGGCCAGGCGATCTCCCTGAATTTGTTCTGCATCGGCACCATTGCCGACATGGCGCCGCTGACCGGGGTCAACCGCCGCTGGCTTCTCGATGGTCTGCCCCGACTCGCCGACTCGCCCCTGCCCGGCTTGACGGCCCTGCGGCAGTTGGCGGGGCTGGAAGGCAAGCCCCTTGACGCCGAGTCGGTCGCCTTTCAGCTTGCTCCACGCATCAACGCGGTCGGTCGCCTGGGGGATCCGCTGCTGGTGGTGGATCTGCTGACCACCGATGACCCAGAGCGCGCCATGGAGCTGGCCATGCGCTGCGAGGCTCTCAATCGCCAACGCCGCGAGTTGTGTGATGCCATTGAGGCTGAAGCCCTGGCCTTGCTGGAGGCGGATGGCCCCGAGTGGCCAGGATTTTTATTGCTTGCCCAGGGTCATTGGCATCACGGTGTCATCGGCATCGTGGCGGCCCGGCTGGTCGAGCGCAGCGGCCGCCCGGTGGCCTTGCTGGCCGGGCAGGGGGGAGGCCAGTTGCGGGCATCAGTGCGAGCGCCCCGAGGCTTTCGTGTCGATGGGGCCCTCAGCGCCTGCGCCGACCTGCTGGAACGCTTCGGCGGCCACCCCGCGGCTGGCGGATTCACTGTGCGAGCGGCCAATGTGAGGGAGCTCAAGGAGAGGCTGGAGGCCTTGGCCCAGTCCTGGCTTGGCGAGCAGGGCAACGGTCTCAAGGTCGAGCCGGAAGCCCTGTTGCCCCTGACGTGCATCAATCGCGAGTTCATGGGCCACATCAAGCGGCTGGAACCCTTCGGCATCGGCCATGCCGCCCCGGTGTTCTGGAGTCGCCATTGCCGCGTTGTGGCCTGCCGGCTCCTGCGGGGCGGCCACCTAGAGCTGCAGCTCTCCCAGGGATCCCAGCGCGTGCGGGCGATGGCCTGGCGCTGGCAGGACGCGAACCTGCCGGCGGGGGCCGTGGATGTGGCCTATCGCCTGCGCCTGGATCGCTGGCAGGGGGAGGAGCGTCTTCAGTTGGAGGTGGTCGGGATTAGACCCAGCAGCGGCGACACGGTGGTGCTGCTGCGTCGAGAACGCACCTACTGGTGCCAGCGACAGGGCAATGGGTTGGTGATCCGCAATGACGCCGGCGAGCAGATCCACTGGGGTGACCAAGAATTGCTTGCCAACTCCCGTGACAAGGTCTCAGGAGCTGAAGGCAACAAGGTTCATCCCTATGTGCAAGCCCTTTTCCGGGATGCGGCCGTGGCCCTCGGACTCTTAGCCTGAAGTGTGATGATCAACCTTCTTCAAGCTGGTGAGCCCTGGAGCTGGCTGGCCATGAAGATTGTCAGAGGGCGCCGCGACGGTAGAAGAGGATGAAGATGACCGCCGGACCAGCCAGGGTGATCAGGGCAAGGGCGGCAAAATTGGAGATGAGATGAAAATCGATCGACATGAGCAGATGCGCGACGGCCATCGAAAAATCGAATTCACGTTAGGACCTTCCCTGCCCGCCCTAGCCTGTGCTCCCTCAGGCTGTGAAGCCCTGTTACAGGTCCTGGGGGATGTCATGGTCACTTCTCTGCTGGTCCCCCGGGGGCTCCCATGAGCGTGAATGCCCCCACCTGGCAATGCATCAGCGGCTGCGGGGCCTGTTGCCGCCTCGACCCCGAACGCCGTGGCGAGGCGTTGGCCGCCCTTGATGACCGGCAAAGGGCCATCTACTTGGACCTGGTGGGTGCCGATGGTTGGTGCCGTCACTTCGACACCGGCCGCCGCCGCTGCCGCATCTATGCCGATCGCCCTGACTTCTGCCGGGTGCAACGGCTGCTGAGCCTCTTCGGCCAGGAGGGAGATGACTTTGACCGCTTGGCCATCGCCTGTTGCCTGCAGCAAATCCGCAGCGAGGAAGGGGGCCGTGGCAGGGTGATGAAACGTTTTCAGCGCGCCATCCGCCGCCGACCATGAGCACCCTTGAGCCCCCCAGCAACGGGCCCTCGCCTTCCGGGGAGGGGCAAGGCGAGCCAACGCCAGGGATGGTTGCTCTGCAAAGCAGCTCCGGTTCCACCCCCAGCCTCAAGGGCGGACCTGACATCACGGCAGCCCCCCAGACCTGGCTGAGGGTGTTCCTGACCACGGCCACGACTGTCTTTCTGGCGGAACTGGGCGACAAAACCCAGTTGGCCGCCCTGTTGTTGTCCGCCCAGTCCGGCCGCCCGGCGGTGGTGTTCGTCGGGGCGTCGTTGGCCCTGATCTGTTCCAGTCTGGTGGGGGTTGTACTGGGCCGCTGGCTGTCGAAGCTGATGGCTCCAGAGCAACTGGAACGGGCCGCCGGCATCCTCATGGTGGTGCTGGGTCTCTGGTTGGGCCGTCAGGCGATGGTGCACCTGGCGGCCACCCACCTCCAGGCTGGTCCCAGCCTGGGATGAACCTTGATGAACCCTGGCCCTGCCGCCCATGCTTGCCCTGCTCGCCTCCACCTTCGTCACCGTGTTCCTGGCGGAACTGGGCGACAAGACCCAGCTGGCCATCGTCAGTCTGAGCGGCACCTCCAACCGCCCCGGTGCCGTGTTCGCTGGCAGTGCCCTGGCCCTGGTGCTGGCGAGCCTGGCGGGGGCGGCGGCGGGGGGCTCGCTTTCCAGTGTGATTGCGCCGGAAGCCTTGCAGTTGGCGGCCTCGGTGGGTTTTCTGATCCTGGGGGGGCGTCTGATCCTGCTCTCCAGCGGGTCCCCTAAAGAGTCGACTGAGGTTGCGGAATCCGGGGGCGATACCCCCGGTCCCTAAACTCCAGCCACCCTCCGTCTTGCCAATGGCCTGGGCCCCTGCCTGAGGCTTTCAGCAAGCGGATCCGCGCTTGACCTCCTCCACGGTGAGGTCAGCCCGACAGCGCTCCTCCCTCCGCACCTGCAGCCCGGAGCTGCTCTCCGCCTGTTGGTCTGTTTCCCGTTCGGGCCGGATGCGTCCGTTCCGTTTCAATTCCACCCGATTCCAAACGACTGACCTCCGATGAAGTTCACGGTCGCCGACCTGCTGGATCAGCTCTCCTCGGCGGACTGGCTGTCGCTGGTCAAACTCCAGAAAGCCCTCTCCATCACCACCGATCCCCAGAAGGAGCAACTGGAGATCGCCCTGGCTGCCCTGAGCCGGCTGGCCATGGTTGAGTCCTCATCGGACGGTTGGCGCCGCCTAGAGACTCCAGAGTTGATTTCGGCACGCTTGCGTTGTTCCACCAAGGGCTTTTGCTTTGCCCTTCGGGAAGATGGCGAAGAAGACATTTATATCCGCGATCACCAGCTCAACCACGCTTGGAACGGCGATCGCGTTCTGGTTCGCATCACCCGGGAGGGGGCCCGTCGCCGCTCCCCCGAAGGCGGTGTGGTCTGCATTCTGGAACGCCATGCCACCAGCTTGTTGGCCCAGGTCGAAGAGCAGGACGGTCGATTGTTGGCCGTCCCCCTCGACGACCGTCTGCTCACCACCGTCGAACTCGCCGCTGGGGATGGCGAGCATTTGGCTCAGCGCGATGAGCAGGTGGTTGAGGTCCTGATTGACCGTTTTCCTGTGGGTCAGTTCGCCCCCCGGGGGCACGTGGCGCGCAGCTTGCCCGTGCGGGGTGGCGATGCCGCCGATATCGACCTGCTTCTGGCCCGGCACCATCTCCACTCCCTGCCCGCAGCCCCGCGAGCCACTCTGCGCACCCCCCTTGAAAAGGGGCGCACCGATCTGACGGCCCTGCCCACCCTGCTGCCCCGAGTCTGGTCGGGCACCAATGCCCCTGGGTTGCCGGCCCTTTCCCTTGAAGAGCGGGAAGGGGGATGGCGCCTGTGGCTGCATGCGCCGGCGGTGGCCGAGCGGTTCAGTGTCGGTGGTCCCCTCGACAGCTGGTTGCGACAGCAGGCCGAGGGCATTTCCGCAGGCCGACAGTGGGTACCCTTGCTCAGTCCGGCCCTGGCTAAGGCCGCGGCCTTTGAGGTGGGCAGCACCCAGGCGGCGGTGTCAGTGGCCCTCGACCTCGATGCCAGTGGCGCTCTGGAGCATTACCGCTTCTGCCTCAGCCTGATCAAACCCGATGCCGCCCTGACCATGGAGGCCATGGCCGCTTTGGCGGAGCGCAAACCCAAGGCCCGCACACTGCCAGCGGCGCTCAAGCCCCTCAAGGATCACCTGCCGCTGATCGAGCAGCTCGTCGCGATCACCAGCCTGGTGCGGCAGATCCGCCAGGCCAGCGGCGCCATCGATCTGGACCTGCCGGTGCCGCCGTTGCCCAGCCTGGCCGATCTGATGGTGCCCCCTCCCGACGCGCCCGCCCAGGGTTGGTTGGTGGCCTTGGCCCCCGACCACCCGATCAACCTCCTGAGGGAAGCGGTGCTGCTGGGCCACCGCGCCCTTGGGCGCCATCTGGCGGCGCTGCAGTTACCGGGTCTTTATGCCCTTAATGATGTTCCTGATCAGGGCCAGCTCAATGAGGTGGCTCGCATGGCGGTGGCCCTTGAGATTCCGCTTGAACTTGGCCCCGAAGGCCAGGCCAAGGGGGTCGATCTTTTGCCGCTGATCCAGGCGAGTGATCGCAGTCGGGCGCTGCAGCAACAGCTGCGGGAGGCCCTGCAACCACTGCGCTACAGCGCCATCCCCGGGGAGAATGCCCTGGCGGGTGAGGATCTGGCCTTCGCTCCTTGGTCCTGTGCCAGCCTCCATTACGGAGATGTCTTCAACCAGCATCTGCTGGTGTCCCTGCTTCTGGATGGTAAGGACCGACCCACCGTTCGCCACAAGATCGGTGTCGACGTGGCCGCGGACTCCTGCCATGGCGCCATCGACTGGGCTCTGCTCACCCCATCCCAGCTGGCTCCTTTCCAGGACAGCCTCAACCATGGTCTGGCCACCCGTCTCAATGGCCGTTGCCGGTTTATGCAGGAGTTTCAGGAGGACGTGGTGTCGATGGCCCAGGCTCGCGCCGCCGAACCGCTGGTGGGGCAGGTCCAGCCGGGCCGCATCAGTGGCGTCCAAAGCTACGGCTTCTTTGTTGAAGTGCCCCCCTCCCAGGTGGAGGGGTTGGTCCATGTCAGTTCCCTGAAGGACGATTGGTACGAATACCGTTCCCGCCAGAACCAGCTGGTGGGTCGCCGTTCCCGCCGTACTTACCAGTTGGGAGACATGGTGGAAGTGGACATTCAGCAGGTGGATGCCCTGCGCAACCAAATTGATCTAGTGGTTGTCGACCAACGTTCGGCCGCTCAGCAGGAAGGGGACGACGAGGTGCTCCTGCCAACCCCGGCCTCTCAAGACCCCGAACAGGCTCAGTTGGCTCTTGTTGAATTCTGAGATCGCGCCGATGAATCAGGCCCTACCGGTCGTCCTGGCCGTTTCCGGGGCCTCGGCCCAACCTCTCGCTGAAAGGGCCCTCGCTCTTCTGCTTCAGGCCGGCGAAACTGTGGAGATGGTCACCAGCCGCGGCGCCATCGGTGTCTGGCAAGCCGAAATGGGATTGCGGGTGCCTTCCGAACCCGCCGCCCAGGAATCCTTTTGGCGTCAACGCACCGGTGTGGACAGCGGCCATCTCCGCTGCCACCGCTGGAATGACCAGTCGGCGGCCATCGCCAGTGGTAGCTATCAGACGCGGGGGATGGTGATTCTTCCCGCCAGCATGGGCACCGTGGGGCGCATTGCCAGTGGCGTGGCCCTGGATCTGATTGAGCGGGCCGCCGATGTTCACCTGAAGGAGGGACGACCCCTGGTGATCGCTCCCCGGGAATTGCCTTGGAATCTCGTGCATCTACGCAATCTCACCGCCTTGGCGGAGGCGGGGGCTCGCATTTCGCCGCCGGTTCCGGCCTGGTATCACCGGCCCACCAGCCTGGAGGAGATGGTGGACTTCCTGGTCATCCGCGTTTTTGATGGGTTGGGAATGGATCTTGGATCCCTGCGCCGCTGGCAGGGGCCCCTTGCCCCTGTCTCTGAGGACCCCGATCAGCCCACCCCTGAGCTCTGAGCCTGCCGCCCTTGCCGCGCCGTCTGCTGCTGTTGCCCCTGCTCTCGCCCCTGCTGGCGGCCCTCGTTTTGGGTGCGCTCAATCCAAGGCCGGCTCTCAGCCTGCGCCTGCTCACTTGGAGCAGTCCTGCCCTTCCCCTGGGCGCCTGGATCAGCGGGGCGGCCCTGGGCGGAGCCCTCCTGAGTGGGGCTGGCACCTCGATGGCCCTGCGCCTACAACCTGCCGCCCTGCGCCGAAGGGTGCGCCTGGAGCGCGGTGATCGCCAATGGGATGAGACCACGCCAAGGCATGGGGACCAACGCCGCTCCTCCCCCAGTTCCTGGCGCCCATGGAGCGACCCGCAGTCCGATTCGGCTGCGAGCGATAGAGAAGCCTGGGTCGACGTCAAGCGCGGTATCTCCGGACCCACCCCGGCCCCGGGTGATCCCCTGCCCACCATGACGGTGCCCTTCCGGGTGATTCGTCGTCCAGACGGAGCCAGGGCTGCCACGCCCCGGGCTGAACCGGCTGCTGCCGGGTTCCGCGCCCGGGGGGCTGAGCCGTCGTCGGTGGCCTTGGTCGACGACTGGGACTCCCCCGCTGAGGACGATTGGTAGATCTGACCCGTTCGCCAGTCTGCCTAGAGTTCGATCCAGCTGATTCGCCGAGTTCCTTCCGTGGCTGAACCCTCCACCCCCGTCTCGCCCGACAGCGCCCAGGAAACCCCCGTGGCGCCGCCAGCGCAGACGGAGGTCTCCAAGGACTCGCCAACGGAGAACGCTCAACCGGCCCCAGCCATGACTGCCGCTGAACCTTCCACGAAGGACACCGCCTCCAAGGCTGCGGCTGCCAAGGGCTCCGGTGCTGCTGCGGCCGCCAAAGGCAAACCACCGGCTCCGGAAGAGCGTCCCTTCAGCGAATATGTGCCCGAACTGCTTCTGCCGGCATTGGCCAAGGAATGCCAGGCCTACGGCGGACCCGCACCCACCCTTGTCTTTGAGGAGGGTCCCATGCCTGTGGTGGGCGGCCATTGCTGGATGGTGAAGGGGGATTTGCCCGGCGAGCGGCGGTTCTGGTTGTGCTTTGCCACCCCGGATCTCGGCGCGATCAAGACCATCGCCCTCGCTGAAGGCGGCAGCGTCCCAAGCTTGCTGGAGTCGTTCTTGATCGACGAAAAAAAGATGACCCTGGCTTTGATCGTCTCGCGACTGGTGCAGCGGCTCAATGGACAGAAATGGCTGGGCCCCAACTGAATCTCACAACCACCGCTTCACATGGGCGACGGCAGGTCCCCGGCCCACCTAGATTGCATCACTAGCTTGATCCGATTTCAGCGATGGTGCCTCCTGCCGCCACAGTTACCGGAGCCTCTGCCCCTACAAGCACCGTCTCCGGTCAGCGGGTCGGCAGTCCCGAGAGTCCAGAGATCAAGGATCCCACCAAGGACACGATCCTGACGCCGCGGTTCTACACCACCGATTTCGACGCCATGGCGGCGATGGATCTGCGGCCCACCCAGGCGGAACTGGAAGCCATTTGCGAAGAATTTCGCAAGGATTACAACCGTCATCACTTTGTCCGCAACGATGAATTCATCGGCGCCGCCGACAAGCTTGATCCGGAGACCCGCCGGGTTTTCGTTGAGTTTCTCGAGCAAAGCTGCACCTCCGAATTCTCCGGTTTTCTGCTCTACAAAGAATTGAGCCGGCGCATCAAAACCAAGAATCCGCTGCTGGCTGAATGCTTTGCCCACATGGCCCGCGACGAGGCTCGCCATGCTGGTTTCTTGAACAAATCCATGGCCGATTTCGGTCTCCAACTCGATCTCGGCTTTTTGACCGCCAATAAGGCCTACACTTATTTTAAACCTGCTTACATCTTTTACGCCACTTATCTCTCCGAGAAGATTGGTTATTGGCGCTATATCGCTATTTATCGCCATCTCGAAAAACATCCTGAAAGCAAGATCTTCCCGATTTTTAATTTCTTCGAAAACTGGTGCCAGGACGAAAATCGCCACGGTGATTTCTTCGACGCCCTGATGAAGTCCCAACCCAAGACAGTCAATGGTTTGGTGTCCCGGCTCTGGTGTCGGTTCTTCCTGCTTGCCGTTTTCGCCACCATGTATGTGCGCGACGTGGCCCGCAAGGAGTTCTACGAAGCCCTCGGTCTTGATGCCCGCGAGTACGACAAGTACGTCATCGAAAAGACCAACGAGACCTCGGCCCGCATCTTCCCTGTGGTATTGGCGGTCGACAAACCCGAGTTCTGGAGCCGGCTGGAAAACCTGGTCGATAACAATGCAGCCCTCAGCAAGGTCGCGGCCAGCGGTGGTCCAGCCCCGCTGCAGGTCCTGCGCAAATTGCCCCACTGGGCGGCCAACGGCTATCAAATGGCCCGTCTGTTCCTGATGGCGCCGATCCGCAGTGACCGGTTCCAGCCGGCAGTCCGCTGAGCACGCCGGTGGTGCAATCCCCTCCCGCTCTGCTTCAGGACGACAGCCTCGCCAACCCGCTCTGGCGTGCGCGTCTTGAATCGATCCTGGCCCACGGTGTCGCCGCCGGGGCTGATTTGGTCGAGGTGTTTCTCGAGCGCACCGATTCCCTTGGCGTTCTGGCTGAGCAGGACACCATCACCAGCGTCAGTCCCTCCTTTGGAATGGGCGCTGGCTTGAGGGTGTTCCGGGGTCGCTTCGATGGCTTCGTCTCCACCAACGACCTCAGCGAGTCCGGTCTGCTGACGGCCCTTGATCAAGCCCTCGGCATGTTGGGGCTGATGCGCAGTCGCCACGCCCTCAGCTCCTTCGCGGGCCTGCCGCCCCTGCGGGATTGGGCCATTGACAAGGGCCAATGGCTGAAGCACTGCCCCAGCCTTCAAGAAGCCACCGCTCGCCTGTTGGAGGGCACCGATCAGCTCAATCGCCACGGTCAGCATCTCCAAGTGCGCCGCGGCAGCTACTCCCGCAATTGGCAGGACGTTTTGGTGGTGGCCAGTGATGGCACCCATGCCCACGACATCCGCCTGCATCAGTCCTTGGGCCTGAATGTGCTCGCCGCCGATGGCGACCACCGCGCCAGCTTGGGCCGCCGTTACGGCTCCCATGGCCGTCCCGATGAGCTACGCCAGTGGCAGGCCGAGGACTCCGCCCGGGATCTTTGCGACAGCGCCGCCACCATGCTGCGCGCCGATTATGTGGAGGCCGGCCAGTTTCCGGTGGTGCTGGCGAACCGTTTCGGTGGCGTGATTTTCCATGAAGCCTGCGGTCATCTGTTGGAAACCACCCAGATCGAGCGCGGCACCACCCCCTTTGCCGATGAACTGGGCCAGGCGATTGCCCACCCTTCCCTCACCGCCATTGATGAAGGCCTCACCGAGGGGGCCTTCGGGTCCCTGGCCATGGACGATGAGGGCATGGCACCCGAGCGCACCGTGCTGATTGAAAATGGCATCCTGCGCCGCTTCCTCAGTGATCGGGCCGGGGAGATCCGCACCGGCCACGGGCGAACAGGCAGTGGCCGCCGCCAGAGTCACTCCTTCGCCGCCGCCAGCCGCATGCGCAACACCTACATCGCCGCCGGCCCCCACACTCCGGCCGAATTGATCGCCTCCGTCGACAAGGGCCTGTACTGCAAGTCGATGGGGGGAGGCAGCGTCGGTCCGACGGGTCAGTTCAACTTTGCCGTCGAAGAGGGATTCCTGATCGAGAACGGCCAGCTCACACGTCCGGTCAAGGGGGCCACCTTGATCGGCGAGGCCAAGGAAGTGATGCCCCGCATCTCCATGTGTGCCAATGATCTCGAACTGGCGGCAGGTTTCTGCGGATCGGTGAGCGGCAGCATTTTCGTGACTGTCGGCCAACCCCACATCAAGGTCGACACCATCACTGTGGGGGGACGTTGATGACGGCCTCCGAGAATGGCTCCCAGGCATTTCCAGCCGCCCTTGATGTTCAGAGGTTGCGTCAGCAGCTCGAATCCCTGGCCCGCCAAGAAGGCGTGAACCGTTGGGATCTGGGGGCCGGATGCAGCACCGACACGTCGGTGCAGGTTGACCGGGGGGAAGCCAAACAGATGAAAGGGGCCCAGCGCAGCGCCATCACGCTGCGGGTCTGGAACGATGCCGGGCTGGTTGGCATCACCTCCACCTCCGATCTTTCCGATTCGGGACTGGCCCGGGCCATGGCCGGCGCCCGCGCCGCCAGCGATTTCGGCAATCCCGATGATGTGCCGGCCTTCTCCCCTTTGGCCACGGCTCCCCTTCCTCCCCTGGAGCAGCCGATCCAGGAGCCGGTGGGCATTCTCTCCTTGCTGGACACCCTTAAGGACGCCGAAGCGGACCTGTTGCAGCGCCATCCAGCCATCGGCACCGTTCCCTACAACGGTCTGAGCCAGCGCAGCAGCGAGCGCCTCTATCTCAACAGTGAGGGCGCCAGTCGCCACCAAGAGCTGACCACCGCCAGTCTCTACCTTTATGCCCGCGCCGAGGAGGCGGGCCGTAAACCCCGCAGCAGCGGCGCCATGCGGGTCGCCTACGGGGCCCGCGACCTTGATGTGCAGGGCTGCGTGGCGGAAGCGGCCGAACGCACCATCGCCCACCTCAACTACGCCCCGATTGACACGGGCCGCTACACCTGTGTCTTTTCGCCGGAGGCCTTTCTCGACCTGATCGGTGCCTTCAGCAGCCTGTTCAATGCCCGTGCGGTGCTCGATGGGGTCAGCCTGAGCAAGCGCGAGTCCCTCGGTCAGCCCTTGGCGGTGCCCTTTCTCTCGATTCGCGACAACGGTCTCCATCCGGGCAATGTGGGCGCTGCCCGCTTTGATGGCGAAGGCACCCCAACCCAGTGTCTGCCCCTAGTGAGTGAAGGGGTGCTGGTCAATTTTCTCCATTCCGAAGCCACCGCCCGCAGCTTTGGTGTGGCGCCCACGGGCCACGCGGGCCTGGGAGCCAAGGTGTCGGTCGGACCCGACTGGTTTGAGATCGGCCCTAGCCCGGGCATCCCCGCTGGGGTCGAGGGACTGGATTACCTCAGTGGCAGCGGACCCTCAGTCGGCCCAGAGGGTCTGGTGGTGATCGATTCCCTCTCGGCGTTGCATGCGGGCGTTAAGGCCAGCCAGGGTTCCTTCTCCCTGCCCTTTGATGGCTGGTGGATCCGTGGCGGCGAGAGCCGTTCGATCGAGGCCGCCACCGTGGCTGGTGACATCCGCACCGTGCTCAACAGCCTGGTGGGGTTTGAAGGTCTGGGCAAGATCACCCCCGGCGGACTGTGTCCGTGGGTCTGGGTCGAGGGACTGTCTGTGACGGGTGAGGCCTGAGCAGCCGCCTTGAAGATCCTGTACTGGGGCACCCCCGCCTATGCGGTGCCCACCCTTGACGCCCTCCATGGCGCCGGCCATGAGCTTGTGGGGGTGGTGAGTCAGCCCGATCGGCGCCGGGGCCGCGGCAGCCAGACCCAGCCCTCGGCGGTGAAGGCCCGGGCCCTTGAACTCGGTGTGCCGGTATTCACCCCCGAACGCCTCAGAAAGCAACCAGACGTGCAGCAGCAATTGGCTGCCCTCGGCGCCGATGTCTTTGTGGTTGTGGCCTACGGGCAGATCCTGCCGGCGGCGGTGTTGGATCTGCCCCCCTTGGGCTGCTGGAACGGCCATGGGTCGCTGCTGCCCCGTTGGCGGGGCGCCGCGCCGATTCAATGGGCGCTTCTGGAGGGGGATGCCGAGACAGGGGTGGGCATCATGGCCATGGAGGAGGGCCTCGACACCGGACCGGTGCTGTTGGAGAGGTCCTTGCCCATCGCTCTGCGTGACAATGCCGAAGGGCTGGCGGCGGCCTTGGCCCAGCTCACGGCCACCTTGATGGTGGAGGCCTTGGTGGCCATCGCCGCCGCCGGTCCGGGCCCGGAACGGGAACGGTTGGCGCGGCTGGGTGTGCGTCAGCAGAGCGATCCGGGCATGACCTACGCCCGCCTGCTGCAGAAGCCGGATTACCAGATCTGTTGGGATCGCCCGGCCCTGGCCCTTCACCGTCAGGTGATGGGTCTCTATCCCGGGGCGGTCAGCCTCTGGCGCGGCCAACGCTTCAAGTTGCTCGAATCAGAACCCCTGCTGGCTGAATTGGCCGATCAGCTCAGCCCCGAGGCTCAGGCCCTGTTGCGCCAGGCACCCACCCTTGATGCGCCGGCGCCAGCGGGCCAGGTGGTCGCCCTGAAGGAGGGCGTGGGCCTGGTGGTGGCCACAGGCGACGGTTCGTTGCTGGTGCGCCGGGGCCTGTTGGAGGGTCGTCGCGCCTGTGGCGGCAGCCTCTTGCTCGAGCAGCTTCAGGCTCGCGTCGGCGATCGTTTTGATCACACTGATTCGCCGGATCAAGCGGCTGCATGATTCGCCGGTTCACCTGGTTGATGGAGGCGTCGGGTCTACCCACTGTTTGAGCATCGGGATCCAGCGGCTGAATGAATTGCCGATTCACCTGGCTGACGGAGGCGTCGGCTCACCCCACTGATTGAGCGGTCAGATCAAGCGGGATCCAGATTCTGAGGTTGTCTTGCAGGAAGTGGCAGCTCCACCGAGGGCGCCGTTGCCGATGGGCGCGATGACCCTGCTTTCCCCAATCGCAGTCGGTGGCTCCATGGGGGCAGCGCTTGCCGGAGCAGGGGATTGTTCTGCTGAAGCAACTGGCTGAAGTGCTTAGAGCCCAGGCTGTGTTGCTTGAGTGTCAGCTTGGATTGCTTGACCACCAGGTTGCTGCCCTGGAGCATCAGGTTGTTGCGGTGCAGTACCAGGCTGTGGAGCAGGGCAGGGCCGCAGCAGGGGCAAAAAACAGCCTCCAGGGGCAGCATGGCGTCGCGGGGGGAAGGATGAGGCAGCTTCACCACCTTGCAGGGTCAGGGGTGCCGGGGTCCAGCCCTGGGCCTGGGGGGCTGAAGCCAGACCTCCAGGCCCACCGATGGCCTCGTCCGCCGATCGGGGGGCTGTCCCAGACTGGCGGCAAGGAGTAGCGTTCGCTGAGAGATCGTTCAGATTGCATGGGGTCTGCCCCTCCCCCACCTCGGGCTCCCCGCACCCAGTTCGGCCAAGCACGCGGGGAGATCTCCATCGTTGAAGGGAGCGAACCGGGCTCCGAACGCCACGACGATCGCTCCGACACTGAGCTGCCTGCACTAGACGATTCGGGCGCCATCACGGGTGTGGATCAACGTCAGTCCGCTGATCCCCGTCGCCCACCTGCCGCCCAATTCAGCGGTCGCTACGGCAACGAAGATCCTGAGGAACCCTCTGCGGCCCCTCGGGGCGGGCGCAAGCGGGCCTGGCTGGTTCCCTTGCTGGTACTGGCCGGCCTCGGAGCCGGTGGCGCCTGGATGGCCAGCAACTGGGGCGTCGAAGAAACCGACAATGCCCAACTGCAGGGCCATCTGACGGAGATTTCCAGCCGGGTGCCCGGCACCATCGTGCGCGTCTTCGTGGATGACAACCAGGAGGTGAAGGCCGGTCAGCCCCTGATCCTGCTCGATGACCGGGATGCCGGTGTGAAAATGTATCGGGCCCGCGCCGATCTGGAGCAGGTGGGACGGGAGGCCCAGGCCATGGGCACCCAGGCGGGAGCCACCCTCAGCACCGCCCGCGCCGCTCAGGGCGTTGCCATCGCCGATCAACAGGCCGCCAGCAGTGAATTGGCCCGCTCCTGGGCCGATGCCCAGCGCCTGGTGGGTCTGGCCCAGCAGGGCGCCGTCTCCCGCCAGGAGGCGGAGCGGGCGGTGGCGGACTGGCGCAAAGCCCAGGCGGATTACACCCACAGCCAGGCCAGCGCCCAGAGCGCCCAGGCCCGCATTCAGGATGTGGGCGTGGACCGCTCCAAGGCCCAGGCTGCGGCCGCCAAGGTGGCCCAGGCCCAGGCGGCCCTGGCCGAAGCTCAGTTGCAGCTCTCGTACACCCGGATCACGGCGCCGGCGCCGGGCCGGATCGGCGCCCGCCGGGCTGAACCCGGTCGCCAGGTGCAGCCGGGCCAACCGTTGATGACCCTGGTGGACACCCAACCCTGGGTGGAGGCGAATTTCAAGGAAACCCAGCTCACGGCCCTGCGGTTGGGCCAGGTCGCTGAGGTTCGGCTCGATGCCTTCCCCGATCGCGTCTTCAAGGGGCGCATCACGGGTCTGGCGCCGGCCTCAGGGGCCCGCTTCACCCTGTTGCCCCCGGATAACGCCACCGGCAACTTCACCAAGGTGGTGCAGCGGATCACCGCCCGCATCTCCCTGGATCCGCAACAGACCAAGGGGCTGAGGTTGGTCCCGGGCCTGTCCGCCAACGTGCGCGTGCGGCGCTGATGGGCGCTACCGCGGCCCGCCCGCCAGCGGTCCTAGCCCAACTGACCCTCAAGCAGTGGGCCGTGGTGATCACCGTCTCGCTGGGGGCCCTGCTGGAGATCATCGACACCAGCATCACCAATGTGGCCCTGACCCAAATCCAGGCCACCATGGGGGCCACCCTGGCGGAAGTGGGCTGGGTGGTGACCTCTTACACCATCGCCACGGTGGTGATGATTCCGCTCAGCGCCGGGCTCAGTGATCGCTTTGGTTCGCGCGCCTATTTCCTCTTCTGCCTGATCGGCTTCACCGCTGCCTCGATGCTGTGCGGGTTGGCGCCCACCCTGCCCACCCTGGTGATCGCCCGGGTACTGCAGGGCCTGTTGGGTGGTGGCTTGATCCCCAAGGCCCAGGCGATTTTGTTTCGCACCATCCCCCTGGCCCTGCAGGGGGTCACCCAGGCGGCCTTCGGGGTGGTGGTGCTGGTGGGTCCAGCCCTTGGACCGACCCTGGGCGGGTGGCTCACCGATGGGCTGGGCTGGCGCTGGATCTTCTTCATCAACCTCCCCTTCGGCCTGCTCACGGTGCTGCTGGGCCTGGCTTTCCTGGCCCCGGACCAGCCCGATCCCAACAGCCACAAGGTGCAGGTGGATTGGTTCGGCATCGTGCTGCTGGCCGTCGGCCTCGGCAGCCTGCAGGCGGTGCTGGAGCTGGGCAACCAGTACCTGTGGTTTGAGGACACCAACATCCGCAGGCTGGCGGTCCTCGCCGCCATTGGGTTGCCCACATTCATCTGGTGGGAGTTGCGTTGCCGCCAGCCGGCGGTGGCTCTGCGGGTGTTGCGGCATCGCTCCTTGGTAGGGGGCAGTCTGTTTGCGATGGTGCTGGGCATGGGGCTGTACGGCACGGTGTTTCTGGTGCCGGTGTTTGCTCAGACCGTTCTCGGCTACACCGCCTCCCAGACCGGCATGCTGCTTTTGCCTGGAGCCCTCGCTTCTGGGGTGGTGATGGCCCTGCTCGGCAAGGTGATCAACCACATCGACCCCCGCTGGCTGCTGGCTTCCGGGGCCCTTGGCATGGCGGCCTCGATGAACTGGTTGGCCGAGATCGGCACCGATACCGGAGTTGATTCGATGTACTGGCCTCTGATGTGGAGAGGGGTCACGACCGTGATGATGTTTCTGCCGCTCAGCCTGGTGACCCTGGGGCCGATTCCCCGCGAGGACATCGGCGAAGCCAGTGGTTTCTACAACCTCACCCGGCTGCTCGGGGGCAGCTTTGGTATCGCCCTGTTGGCGGTGATTTTTGACCACCGACGCGCGGTGCACCGCAGCAACCTGGTGGGGCATCTGACGGTGACCAATCCCTTGCTGCAGGAACGGCTGGCCAATTTGCAGGCCCTGCTGCTCGAACGGGGAGATGGCACAGGCAACATCGCCAACCAGGCCCTGCAACTCCTCAGTGACCAGGTGGGCCGCCAGGCCTCCTTGCTGGCCTTCAGTGATGTGTTTCGGGTGGTGGGCTTGCTGTTTCTGCTGGCCTTGCCGTTGGTGCTGTTGACCGGCGGCCGGGTCAAGGGCGCCCCGGGGCCGGGGCACTGATATTTGCTGCAGGTCGGATTCGGCCTAGGGGTAGACGCGGCAGCTAGAGGGCGTGGCGTGGAAGAGCTGGCGGATGCCCACGCGCTATTCCCCCCCTCGGACATCGTGTAGGAGGGGTAGATGGGCGCCGTCATGGGTCACCTCGCTAGCGCTGGTGAAACGACATGTTCCCCGATGACGTAGCTCGACGATATGGTTGTCTCTCCGTGGCCGGGCCTTTAGATTATCAAAAATTGATAGTGGCGGCAAGCGGATTCTTTCCAGGCCCCACGCTGCTGGC
>JBEIVL010000035.1:0-21113 GCA_040373885.1 Aphanothece sp.
CACCAGGGGCCGATTGCCGCCGGAAAATTCAATGGCTCCCAGCACAAACGTGGCCTGGCCCGTGAGCCGGGTGGCGGGGGCAAAGCGGCTGGCCTCCAGTTCCCCCAGACGGGCGTCGAGGGCGTCCGCATCGCCCTGGAGTTCGGCCATTTCCGTGGCGAGCTCGCGCCGCAGCCGCAGCAGGGAGTCGGTGGCTTCGCTGCCGGCCCGTAGGCAGCCCCGCAGCAGCACCGCCGCCTCCTGCCGACTGATGGTTCGGCCAGCCTCAAACAAGGGACTGCTGTGGGATCCCAGACAGGGGTGGTCTTGGTCTAGGCGCCGCAGGGCCTGATAGGTCCAATCCTGGGGGCGCAGCTCGTTGAAGCCGGGCAGTGTTTCGTCGGTGCCCAACCCAGTCTGGGCCAGGCCCGCTGCGGGCAGGAACACCCAGGCCAGCGACATCGCCCATGGCCCGAGGTTGGAGCGAACTGGCCCCTGATACCAGCCTTTGCGGGAGTGATCTCCGCAGGGAGGGCTGGGTGTGGGGCTCCATGGCGCCATGACACGCGGGCTTTCAGTGGGCCCGATGAGCATGACAACGAACCTTCTGGGTTGCCAATCCCCGGGCTTTCTTATCCGACTTGAACCTCTAGTTGGAATCGCTGGCGTCTTGGCTCGACCCACTGACGCCAAATCTTCGGCAAATCGTTACGTCACGCTCTCAACGGGATGGTTGGTACCTACCGGGGACGAGTCATTCGAGAGAGACTCACTGGGATTCTTGATGGACTGTCAGCGTTCCGTTGATCGCTCGGGGGGATCCTGCTTGCGGTAAACTAGAACTGGTAGGTTCGCATGGGTCAATACCCGTTGGGTCTCACTGCCCAGCAGCAGCCCTGCCAGGCCACGACGACCATGGGAGGCCATGAAGATCAGGTCGCAGCCTTCTTGTTCCGCCGTTTCGATGATCGCCGCGTAGATCAGGGGGTTGTCGCTGGTGAGGGTGCTGCAGGTCACGCCCTCGGCAGTGGCGATCTCACGGGCTTTGTCCAGCACCGCTTGGCTGTGATTGTCTTCGGCCTCCTTGAATTGTTGGGCAATGGCTGGATCAAACAGGGCCGTGTCGCTGTAGAACGTCACCTGAGATGTCATCGGCAGGCTTTCGCGCACATGCAGGAAGGTGATCCGGGCGCCATCACTGCGGGCGACATTGACAGCTTTGCGGATGGTGCCGTCCGAGAGGTCGGACCCATCGGTGGGGACCAGAAGATGGCGGAACATCGGGGTCGGATTCTTAGGAGGGCCACAGCGTCGTGATTCTCCCAGGCCCCATGGCCCGGGTGCCGGGTGCCACCAGGACCGTGGCCACCGTCGTGTTGCTGTGCATCGCCTCCCTGCTGGGGTTTCAGTTGGTGCAGGAGCGGGTCGCCAGCTATCTGATCTCCCGGGTGGTGACCAGCCAGCGTCAGCGGGTGGCCTGGAATGTCGAACGCCTTGATGCCACGTTGCGTCAGGCGGAGGCCAGCATCAGCCGTTTCGCGGTTCTGCTCTCCGAGCCGCAAACGCTGACGGGTTCCGACCTGGTTCCATTGGAGTCGCTGGTGCGTCGTGACCCCGATGGCTCCTGGCGCACCCCCCGCGCCGATTTTCGCCCCAATCTGGATGCGGGTCTTTGGATCCCCCCCGGGGTGCCCCTGACGCCCGAAAACCGCCGCTTTTTTGTCAGGGCCCTCACCGTGACGCGCCAGTTCGGCCTCGGGGCGGAGGACTCCCTGCTGATGAACACCTGGGTGTTGCCCCTCAGCAACGGCGAGGTCATCTTTTGGCCCGGCAATGGTGATTTCATCGCCAACACCACCTCAGACCTCGATTACCGCGACACCCCCTGGGTTCAGCTCACCAATCCCCGCATCAACCCCCTCGGACGCCCCCGCTGGACGGAACCCGATTACGACCCGGCGGCGCGGCAGTGGCTGATCAGCGTGGTGGCTCCTTTCCAGATCGAGGGCCGCTGGGCCGGCTCGGTGGGCCATGACATGGGGGTGGCCACGCTGCTGCAGAAGCTCAGTGATGGCGACGACACAACCGTGGCTCGCTCCCTCGAAGACACCGCCACGATGGCGGCGGTGCCCTTGTTCGTGGCCCGCTCCGATGGTCAGTTGCTGGCTCGTCAGGGCTCGATCCCCACCAAGGGCGAGCAGTTGCCGCAGCCCTACCGGCAACTGCTCCCGGCGGGTCAAACATTCCAGCGCGGGGGGATCGCCGTGATGCGCAACGGCGATGACTACATCATTCGGGCTCCGATTCCCACCCTGGTGGCCCAAGCGTTCTATGTGGTGCCTGGCGCCTGGATTCGCCGCAGCCTGCGGGAAGAGCTCAACGGTCTGCAGAGGACTGAGTTCCTTTTTCTGTTGGTGCTTTCCGGATCCGCCCTCGCGGTGGTGCTACGGGATGCCCAGCATCGTCATCAGCGTCAGACGCTGTTGGAAACCCGCAACCGGGATCTCGAACTGGAGGTGCAGCAGCGCACCCAGGCCCTGACCCAGGCCCACGAGCGACTCAAGCAAGAGGTGCTCATGGCCAGTGCCATCCAGCGCGATCTGCTGGTGGGTGAGCGCGAGCTGCATCGCCTCACACCGGGGTTGGAGGTGGGTGTGCTGATGATCCCCAGCAAGGAGGTGGGCGGAGACCTCTATGACTGCATTGCGGTGGGTGCCGGGCGCTATTGCTTTTGTGTGGGAGATGTGGCGGGCAAGGGGATGCCGGCGGCGTTGTTGATGAGCACGTGCCTGAGCCTGGTGCGCTCTTATGCCGAGATCCTGGATTCGCCCGCCGCCATCACCCGGCGCCTCAATCAACGCCTCTGCCACAACAACGAAACCTGTGCCTTCACCACCTTGGTGGTCGGATCTCTGGATACCCACAGCGGTGAACTGCGCTGGTGCAATGCCGGCCATGTGCCCCTTGTGCTGCAGCGCCCAGACGGTTCAGTGTCCCTGTTGTCCACAGTCCATGGCCCCGCATTGGGGGTGGTGGAGGGGGCCAACTACGGGGAGGGAAGGCTCAGCATGGAGCCGGGTTGCACGTTGTTGGGCTTCACGGATGGCGCCAGCGAGATGGCCAGCGAGTTCAGCGGCCGCTTCGGCATCGCCCGTGTCGTCGACTTCATCAACGAGATCGCCTTGGCGGGGCCAGCCGTCGCTCCGACCCCTCCCCGGCTGGTGCGGCTGTTGATGCGTCGTTTGCGACAGTTTGCCGCTGGTGTGGCCCAGCAGGATGACATCACCTTGTTGGCCCTGCGGCTGAGGCCTTCAACAGACGAGCACGGTTTAACCAAAAAGCAGGATCGTTTTACCCTTGAGGCCATGGACTCGCCGGCATCGCTGCATCTGCCCATCGGGAATGCCGTAGCCGCCATGGCCAGGGCAAAGGAGGCGGTGGGCGATTATTGCCAGGCCCAGGCCATTGAGCGGCCATTGCAACGACGCCTCTTGGTGGTGATCGATGAATTGCTGCACAACACGATTCACCACGGTTGCCATCGCCTCGGCGATAGCGCTCGGATCACACTTGATTTGCAGCGACAGGGCAACACCCTGGAACTGTTGCTTCGCGATAACGGCGCACCCCCCTTCAATCCCCTTAAAGCTGATCCCCCTGATCTAGAGGGTGCTCTTGAGGATCGGGCCATTGGTGGCTTGGGCATTCACCTGGTCCGTCGGCTGAGTTCATCCGTGACCTACGAGTACATCGACGGATTCAATCAAACCCGTGTGCTGTTCCCTTTGGATCAGTCCGCTACGACCTAGGCGAGGGCCCTGGGGTTTGATCGAGATCAAGCAGCAGTTCGATGGTGTTCATGCCTTCACGGCGTTGGTAGCGGGTGGAGGTCACCAGCTGGCGCACCAGGTGGAGACCCAGCCCGCCGATCGGTCGTGCCTCCAGGTCGCTTTCCAATGCAGGCGGGGGCACCTCCAACAAATTGAAGGGAGGGCCATTGTCCTGCAGCAGAATGCGCAGCTGCTGGCCTTGGCGACTCAAGTCCAGTTTCAACACTGCTTCTCGGTCCATGCCCACCAGTCCATGGTGGATGGCATTGCCCATCAGTTCATCGAGAATCACCTGCAGACGGCGGTGGCTGGGTTTGGGCACATGGTGTTCTTGGCACCATGTGGTCACGGCGGTGCGGATGAGCGTGAGATCAGTGACCTGGTTGCCGATACTGATGCTCAGTTGCCCCTCCGGTTTGGGGTGGTTCCAGGGCAGACGACGGACGGCCAGAATGGTGATGTCGTCGTGTTGTGGTTCATTGGCGCCGAAATCGCGGAGATGGCGAATGAAACGGCGCATCAGCCGAGGCGTTGAATCGGCAGAAGTCCCTTGGAAGAAGCTGATCATGCGATCAAGACCAAAGCGCTCGCGCTGGTGGTTGAACGTCTCATTGGCACCATCGGTGTAAGCCAGCAACGTTTCTCCTTCGGCAAGAATCAGGCTGTCTTCCCCATAGAGCCCACCTTCCAGGATGCCAACGGCAACGCCATGCACGTTTTTCAATGTCTCGACATCGCCGTTCTGGCGAAGGACCAGGGCTGGGTTGTGGCCAGCATTGCAATAACGAAATTCCCCATTCAGGGCGTCCAGGATGCCAATCAGCAGCGTGGTGAAACCGCAGTTGTCATTGCCACGGCTCATGCGTTGATTGATGCGGGCCATGATTGCCGCTGGTGATTCCAGGATCTCGGCGTAGGCCCGCAGCAAGGTCAGACAGGTGCTCATCATCAGCGCGGCGGGAACTCCTTTTCCTGAGACGTCGCCGATGCACAGCAGATAGCGGCTGTCTCCGATGGGAATGCAGTCGTAGAGATCACCACCAACGCCTTTGCTGGGGATCATCATGGCGGCGACGTCGAGGCCGGGGGTCAGTTTGTTGAGTTCCCGCTCGCTCACCAGCATCTGCCGCTGGATGTCGGCGGCGATGGTCAATTCCTGCTGAACCCCATCAAGGACGTTTCGTGTGTCCCGCAGGCGCACCGTGGCATCGGAGACATCAAGAGCCAGTTCCTCGGCGGTGCGTTCGTTCAGGATGGCGCGGCAGCGCGTGATGGCCAGCTGACTCTTCACGGGTAAGCGTCGACATAGAGCGATCTCGCCTGGAACCGTCTCCGATGTCTCCATCAAGGTGAAGTGGGGTCCCAGTGGGCTCAGGTCGATGGGACCACCGGAGGTCGGCCGCAGCCTCAGATGCAATTCAAGGTGCCCTGGGGCCTCACCCACTTCGACGCCGATGCTGCTGCCCGTTGGCAGGCTGCGATAGAGAGCGGAGAAGCGACTCGTGGTTTGCAGAGCCAGCGCCTCAGGCTGACCCAATTCACGCAGGAGCTTCAGCAGGCGCGAGCGGGCCCCTCGGTAGGCCTCGCCGGGGAGCACCGCAGAAGTCCCTTGGGCGACGATCTCAACCATGGCTGCCCCCAGCCTGCGGGGCATGGATCGACGGGGTTCGTTCCTCCGCGGCGGGGGCCAGCAACATGCGGATGCGGATCCAGGTCCCCTCACCAGCGCGGCTGCGCAGCTCGAAGTCATCCACCAGGCGACGGGCCCCCGGCAACCCGAGACCCAGGGTGCCTCCGCTGCTGTAATGCTCTTCGAGGGCCTGGGGGGTGTTGGCCATGCCGGGTCCCTGATCCGCCACAACCACCTCCAACCAATGCTGACCATCGCCATCGGCGACGGATTGGAATCGCACTTCGCCTTTGGCTTCGGCGTACTTGACCACATTGCCAACCAGCTCTGAGACGGCGGTTGCCAATTGACTGGCCCTCGCGGCAGAAAGGCCACTGGAGCGGGCTAACCGCAGGGCCCGAACAGTGGCGCGGCTGGCGTCGCCGGGATGGCGCAGAAGGACCCGCTGGGGCATGGGCCAATCCACGCTTGTCACCATGAAGTGAAGGCTTTGGAGCTCTCGTTTCGCTGATCACCAACCGTCAGTCGGGCGATGGCATCATCGAGGTCTCGGCCGAAAATGGCGTGGTGTGGAGCCAGATCCAGATCGACGAGAAGGGCGGCGAATCCTGGCGAGATGCTGCAGAACCCCACCCCTTTGCCCATCAGGGAGATGGTTTGAACCAGGCCCATGAGTTCGCCCAGATCGGTGGGATCGATCAGGCGAAGGTGGGTGCAATCGAAGATAACGCTGGCGACACGATTGTTTTCACTGAGGTTGGGCAGCAGGGATCGCATCAGTCGTTCGATGTGCTGGTGCCCCAAGTCTTCGGGAAGCAGCAGGGTCAGGCAGCTCCGGGTGATCTGGAAGGGATTATCTTCGGCGTCGCGGACGGACTGCGGGGACTCGGCGATCGAGGTTGGCTCCCCCCGGCGGCTGGCGCTGGCCGTCATGCGCGTTGCAGGATTCGGGAGTGGCCGCTGAGGGTGATGCCTTGACGAGCAAAGGCGTTACTGAGGGCATCCATCATGGTGGCGGTGGTTCGCACTTGGCCGACATCGACGCCGAGTTGAACAATGGTGCGTGCAATCGCGGGCGAAATGCCGGAGATGGTCGATTCACAGCCCATCAGCGCTGTGGCCCTGGTGATTTTGATCAAGTAATTGGCGACTGCGGTGTCGACGACGCCGACACCGCTGATGTCGAGGATGAATTCTCTGGCATGGGTCGCCGAGATGGCATTGAGCACGGCATGCATGATGTCCTCCGAGCGGCGGCTGTCGACCAGGCCCACCAAGGGCAGCAACAGGATGCCCTCCCAGATTTCGGTGACAGGAGTCGACATCTCCATCACGGCATGGCTCTGCAGGGCCAGCAGTTCGTCCCGTTTGTCGAGGTAGCCGCTGGTGATGAGGCTCAGGTCTAGGTGCAGCAGCCTGCTGAGGCTGGCGATCACATCGGCGTTGCCACCCCCTCGATGGGCCTGACTGGCCGCTAGATCCAGCAACAGGGCAAACATCTGGTCGTGGCTTTCGATGCAGGCGGGCAGACTGACATCAAGTTCGGCATAGTTGCTGCCGAGGCGGGTACGTGAGTCAATGAAGTCTCGATCAACCTTCGCCTGTAGAAATTGTCTCCAGTAATCGGCGAGGCCGTTGTCGTTGCCCGTGCCATGCCCCAGCAGACCGGCACGACTCGGGACGGCGTTGAGCCAGTTGTCGTAGGCGGAAAACACGCGTTCCAGACTGGGGGCGAGGAACGGGGCCAGTTGGCGAACTTTCCCAAGATCATTATCGCTCAGCCCGTGGCGGAACAGGAGCTCGGCTGGTTCCAGGTCGCTCATGGCGGGAGAGCTGGCAGGGAGGGTAAGCGGGAAATGAGCTTGGTAAAATCCTCTACGAGCATAGCCACTGGGTCTTTTCATTAAAATCAGCACCCAGGTTCCAGGAGCATGGCGTTGCGCCTGACTATGCGCCAGCTTTTCCGAGGCCTGTCGATCCTGGATCGTCGCTCCTTGGCTTCCAGCCTCGCGACCTGGATCCTCAGCACTGTCGCGCTTTCCCTACTGGTGGCAACGCTGCTCAGCCAGCTTCAGCTGCGGCGCCAACTAGTGGATCGGCAGCACAATCAATTCAAGCGCATTCTTGCGTTCAAGGCCGATGCGTTTCACTCCTACCTTGACCAGCTGCGTTCCCTCACCCTGGTTCTGGCGGAGGATGACACCGTCATCGCCGAGTTGCCTGGGCTCGTGCGCGAGTTCGCCACTCTGAGGGAGCAGCCGGACCGGGCGACGGAGTTGCGCGGGTATTACCAGCGAGAGGTGCTGGCTCCGTTGCTGCGTCGGGCATCGTCCCAGTGGAGCGGCCTGGATGTCACCAGCCTGATGCCCTCCCAGCCCCAGGGCCGTGCTCTGCAGCAGACCTACTTACTCGATTCGCCGAGGGATCCTGAGGCCCGGCTCGAATGGCCCGGCCCGAATCGGACGGCTTACGACAAGCTCTACCGCAAGGTCTTCGAGTCGCTCAATCCCGAGCGTCACGCTTTTATGTTGCACGACCTGCTGTTGGTGGACACGGCGGGCAACATTGTGTTCAGCATGGCCAATGAGGCCGACATGGGCACCAACCTGCTGCGGGATGCGGCCCATGCGACCAATTTTGGCTTGATGTTCGAGAAGCTTCGGGCCCAGAGCCGCCAAAGGCAAGCCAAGTCTGGTCAATGGCAAGGAGATGTTCAAAGGGTTCAGCTCTCTGATTTGCGCCATTATTTGTTTTCCAATGGCGCTCCCTCATTTTTTACTGGTACAGGGATTTACGCCAATGACGGTGCGTTGAAGGGTTATCTGATCTTGCAGGTCAAATTTGAGGAGTTTCAAAAACAATTGACCTCCGATTACCACTGGCGTGAACTTGGTCTCGGCGATGGTGGTGACTTGGTGGTGGTGGATCCAAACGGCGTGCGGGTGTCAATTGCTCGCCTCCAGAAAGAACATCCCGCCGAGGCGGCCCTGGCCCTGCGTCAAGGAGCACTCGACCCCCAATTGGCCGATCGGGTGAGTCAGGGGGTGGAGGGTGTCCTGCCGGAGGTGACCCCCGCCGCCAAGGCCGCCTTGGCGGGTCGCAGCGGCTATGACTTCTATCGCAACAGCTTTGGCCAGTCGGTGCTGGGGGTTTACACCCCTTTCGAGCCCATCGGCGGCGATCAGTCTCAGAGTCGCCGACCCTGGGCCCTGATCGCCGAAATCCCCCGCTCCGAGATCAATGCCCCCGCCAATCAGCAGCTGCGGGAGAGTTTGCTCAACGCCTTGTTGGCCTTGGCGGTGGCGGGGGGCGGCTCCCTTTGGATCAGCCGCCATCTGGTCACTCCCCTGCAGCGCCTGCAGCGCCACACCCACAACTTGCTGGAGCACGGTTGGTACGGGGCGGATCGCGAGCGACTGCGGCACGAACTAAGCCAAGTCAAGGCCCTGGCTGGTGACGGCAATGAGGCCGGGGCCCTGGCGGACGATCTGCAAGCTCTTGAATCCTCACTGTTTGAGACCCTCGACAACCTTGTTCGCACCAGTGAGACCGTTCACGCCCTCTCGGCCCCGGTCTCCAAGCTCAGCGACCGGGTGTTGATTCTGCCTCTGATCGGGGTCATCGATAGCGAACGGGCGGAGTCGATCCGGCGGGCCAGCCTGGAGCGCATCGTGAGCGAAAAGGCCCGCGTGTTCATTTTTGATCTGTCGGGTCTGGTGGACAGCCAGGAAGGGTTGCGGGAGTTCCTGCGGGGCCTCTGCGGCAGTGTCTCCTTGATGGGCTGCCATCCGATTCTCACCGGCATCAGCCCTGCCCTGGCCATGCGACTCAGCTCTGCTGACAACGATCTGGGGCCGTTGAGCACTAGCGCCTCCCTCGCCGACGCCGTGAAGGAGGCCCTCTGGCGCACCACCAATCCGGACCCTGGTGGATTCTCGCGCTCCGAGGGGTTCAGAGCCTGAGGGCTGTCTGAGCAGAATGACCCTGTTTTTTAAACCCGGCGCCCGCCATGGCCCCCCAGGTGCTGATCATTGGCGGCGGTCCCTCGGGGTTGTTCGCTGCCTGCGAACTGGCCCGCCACGGCATCGCCGCCCGGTTGATCGAGAGGGAGCTGGTGCCCCACCGCCAGGCCAGGGGCACGTCCCTGCAGCCCGCCACCCTTGAGATCCTGGATCGAGCGGAACTGCTTGAGCCTTTTCTGCAGGCCGGGGTGGCGGTGCGGCATTCCCTGGTGCTGGGTCCGGACCACCAACCGCTGGCCCGGGGCCGCATGGACCAGATCGATGCACCCTGGCCGTTTCAGTGCTGCCTGCCCCAGTGGCGCACTGAAGCCCTGCTCACCACTCGACTGGAGCAGTTGGGGGGGCGACTGGAGCATGGGGTGAGCGTCACGGCTGTGCAACCGGGGGTGGAGGGGGTGCGGGTGGAGCTGCGCCACCATGACGGCCGCGAAGAGGTGCTCGAGCGATTGGGCTGGCTGATCGATGCCAGTGGCGCCCACAGCCTCACCCGCGTTTCGCTGCGGGAGGAGCTGGAGGGAAACACCTATCCGGGCCACTACCTCGTGGCGGAGGCGGGGTTGGCGGAGTCGTCGCTGCCGCCGGATCAGCATGTGCTGGTGGTGTCTGAGGCCGGTCCTTTGTTCCTGGGGGTGCTGCCCGAGGGGCGGCGCCTGGTGCTGACGGAATGGCCGCCCCCGAAGCAAGGGGAGCCCCTCCCGCAGGCCGAGGAGGTGCGCCAGCTGGTGCGCGAGCGCCTGGGCCGGGACCCGGGACCGCTCGATCCCAGTTGGATGTCCTGCTTCCGCATGCATCGCCGCCAGGTGCCCCAGCTGGCGGAGGGGCAATGCTTTCTGATCGGCGATGCCGGCCACTTGTCCAGCCCCTGGGGCGGCGAGGGGTTGAATGCGGGCTTGATGGATGCGGCTGATCTGGCCTGGAAACTGGCCTTGGTGGTGCGCAACGAGGCCGATCCCGCCCTGCTGGACACCTATGCCATTGAGCGGGGGATGGCGGATCGCCATGCGCTGGAGGTGTCCGACGAGCAGCACCAGGGAATTGCCTCCCTGGTGGCCAGCTGCTCCGGTGGGGCGGTGCCGACTCTGCCGGTCCTCGATGGGCCCACCGATCGGGCGCTGCAGACCCGCCGCGGCATGCTGGATGTGTCCTACGCCGGCAGCCCCCTGATCGGCGAGTATCGGGGTGAAGGCCTGGAGGGGCGGGGAGCTGAACCGGCCGAGGCTTTGCGCCCGGACCCCGACGCTGCCGATGGCATGGTGCCCTTACCGGCTCCGGGCGAGCGTTGGCCCGACCGTTGCCGTCTCAGGTCGGCGCGGCATCAGCTGCTCTGGTTCGGTCCGCCGGCGGGCGCGGCGGGCGAGCGGTTTGTTTGGCGTTGGCGGGGCCGGGTGGACTGGTGCGATGGCCATTCACTGGGCCTGGAGCCTGCGCGGGCAGGCGTGCCCAAGAGTGGTGCGGTCCTGATTCGCCCGGATGGGTTCATCGGCTTTCGTGCCCTGCCAGCGACTGAGGCGGCCCTGGCGGCCCTCGATGCCCATCTCAGCTCCTGGCTGCGTCCCGCCTAGCGCAATCAGGCTGGGAGGCCGATGGACATGCGCAGCATCATGGCTGCCAGTTGCATTTTGCTTTTCACCCCATATTTGCGGCGGATCGACTTGTTGTAATCGCGTACGGTATGGATGCTGAGGTGGAGGGAGTTGGCGATGTCTCGATCGCTTAATCCGCTGATCATGAGTTCCATGACTTTCTTTTCCGTAGGGCTCAAGATGGAGGTGGCATCCGTCTCTTCTGCGGACGGAACTCGATTCAGATGCTCCTGGGCCAGGGGAGAGACATAGTGCTTTCCCTGGCATGCAGCCAGTAAGCCAAATGCCACAGTTCGCTCGGGTCCCAAGAGATCCTGATCCAGGCAGATGACTTCAGGTTTGAGAGCAATGGCCCGCTCCACATCTGGATTGGCCGCAGAAAGAATCATCATGACACGTAGATCTGGAACCAGATCCTTGGCTTTGGCCACCAACGAATAACCATCTCCGACCTCAAGTTGATCACCACAAAACAACATGCCGGGTCTGTGGAGTTTCACGTAGTGGAGGGCTGTTTCTTCATCGGTCCCCACTCCTACCAGGGTTTTGCGATCCTTGAAAAATGAAATCACGCCCACCAATGAGAGACGAGATTCGAAGGCCAGTACAAAGGATCGGCGTATGCCACTGGATAAGAACCAAGTTCGCAACATCTGCGAATTGGGGTCTAGAGTATCAACCCGAGAAGTGACGTCCATAAAAAGGATTAGGGCCGAAGGATCGGGCTTTTTGCTGAGTCGTAGAACAATTTTTCAACTTCGTTGCCATGTTTCTCGCTGATTGGGGAATGCCGTAGCGGGCCTGCCAGAGCAGCACCTGGGCCGCCGCGCTCCGGTATTGGGCGTTGGTGTAATCACTGCTGGGACGTTCTTTTTGGAGATGACAGAATACTATAAAGATTTCTGGGTTAGCGGGGGGCGCCGGCTTGGCGAGGCCGGGAAGGTCCAAGGGCTTGAGAAGCTGGGACGCCGAGTGATGACGGGCCTTACTTGATAGGAATGTGCCCATCGCCCTAATTCCGCGTAGCGCGATCAGGCGGAGAGTCTCAGTGAATTACGCAGCATCATGGATGCCAGTTGCAACTTGCTTTTTACCCCAAACTTGCTGCGGATTGACTTGTTGTGATCGCGTATGGTGTGGATGCTGAGGTGGAGCTGATTGGCAATGTCTCGATCAGTTAATCCACCGATCATGAGTTCCATCACTTTCTTTTCCGTGGGAGTTAATATGGAGGTTGCGTCCGTTTCCTCCGCAGTCAGGACCCGCTTCAGGCTCTCCTGGGCCAGGGGAGAGACAAAGTGTTTTCCGCCAAGTGCAGTTAGCAGACCAAAAGCCACGGTTCGTTCGGGTCTAAGCATATCTTCATCTAGGCAGATCACTTCAACTTTGAGGGCAATGGCCCGCTCCACATCGGGATATGGCTCATTCAGGATCATCACGACACGCAGATCTGGAACCAGCTTCCTGGCTCGGGCCACCAGCGAATAACCATCTCCCTCTTGCAGTTGATCACCACACAACAGCATGCCGGGTCTGCAAAGTTGCACATAATGGAGGGCTGTTTCTTCATCGCTTGCCACTCCCACCAGGCGTTTGCGCTGCTTGAATGTCGAAATCATGCCCAGCAAGGAGAGACGGGATTTAAAGGCCACCACAAAGCTCATGCGCATGCCACTGGAGGCGACCCAGGATTGCACCATCCGTTGACTGGGTTCTAGGTGATTAATGAGTGTGGTGAAGTCCATGGGAAGCTATAGGGACTGAAGATACTTGTCTCAGCTTGGGAAGCTTTTCTTTGGTGATGGCGACTCACTTTAGAGATCTCAAAGACAGCGGTGGGTGCTGATTTAAAAACCGATGTCAAAGCGAGCCAAGGTCATCCTTGACCTGTGCCCACGGCACGCTGTCTTCGGCTTCGCGGGCCTGGGCTAGGGCAGCGCGGTCGCTGACGCCATCGCCTTGCAATCGGTGCGGCGCCGGTAACGCCATGGACCCCGGCATTTCCCCCAGTCTACGGGTGTCGGTCAGCAACGCCTCCCCCAGCTTGGGATTCCACCGCGGCAGGCTGCACCATTCCTCAATGGCTATACACCAGTAGATTGCAGGCCAGCGGCAGCAAATTGGTATCCCAGCGGCGCAGCTGTTCCCCGATCGGCTCGTCGCAGCGCCGCAGGATCAGCAGCAGCTGGTCAGCGCCGCACGGATCCCCTCGGTGATGGCACGGGCATGAAGAAGGGCCTGCTCGCTCTGAAGTCTGCCTAAGTGCTCCCCCGGTGTGCCCTCTGGGTAGCTGTCGGGATAGGGGGTGGGGATGGAGAAGCCATCCAGCAGGTCGACCTAGGCCGCCGCCGGCGCCCTAGGGGCTCAAGGGGCTAGCGGCGCGATTTGGGCCATGGCGATTGCGAATCCTTCTTTGATCAGAACGCCGCCCAACTGATCACCTCGCCGATCTGTAGCGTCGAGGTGCTCTGGCTGCTGGGCAATCTCGGTGATCCCCGCGTCCTCGCCGCTCAGAACCACCTGCACGGGGCGGTGAGCCGCGGCGGAATCAATGCGATCAAGCTGGTTCCGGAGGATTACGCCCGCATCGCCGAACTCAACCAGCGCTACGCCGATCTGCCCGGTGACTTCGCCGATCTCACCCTGGTGACACTCTCGGAGCGCCTGGACATCGCCGACATCCTCTCCCTGGACAGCGACTTCGATGTCTATCGGCGCTTCCGGCGGAAACCCTTTCGCCGGGTTCCCCTCTCATCAGCCATAGGGCTGGCTTAAAGCGTGGCCCGGCCCGTGTCATAGACCTCAAAACCGCAGGTCTTGGCCGCCTTTCGCCAGGCCTGATCGAAGCGTCCCCAGCGAAAGTTGCGGGGGTCGTAGCGACTGTGGCTGCGGTCGACAGCCGCGTGGCTGGTGACCCGACTCAGGGGAATGCCGTAGCGGGCCTGCCAGAGCAGAACCTGGGCGGCAGTGCTGCGGTACTGGGCGTCGGTGTAGCCGCTGTGGGTCGCCGTGTCACCGCGGCCATCGGCCGGCGATTCGAGGCTGAGGTGTAGGGCCAGGTTGTTGATCGAGCCCAGTGACGTCGGACGGATGCGCACGGTCATGTCCCCCCATGCCGCCATGCCGGCGCCGTAAGCGCGTTGGTCATCCTTCACCACCCGCAGACGTTGTCCGCCGATGTCGACCAGCACGTGGTAACTGGCCTGGTCGTCATCCTTGGGGTGGGGCGTGGCGAATTTGCGCAGGGTGTCGGCGGCACTGATCACGGTTTCGTGCAGCACGATCAATTGGGGCCGGTTCGGCACCGCTCGGCCGTAGACGTCGTGGCCCTGGCGCTCGCCGAAGTTGGTGGCGTCGGCGGGGGTGGATCGTTCAGGTGTCAGCCCCAGTCGCGCTTCGCATTGCCGCAGGGCGATCTGGGGCTGGCGGGGCAGGGGGCTTTCGGCCAGCCACTGCACCGGCCAGGGGGGACGGGGGCCGCAGCCACTCAGCAGGGCCCCACTGGCCAGGGCGAGGGCCGTCGGCAGCAGGTGGCGGTGAAAGGCCCTGGGTTGACGCGGTAACTGCATCTGGTGCCGCGATGCGTTGATCACCTGGGGCTGGGGTTCGGGGTGGGCCATCCGGTTGGCACGAGACAAGCCAGGCTCCATCGTCCGCCATCGTCTTGGTTGGCGCCATGGCCGTTTCTGGTCCCGTGGCGCCGCAGTCCACTTGACGTTCTTGCTCCCTGTGGCCCCTTGCTCCCGTGGCCTGGACTCTTGTTGGTCCAATCCCTCAGTGGCCCAGTCCCTCCGTGGCAGCGTGGTTGCCTGGCGATCCCGGGCCCATGATTGTTTCTGACGCTGTCTGGCCCCAGGTGGCTTTTCTGGGGCTCGGTGCCCTTGGAGCTCCCATGGCCGCCAACCTGCTGGCCGCTGGCGTGCCCTTGCTCGTGCACAACCGCAGCCGGGAGCGGGAAATGCCCTTGGAGGCCCTGGGGGGCCTCCGGGCCCCATCTCCGGCCGCCGCCGCCACCGAGGCCTCCATCGTCTGCCTTTGCCTGCGGGATGACGATGCGGTGCGGCAGATGCTGCTGGCCCCTGAGGGGGTGGTGGCCGGGGCCTCTCCGGGCACCCTCGTGATTGATTTCTCGACCATCGCCCCAGCCACCAGCGAAGCCCTGGCAAGGACCCTGGCCGGGCACGGTTTGGCCTATCTCGATGCACCGGTGACGGGGGGCACCGAGGGGGCCCGCGCCGGCACCCTGGCGGTGCTGGTGGGCGGAGAGCCCGCAGATCTGGAGAGGGCCCGGCCTTTGCTGGAGGTGGTGGGGGGGAGCATCAACCACTTCGGAGCGGTGGGAGCCGGCCAACGGGTCAAGGCGGTCAATCAGGTGCTGGTGGCGGGCAGCTATGCCGCGGTGGCGGAGGCCATGGCCCTGGGGGTGCGGTTGGGATTGCCGATGCCCGCCGTGTGTGAGGCCCTTTCAAGCGGTGCGGCGGATTCCTGGGCCCTGCGTCACAGGGCCGGAGCCATGCTGGCTGGCCATTTCCCGCTGGGCTTCAAGCTGGAGCTGCACCGCAAGGATCTGGCCATCGCCCTGGCGACGGCCGCCGATGTGGGCCTGGAGTTGCCCGTGAGCGAACAGGTGGCCGCCTTGGAGGAGACCCTGATCGCCCGGGGCCATGGCGGCGAGGACCTGTCGGCCCTCGTGCGTTGGTTTATCGGTGAGGCCGATGCCGGTTCGCGTCCGGCGGGAGTTGATGAGCCGGATGGCGATGCATCCCTCACGCTCGCCATCGATGGCCTCGCGGCTGGCGCGGGGTTGTAGGCGAATCGCGACGGCCTGATGCGACGATTCGGGGCTTGTGGGATCCGGAGCCATCGGCACGTCTCAGATCAGGTGAGGGTGTTGATGGCCCGGGCCACCAGCACCAAAAACACCACCAGGGTTGTGATCGTGTGGCCGATCTGCAGCAGTTTGCTGCGGCGTCCCAGCACCACATGGCCTTCGGGAGGACCGAGGGTGTTGCTGGAGAGCACAGTGAAAAAGAGATAGTCGATCGGATGGGGACGCCAACGGGGAATCAGGTTTTCGGTTTGTTCGGGAAACAGGATGTCAGGTAGATCGCTGGGATCGCTGAGATGGCGCAGCTGCTCGGGATAGTCGACGTACCAATACCAGAAGAAGAAAATCAGATTCATGGACAGGTACAACACCAAGGCCTGCAACAGCAGGTCGTAGGACTGCAATTTGATATGCACGATCGCCAGGTTGACGATGATGATATTCAGCAGCAGATCCAGGCTGCAGGCGAAACCGAATCCCCCCAGCACTCGCCTGATATCGGCGCTGCGGTGCACACCTGTGCGCAGCAGCAGGGTGAAGAGGGTCGGAATCGTGCCGCCGATGAACAGGGCATAACTGGCATTGATGGCTCCATGCAGCCAAATGCGCTGCTCTCCCAGGACCTTTTGATATTCACCCAGCACCAGCATCTGCAGCAGGTAATTGCCCAGGGGCGAGAGGGCTAGCGCCAGGATGTAGACCAGGTTTTCGGACGGATGCGGCAGATGCAGCCGTCGCTGGGGTGAGGGGGTCATGAAACCCATCATTCCGTGTCATGGCTCCACCAGAGGCCTTTGCTGGAGGGTGTTTCCAGAATCAGGACGGAGCCATCCGGCTGTGGCAGCTCCAGCCGCCTGGCATGAAGCCTGTAGCCCCCTTCTCCGGGCAAGGCTGCGGCGATGGCTGCACCGCCGCTTTGATAAAGCGGATCGCCCAGCAAGGGGGCTCCGGCCGCTGCGCAATGGATGCGGATCTGGTGGGGTCGGCCGCTGGCGATCGCCACCTCCACCAGGTCGGCATCGCGGCGTTGTTCGACCAGGGTGAGGTGGCTGCGGGCGTTCAGGGCTGATGGATCGTCGTGGCGGCCGGCGGCCCAGATGGTCCCCAGCCGTGGGTGGTGCTGGCGGGCGATGGGGGTGGTGAGGGTCAATGTGTCGCCGACCCGCAGGCCGAGGGCAGACGGGGCGATCAGGGCCCGGTAGAGCTTGCGGCATGCTCGGACCTGGTTGCCGGCGATATTGCCGACCTCGGCAGGGCTCCGGTGGCTGGTGTTGGACTCGTCCTGGTGGGCGGTGCTTTCCCTGAGCCGGGCGCTCAGCCAGGCCCGACTGGTGGGGCGGCGGGCGCAGAGCAGCAGGCCGCTGGTGAATCGCCCCAGACGATGCACGGGCCTCGGGATGCCGGTGGGGTCTGCGGCGTGATGCCTTTCGAGTCGGCGCAACAGGGTGTGCTCAAGGAAGCCGCCGGCGGGCAACACCGGCAAACCACTCGGTTTGTTGAGGGCTAGCAGGTCGCCATCATCGAAAATCGTTTCCCAGGAGCCGGGGACGGCCTCTTCCTGCCAGGGGGGGCGGTGCCAGGTCAGTCGATCGCCCCGGGCCAGGGGGGCGTCAACCAGGAGCGGTTGGTCGTTTCGCTGGATTTCGCCACCGTCCAGGCGCCGCTGCCATGTCTGGCGGTCACTGTGGGGGTAGCGCTCGGCGTAAAAGTCGCAGGCGAGCTGGCCCTCGCCGGAACCGTTGACCCGGTCGTGATACGTCCAGCCGCCATTGGCTGCCACAGGCTGCCAGTCAGGGGGGTGGGGAGCGAGGAGAGGCGAGAGACCCATGGGGCTAGAGGCAAGCATTGATGGAAAGTCTTTATATTCCTATTGGTCAAAAGTATGCGCTGTAAGTACGTTTAATAGGTGCCCATGAAAAGACTTAATTTCGAAGAAAGAATTAATTTCTTTGGATGATTCTTGCACGGGCCGTCCCCTCTTTTAGAAGTTTCTCATGGCGATTAGTCTTGCTTCCCGTTGCGTTGCGACTGCGATCATTGCTGGATCATTGGTAGTTGGCTTGGCTCCCAGTTCCCAGGCTGCCATTACGAACTACACCAGCAAAGCTGACTTTGAGGCAGCGCTGGCGCCGGGCTACTTCAGTGAGCCGAATATGATTAGCAATTATCCTAATTATGCTGGCAGCGGTTTTTCCTATAGCCTTGCTGCTTCAGGGGGTAAATATGTCGTTCCTTTTAGCAATGATATCAGCACCCTTCTGAGGAATCCATCCTATTTAGATTTTACCTTTGGTTCCGGTATCAAGGCTTTCGGAGGTTACTTTTACGGCACTAATGCCAGCGGTATTATGCAGCCCGCCACCATTGATTTTTCCCTGCTTTTTCCATCAGGCATCTTTGCTTACACTGGCAATTCCACGTCGAAAACTTCGTTCTTCGGCTTCATTTCTGATGAGGCATTGACCAGTGCCTCCGTCAGCATTCCTACGGGCGAATACGTGACCGCCGGCACGGTGATCGTGGGCACCACCCCACCGGTGCCCGGGGCGCTTCCCGTCGTGGGAATCAGCGCCGCCTTCGGCTGGAGCCGTCGTCTGCGTCAGCGCCTCTCTGCTGCTCGTAAATAAATAGAGACACACAAAGACCATTGCTGGGCTGGGCTCCTCACTGCCAACCACGCTGGCGGTGAGGAGCCCTTTTGACTGTTGATTGGTGTGGGGAGCATCGCTTTGGTATTGGAGTGCTGGAGTGAATTGAGTGAAAGTCTTTGTATTTGGATCCGTTCAACGGCAAAAGACTGCCTAGCCTGAGTCTCTAGTCAGATTTGGCAAAAATGCCGAGCAGATCTTTGTCTGACAAGGCTGCCGGATTGGCTTAACCAGTTCACCTAGCTATCACTAGCATGTCTTTCTTTTTCGCAGTCAACCGTAGGCAGTTGTCCATGGTTCGCGGCCTTGTTGCCTGTGGAGTGCTTGCCGTGGGGGGCGTAATCGCGGCGCCGCTTGGAGCACGGGCGCTTGATTTTAATTGGTATTTTGTTGACCAAAATGGTGATACAACTCGAGCAACCATCAAGGGTCTCGTTGAGGGCTATAACCCTGGCGGCGCCGGCGAGGTTATCGAAGTTGTTGAAACCCCTCTGACCTTGGCCTTGGGAGGGAATTGGGCGTTCCAAAACTCGGCTTCATTGCCCTATGCATTTTATATTCAGAATGGACAGGTCCTTGGCGCCGACGCCTTGTATGCAAGGGCTGGGCAACAGCAACAGGTAGCCTTTGGCGCTTATTATCCAGGCGCCCCTGTACCTGGGCTAAGTGGCGGTATTTATTGCAATCAGATCGCGGATGCAATGGTTAATTTGTATAATTGCAATGGTATTTTTACTCCCGATCCTTCCCAGGCGGCTTTTGTGCCCACAACAGCCGCCCCCGCCCCCCTGCCTCTTTGTGGCGCTGCTGTGGCCCTCGGCTATGGCCGTCGACTGCGTCGTCGTGTGCGGGACGCTCGCCGACATGCCAGCGCAGTCCCCACTGTTTGAAGCTCTCGGTTGCCATTCAATAGCCCCTAACAGCCCAGCTTGCCCCGCGTGTTGCGGGGCTTTTTTATGGCGAATGATTTGGGTTTTCATCGTGCTCCAGCTCCATGGCCACTCCACAAGCCCAGGATTCATCTCCCCCATCGCTGGCCGTGGCCGTGCGCGATCGCCAGGGAGAGGCAGCGCACTGGCACTCCTGCGGCAGGCGAATGGCCTGGGCCGCCCTGCAGGCCCAACCGCTCTCCCCTTAAGCTCCCGCCAACCTGCTCCGCCGAGAGTCCATGCCCCCTGAGCCGACCGTGGCCGCCGTTTCCGAGGCCCCTGGCGACCGCAAGGCGGCCGAGAAGGCAGAGGTCCAGACCTATTTCGAAACCAAGGGCTTTGAGCGCTGGAACCGCATCTACAGCGACAGCGACGACGTCAATAAGGTGCAGCGCAACATCCGCATCGGGCATCAGAAAACCGTCGATGCCGTGTTGGCCTGGCTGGGCCAGCAGGGCGATCTGAAGGGCATCACCGTCTGTGACGCCGGCTGTGGGGTCGGCAGCCTGGCCCTGCCCTTGGCCCAGCTGGGTGCCTCCGTGGCCGCCAGCGATCTTTCCGCCGCCATGGTGGCCGAGGCGGCGCGGCGCGCCAAGGAGGCCGGCATCAGCGAAGAGCGGCTGCAGTTTGAGGCCTCCGACCTGGAAAGCCTCTCCGGTCGCTACGACACCGTGATCTGTCTGGATGTCTTCATCCACTATCCCCAGGCGGCCGCCGAGGAGATGGTGACCCACCTGGCTGGGCTGGCCGAGAAGCGTCTGATTGTCAGCTTCGCCCCCTACACCCCCCTGCTGGCGCTGCTCAAGGGCATCGGCCAGCTGTTCCCGGGTCCCAGCAAGACCACCCGGGCCTATCAACTGCGGGAGGACGGCATCGTGGCGGCCGCTGCCGCCGCCGGTTTCACCCCCGTGCACCGGGAACTCAACCAGGCCCCGTTCTATTTCTCACGACTGGTCTGTTTTGAGCGGGGCTGAGGGCTGAGGTCCCTGAGCACCACCTCCCACGGCGTGAACCCTCAGCGACCCTGACGATCGGTTTGGGCCAACGCCACCAGCAGGTCCGCCAGCCGCCGGTCTGCATCCCGCACAGCCAGCTGCTCCATGCCTGAGCGCAGGCTGCTGAGTGGATCGACCTCCCCGGCCGCTCCCTGGAGCGCCTCGGGGGCAACGCCCCGCAGCCGAGGTCCCAGCAGGCGCCACACCGTGCGCTCCAGGGTGGGGTCCTCCGCTGGATGCTGGGCGACGATCACCGCCGCCCCCAGGGCCGCTGCCGCCTCCGCATTGGCATCCTGGTGTTTCTCGGCGGCCTGGGGGTAGGGCACCAGAACGGCCGGTGTGCCGCACACGGCCAGCTCGCTGAGGCTGCCGGCCCCTGCCCGGCTGATGGCCAGGTCGGCGTGCTGCAGCAAACCCGGCAATTCATCGCTGAAGGGCCGCTCCACCACCCCCTCCAACCGCACCTGACCCGCCTCCGGATCGTTGTTGCCCGTGAGGTGGACGACCCGACAGCCCGCCGCCACCAGTTTGGGCAGCAGGGGCCGCACCATGCGGTTCAACCCCACCGCTCCCTGGCTGCCGCCCATGGCCAGCACCAGGGGGCCAGGGCCTGTGGGCACCCAGCTCGGCAAGGGAGCGGGGTCGAGGAAGGCGCGACGCACCGGCGTG